>NZ_PDCM01000002.1:3947500-4247500 GCF_008634025.1 Streptomyces albofaciens JCM 4342 | reverse complement strand
GGGACCCGCAGCCGTCGCGGCGCCCGCAGCACGTCGCGGTGGCGCTCGGCCTGCCAGCGGCGGAAGTACGGCGTGAAGACCGCGAAGTGGTCGCGGCCGGCCGGGGTGACGGTGCCCGGCGCGAGGGCGGTGATCACCGCGTCGTGCACGTGCAGCCGCCGCCCGTCGGCCTCCAGCGCACGCCGCAGCCGTTCCTCCCGGCGGTGCGCGTACGCGCTGACGCCGCCCGCGATGTGCACGTCACGGGCGCCTGCCGCCGCGGCCACCTCCGCCGCCTGCTCGACGACGTCTCCCGTACGCATGACGAGCCGGCCCCCGCGCGACCGCAGCGCGTCGTCCAGATCGGCCAGGCAATCGGCCAGGAACGCACGGCGGTTGGGCACGTCGAACCCCGCGGCCCGTACGCCGTCGTCCACGACGAACAGCGGCACGACGCCGCCGTCGCCCTTCGAGGCGGCGTTCAGCACGGGGTTGTCGTGGACCCGCAGGTTGGAGGTGAACAGGGCGATGGAGGGGGAGGCGGTCATGGGGGTGCTCCGGGGAGAGGAGGGGCGGGTGCGCTGCGGTGTGGGGGTGGGGGCCGTGGGTCATGCGCCCCGGTCGGTCCGGTCGGTCCGGTCGGTCCGGTTGGTTCGGTCGCTCCGGTCGCCCCGCCCGGCCCCTCCGATCCCTCCGGCTCCTCCGGCCCCTCCGGCTCCTCCGGCTCCTCCGGCTCCTCCGGCTCCTCCGGCTCCTCCGGCCCCGCGTACCCGCCCGGCCGTCGGCCACAGGAGGCCCGCGACCGACAACGCGCCCCAGCCCACCGAGACGGCCACCGCCGCACGACGCCGGGCCCGGCCCGGCAGCGTCACGCCCAGGAGGGCCGCGTCACCGAAGTCCGCCGCGATCCGTGCGCAGGCGGCGATCCGCAGGGCCGGGCCGGCCGGCGCCAGGGCCAGGGCCAGACCACCGGCCGTGTCGCGCCAGGCCAGCGGGCGCAGTGCCGTACGGGTCGCCGCCGCCACCCGCCCGTCCGCCTCCGCCAGGCCGGAGGGCTTGGCCAGCAGGGCGGGCCAGGCGGTGACCACCAGGCCGTACACCGCCGTTGACGCACCCACCGTGCGCAGCAGTCCCACGTGCATCGTCCGCCTCCTTCGTCGGGCTCCGGAGGCGTGTACGTCACCGCGCACCACCGCCGCCTCTACCGGTGCGTACCCACTCTTCCCCTTTTGTGGCATTCCGGCGGCACAACGCGCCCGGCGACGGCCGGCGCGCGGCGCACCGCGCCCGGAGGGGCGAAGGGCTCAGACGTCCAGTTCCGATTCGATCTGCCGCAGGCGGTCCCGCGCGGTGTCCAGGTCGCCGCTGGCCCGGTCCAGGACGAGGTAGACGAAGATGCCCTGGCGGCTGCGGCGGGTGAGCGGGCGGATGAGGTGCAGCTCGTCGTCGAGCGTGATCAGGATGTCCTGGACCCGCTCGGGGCGGTAGCCGAGGAGTTCCAGTGTGAACAGCTTCGCCCGCACCACGTCGGTGTCACCGCGGGCGGCCGTTTCGAGGTCCGGCCCGGCCGGGTCGCCGACCGCGCCGAGGGTGAGCCGGCTGAAGTAGTCGACCACCGAAGCACCGAGTACGCCCTTGAGCTGTACCAGATCCTGCAGCGTCTCATCGATGCCTGCCATGGCCACCCGCCCCGGACGCCTGGGCCCGCTCGTACGTCGGACCGGCCGCCGACGAAACCGCTCCGTACAACAGGAGCGCGGCGTGGTGGCCCCTGACATTATTTTGGCACGGCTGGCCGGAAAGTGACGTCGGATCAGCGGATGTGCTGGGTGATGAGAGGGGGGCGGGCGGGGGCGAGGTGATGGGTGGGGGCGAGGAGGCGCGCAGGGGTGTGGTGACGGGCGGGGGAGAGGTGACGTGTGTGGATGAGATGACGGGTGGAGGCGAGGTGACGCGTGGGGGCGAGGTGATGGGTGAGGTGACGCGTGGGGGTGAGGCGGCGGGTGGTGCGGATGAGGGCGCGTTCCGGCCGCGCGCGAGCGCAGCGCGGGCGCAGCGCGGGCGCGGCGCGGGCGCGCCCGTCGCCTTCAGGCTGCTGTCGTGGCGATGAGTTCGTCCGCCGCGCGCTGGCCGCTCGCCACGCAGTCGGCGACGCCCACCCCGTCGTACGCGGCGCCGCACAGTCGCAGGCCCGGCAGCCGGGACAGGCCGTTGCGGACCCGCGTCACGCGGGCCGGGTGCCCGACCGCGTAGTGCGGCAGGCCGCCGATCCAGCGCGTCACGTCCGTCGCCACCGGCCGCGCGGCCAGCCCGGTGGCCTCGCCCAGGTCGCGCAGCGCGGCGGCCACCAGGTCGGCGTCGTCCAAGTACAGGACCTCCTCCTGGCCGTACCGGCCGATCGAGGTGCGCAGGACGAAGAGGTCCTTGGCCCGCTCCGACAGCCAGTCCCACTTGCGCGTCAGGAACGTGGACGCCTTGATGGTGTGCCCGTCCCCCGGCGGTACGAGGAAGCCGCACCGGCCGTCGAACGCGGTCAGCCCCGCCAGGTCCGAGCGCCGGAACGCCATCGTGACCAGCGCCATCGACGCGTACGCGACCTCGGACAGTTCGGCCGCCGCCAGCGGCGCCTCGGCGGCGAGCAGGGTGGCCGCCGACCACGCCGGCGTCGCCAGCACGATGCCGTCGCACAGCAGGGTGCGGGCCGCGGTCCGCACCTCCCAGCCGTACGCGGTACGGGTCAGCGCGAGGGCCGGGGTGTTGCGCAGGATCGCCCCGCCGGCGGCGCGTACGGCATCGGCCACGGCGCCCGCCAGAGTGCCCGCGCCGCCGTCCAGGCCCAGGTAGTCGGGGCCGCCGCGGGACAGGTCGGGGATGGTGTGGGCGGTGCCCGAGGCGCTACCCGAGGCGTTCCCCGGGGGCCTGCCCGTCGCCGGGCCCGTGCGGGCGAACTCGGGGCGGGGGCGCGGGATGAACGGCCCCGAGCGCGGCCGGTCGGCGATCCGCCGCTGCTCCGCGAGCCGCCGCTCCTCGGCGATCTCCCGAGCCGCGGCGCGGCGCCGCTCCTCCGCGTTGCGCTGTTCGGCCAGGCGCCGCTGCTGTTCGGCCGTCCGCCGGCGTACCCGCCGTACGCCGGTCAGCAGCGCGCCGTCGTGCCGCGCCGCCTCGAACAACTGCGGCACGGCGGCCCGCAGCGACACCTCGTACGTGTCGGCCGTCCGGGCCCGGCCGAGGACGTCCCGCCCGCGGCAGCTCGGGATCGGCCGCAGCCCGCCCCGCGTCCACAGCGCGGCGTCCGTCGCGGCCGGGACCCGCAGCCGGTCGCCGAGGCCCACCTCCCGCGCCAGGTCCACCGCTTCCGGCCGGGGCACCCGCAGCGCCTCGGCGCCCAGGTCGACCGGCGTCCCGGCGATCTCGCCCGAACGCAGCTTGCCGCCGAGCCGGCCGGTGGACTCCAGCAGCGTCACGCGCAGACCCGCGCCGGTGAGCCGGTGGGCGGCGGCGAGGCCCGCGATGCCGCCGCCGATGACGACGACATGCCGCGCGAGCGCCCGCCCGGTGCCTGTGGACCCGGCGGAGTCCTGGGCCCCGGGCGCCGTGGCGGGCCTGGCGGTTCCGTTGGTTCGGGCGATTCGGGTGGTTCGGGTGGTTCGAGCGGTACCGGTGATATCGGCTGCCCGGTACGCCGAACCGTCCCCTACCGCGGACGCGGTCGTCGGCACGTTCATGACTCGACTCCTTCGAACGCCGTGCTCGCTGCCGTCGGCGCCCCCGTGCCGCCCGCCGCGCCGCCCGCCATGCCGCGCGACGACGGACGCAGGATGTCCGAAAGCGGGTCGTGCCGGATGCTGCCGGGCGGCATTCCCGCGGCGGTCAGCCGGGTCACGGTCGCCTCGACCACCGCGGTCGGACCGCTGACGTACGCCTGGTGCCCGGACCAGTCGCCGTGCCGCGCCACGGCCTCGGCCACGGCATCGGCCAGCGCGTCGTAGCCGTCCTCCCCCCGGCCGAAGGCGGCGCCGGTGCCGGGCCGCCGCCCGATCACGGGCGTCACCCGCAGCCAGGGCCGCCGCCGCTCCAGCTCGGACGGCGGGCCCGCGTCGTACAGGTCGGCGAAGCTGTGCGCGCCGAGGAACAGCCGTACGCTCCGGTGCCGGCGCCGCGCGGACAGGTCCTCCAGCAGCGCCTTCACCGGCGCCCAGCCGGTGTCGGCCGCCACCAGGACCAGGTCGCTCGCCAGCTCGTCGTCCAGCGTCATCGACCCGCGCGCCGGGCCGACGCGCAGCGTGTCACCGGCCCGCGTGTGCGCCACCAGGGCTTCGCTGACGCCGCCCGCGCACGACTGCCGCACGTGGAACTCCAGCTCGCCGTCGGGCCGGGGCGCGCAGGCGATCGAGTACTGCCGCCACGCCTGCGGCAGCAGCGGCGACTCCAGGGCCGCGAACTGGCCCGCGCGGTACGGGTACGGCTCGTTCGTGCGCACGCGCAGCACCGCCAGGTCCGGGCGGCGCAGCTCGTGCGCGGTCACCTCGGCCTGCCAGTACGGCGGTTCGGCGAGGGCCGCCTCGGCGCCGCTGACCATGGCCGCGACGGCGAACCGCAGCATCCGCACCCAGGCCTGCTCGACGGCGTCGGCCCAGCGCGGGCCCGCCGTACGGCGGAGCGCCTCGCACAGCGCGGCCTCGAACGCCTGGAAGTGCACCGGCCGCACCCCGAGCTTGCGGTGGTCGCGGCCCAGCCGCCCGAAGACCTCCGCGATGTCGTCCGGGCGGTGGAGATTCTCGATCAAGTACCAGAAGGCACGCGCCAGATGGGCGCGCTGGAATTCCATCGACTCCGGGAACAGCGACCGCAGATAGGGCCAGCGCCGGAACATCGTGTCGTAGAGATGGGTGATCAGCTCGCCGAAGGGGGTCACGAGTTCCAGGTACTCGGTGATGACCCGCTGGTCGGCGGTGCCGTCGTAGGTCGCGGGGTCGAAGTCCGCCGCGCCGTGGGGCGACGGGCCGGGGCCGGCGGCGTCCGAGGACCGGCCGATGGCGCGGGGAGCACCGCCCGCCCGGCCGGCCGCGAACCCCTGCGGAGCGGCCGGCTCGGACCCCGGGGACAGGATGCGCCGCCGCAGCCGCATGGCCTCGTGGCGGGCGAGCAGGGCGTGGTAATCGTCGTTGACGGTGCTCATGAGCGTACGGCCTGACCGGTGAGGGAAGCGGGGGCGGAAGCGGTGCGGGAAGCGGCGCGGGAAGCGGGGGCGGCGGGGGAGGCCGGGAGGACCGGGATGGCGCTGTGCGGTCGGGGGTTGCGGGCATACGACGCGAGGCGTGGCATGAACGGACCTCCTGAAGGGGATGGGGCGCGTCAGTATGGCACTGGGCAAAGGTGACCGAACGGCCCTATTCCCCCAGGACTTCCGGCCCTCGCGGAAGATCGTCCCGCGGGTGTGTGATGCCGTGCGCACCCCCTCGTACGCGACCCCGGCCGACAGAACGAGAGCCGAATGAACCAGCATCCCGGGCCCATCGGGCCCACCGGACCCGACGCGCCGCCCCTGCGCGTGTTCATCCTCGACGACCACGAGGTGGTCCGCCGGGGCGTGCGCGACCTCCTCGACGCCGAGGACGGCATCGAAGTCGTGGGGGAGGCGTCCAGCGGGGCCGAGGCCCTGGCCCGGGTGCCCGCCGTACGGCCGCAGGTCGCGGTGCTCGACGTACGGCTGGGGGAGCGCGGCGAGTCGGCGAACGGCGACCACGAGGGCATCGAGGTCTGCCGCGAACTGCGCGCCCGGATGCCCGACCTGGCCTGCCTGATGCTCACGTCCTTCGACGACGACGAGGCGCTGTTCGACGCCATCATGGCGGGCGCGGCCGGTTACGTCCTCAAGCAGATCAACGGCTCCGACCTGGTGAACGCGGTACGGACGGTGGCGGCCGGCAAGTCGATGCTGGACCCGCGCACGGCGTCCCGCGTGATGGCGCGCCTGCGCGCCCCGCAACAGGCCGACACCTCACCGCAGTCCGAGCTGGACCGGCTGGCGCCCCGCGAGCGCGAGATCCTGGAGCTGATCGGCGAGGGCCTGACCAACCGTGAGATCGCCGACCGGCTGTTCCTTGCGGAGAAGACGGTGAAGAACCGCATCTCCACGATCCTCTCCAAGCTGGGTGTCGGGCGGCGCGTGCAGGCCGCGGTGATCGCCGGGCGCATCCGGGGACAGCAGGAGCTCCAGCGCGGCGGCCGGTAGGGGCCGAGCGCGCCGACGGCGCGGGGCGGACACGGGTCCGTTCCGCGCCGTTTCCGTACAGCCGTTCAGCCGTGCAGCCGTACCACCGCAGAGCCGTGCAGCCGTACCACCGCAGAGCCGTGCAGCCGTACCACCGCACAGCCGCACAGTCGCACAGCCGCACAGTCGCACAGCCGCACCACCGCATCGCCGTACGGCAACGGCCCGCCCCTCCGGCAACGGCCCGCCCCTCCGGCAACGATCCGCCCCTCCGGCCAAGGCCCGCCCCTCCGGCCAAGAGCCGCTCCCGCCGGTCAAAGGCCCCCGCTCCCCGCCCCGTTCGGCCCCCCGGCCGGCCGTCCGCGCCGGGGACCGTCGGCCGCCGTCCCGGCCCGCACGGCCCTATGGCACCACCCGTGCCGCGTCCGATGCTGATGTGGCCGGGAAGAGCCGGGTCTCTCCCCCGTGCTGAAGGCTCTTCCCGGCCCGTTGAGTTCATGCGCCAGAATTGAAGGACACAGCCCGGTGGACGGATCGGATACACGCACAGAGAAAGACTCCGGGACGCACGGCGGCTCCGGCGCCCCGGACCGGCCCGTCACCGAGCCGGGCGGTCACCGGACGGTGGACGGGCACGACGGCGGGGCCGGGGCGACCACCGGCCCCGCCACCGACGTCCCGCACGCCTCCCCGGGCTCCTACCCCGTACGCCGCCGCATCCCGGTGGAGTGGCTGACCACCACCGACCACAAGAAGATCGGGACGCTGTACCTCGTCACCGCCTTCGTGTTCTTCCTCGTGGGCGGCCTGATGGCCCTCCTGATGCGCGCCGAGCTCGCCCGGCCCGGCACGCAGATCATGTCCAACGAGCAGTTCAACCAGGCGTTCACGATGCACGGCTCGGTGATGCTGCTGCTGTTCGCCATGCCGCTGTTCACCGGCTTCGCGAACTGGCTGATGCCGCTCCAGATCGGCGCCCCCGACGTCGCCTTCCCGCGGCTGAACATGCTCGCCTACTGGCTGTTCCTGTTCGGCTCGCTGATCGCGGCGGCCGGCTTCCTCACCCCGCAGGGCGCCGCCGACTTCGGCTGGTTCGCCTACGCGCCGCTGTCGGACGCGGTGCACTCGCCCGGCGTCGGCGCCGATATGTGGATCATGGGCGTGGCGCTCTCCGGCTTCGGCTCCATCCTGGGCGCGGTCAACTTCATCACCACCATCATCTGCATGCGCGCCCCCGGCATGACGATGTTCCGGATGCCGATCTTCACCTGGAACGTGCTGCTGACCGCGCTGCTGATCCTGATGGTCTTCCCGGTGCTGGCCGCCGCGCTGTTCGCCCTGGAGATGGACCGCAAGTTCGGTTCGCACATCTTCGACGCGGCCAACGGCGGCGCGCTGCTGTGGCAGCACCTCTTCTGGTTCTTCGGCCACCCCGAGGTCTACGTCCTCGCGCTGCCGTTCTTCGGCATCATCTCCGAGGTCATCCCGGTCTTCTCCCGCAAGCCCATGTTCGGCTACATCGGCCTGATCGCGGCGACCATCTCCATCGCGGGCCTGTCCATCACCGTGTGGGCGCACCACATGTATGTGACCGGCGGTGTGCTGCTGCCCTTCTTCGCCTTCATGACGTTCCTGATCGCGGTGCCGACCGGGGTGAAGTTCTTCAACTGGATCGGCACCATGTGGAAGGGCTCACTGTCCTTCGAGGCCCCGATGCTCTGGGCCACCGGCTTCCTGATCACCTTCGTCTTCGGCGGCCTGACCGGCGTCATCCTGGCCTCCCCGCCGATGGACTTCCACGTCTCCGACACCTACTTCGTCGTCGCGCACTTCCACTACACGCTGTTCGGCACGGTCGTGTACGCGATGTTCGCCGGGTTCCACTTCTGGTGGCCCAAGTTCACCGGCAAGATGCTGGACGAGCGCCTCGGGAAGATCACCTTCTGGACGCTCACCGTCGGCTTCAACCTCACCTTCCTCGTGCAGCACTGGCTCGGCGCCGCGGGCATGCCCCGCCGGTACGCCGACTACCTCGCCGCCGACGGCTTCACCACCCTCAACACCCTGTCCTCCATCGGCTCCTTCATGCTCGGCCTGTCCTTCCTGCCCTTCTTCTACAACGTGTGGAAGACCGCCAAGTACGGCAAGAAGGTCGAGACCGACGACCCCTGGGGCTACAGCCGGTCCCTGGAGTGGGCGACCTCCTGCCCGCCGCCCCGGCACAACTTCACCTCGCTGCCCCGCATCCGCAGCGAATCCCCCGCCTTCGACCTCCACCACCCCGAGGTGGCGGCGCTCGAAGCGTCCCGTCACTGACCCGCCGCACCCCGTCCCCACCCGCAGTCCCCCGGAATCAGGAACTCATGTCCCACGATGTCCTGGCGCTGGGCGCCGCCGTCCTGACCGCCGCGGGCAGCGTCTGGTACCTGCCCGCCCTGCTCGACCTGCGTGCGGGCCCCGACCGCCCGCTGTCCCTGCGTGTCGCCGCCGTCTCCTGCCTGATCCTGTGGTCCACCCCGGCCGCGCTCGCCGTGCTCCTCCTGCTGGCCGTCCCCTGGCCCGCGCTGGCCACCACGGCGGCCACCGGCCTCGCGGCCTCGGCCGCCGTCCGTATCGCCGCCGCCTGCCGGCGCTCGCGGGAACAGCGGGAGGAGGACGAGCGCTGGACGGCGCTCCATCTGGGCCACCCGCCGGCCCGGCACCCCGGGCGCTTCCGGGGTGTGTTCCGGGGACGGATGATCTAGAGGCGCGTCCCGGGAACGGATGATCTAGCAGGGAGCCGACGGCTCGGCGGGCGGTACGGACGCGGGCGGCCGGCTCCGCTCGATCTGCCCCATGGCCTCGGTGACGTGGTCGAGCAGCTCGGCGGGGAGCCCGTCGGCGCGCGGCGACGGGGCGGTCACGTCGCCGGTGTGCAGCGAGGTCAGGAACCGCAGCCCCTCCGCGACCCGCGCGGTGATCTCGTCGCGGTCGAAGAAGAAGGCCGGGCTGACGTCGAAGTACTCTCCCAGGACCGCCAGCTGCCGGAACGTGGGATTGTCACGGTGCCCGTTGCGCAGCAGGGAGATGTACGAGTGGGAGATGATCCGCTCGCCGGCCGCCGCGTTGATCGAGGCGGCCACCTGCCGGTTGGACGGCGGGGTCCCGTCCGGCGTCGTGGTGCGCTCGAATAGGTAATTGAGTTTGGCGGCCAAGCTGCCGGCTCCGCCCTCCTGAGCGTGCTGCACGATGCCGGACCCACCCCCTCCTGTTGCTCGCCGAGAAATGCGGGAATAATTGAACGCCGCCGTCCGCCGCTTCCTCGCGGCCCCCTCCGACGGCCTTCGGCCCGCTCCGGTCGCGGAGCGTGGGCGACCCGGTACAGGCGGGTCGGAGGGTGGGTCATCCTAGTGCGCGGCGGTGACCGGAGTCAGTCCCACCGGTTCCGGAACGCAGCGTCTCGGCCACCCCGGCAAGTGCGGTGGCGGGCTTTTTCTGTGATGTGCAGTCAGGTCCTGTCAGGTGCCTTTCAGCGCTGTTGACTCGCGTGAACGAGCTGGCTACCTTGGGGTCCGCAGAGTCTGCCGACCGTTCCGCATCGGGGTGTTGGGGCAGGTGACAGCGGGTGCGGCGCCACTGACCCGGCGCAGCGGCCCGCGGTGGACCTGCTCTGCCGCGCAGTGCGGAAGGTGGCGGACGGAGGTGAATCGCCAACGGTTTTGTACGCCCGGGGTCCGCTCTTCGGCTCTCCGCGCGGTGTTTCGGGGGACGGCCGCAAACTGACCAGGCGGCCAGGCGTTCCTCCCGTTCGTCGCGCATTTGTCGAAGCGGTTCCCCGTATTCGCGGCGTGACGAAATCCAAAAATCGGGGGAACATTGCAAGCAACATTTCGGGGGAGCGTTTCCGGGTCCGGTCTGCTGTGTCCGGAGGGTGGTCCGGAAGCCCCCTGGGGACCGGGGCTGCGCGGCGCGCGCTGGGAACCGGGAAGCGCCTCCGCCATATCCGAGGGACAGATACATGTCTTCTCGGTCCTGGACGAGGCGGCGGACTGCGCGCGAGGGTGCGCACGGCCGGGCGACGACGGGTTCACCGACGCGGCCGGCTCCTGTCCGTGCGGACTGTGGCCGGGGCGTCTGCACGCCCTGGTGGCCTGGCTGCTGGACTGCTCACCGTGCGAAGTGCGCACGACTCGTGACGGCTTCGGCAGGTCGCGGCTGTCGGCCGGGCCGCTGGACCTGACGGTCTGCCGTGACGAAGGAAGACTGCTGATCGCCTGCGCCCGCGGGGCCTCGGTGGCGCTGAGCGTGTCCAGCGTGCCGTCGTCCCTGGACGCCTGGGCCTGGCTGCCCTTCAGCGCCGCCGAGCGGGCCCGTGCCGAAGCGGCCCCGGCCGCCCACCGCGCGGCGCTGCTGACCCAGTGGTGGACGCGCAAGGAAGCGGCGCTGCGGCTCACCGGCCGCGGCGGGCTGGCGCTCGCCGCCGAGGTGGACGCCCTGGGCGCGGGGCCGGAGGGCGCGATACCGGTGCCCGAGACCGGCATCCCGGGCACCGGTGGCGTCGCGTACGTACAGGACCTGCCCACCGATCCGGAGACCGCCGCTTCCGTCGCGGCCTCGTATCCCGTGAGCGAGGCCGTCGTGTGGCGGGTGCGGTGTCCGGTGCCGGTGGCGCCGTGACGGCCGGGCACGCGCGCCGTCCGGGTGCCGGGCCGGACGCACCGGCCGGCGCCCGGACGGCGCACGCGCCCCTACGGCATCAGGACCAGGTGCGGGTCGGGTCCGGTGAGGTGGCCGGGGTCGCTCAGCTCGCGCCAGGTCGCCATCGCCAGCCGGTACGCACCGGCGGCCTCGTAGCCGGAGGCCGCGGTGCGGAAGTCCGCCTCGGCGGCCTCCTCGCGCCCGGCGGCACGCTGGGCGCGGGCCCGGACGAGGACGCAGCGGGCCTGGTCCAGGGCGGGCAGCGCCGGGGAGTCCACGGGAATGGTCCCGGCCCGCTCCCGGGCGCGCTCCCGGTCGGAGGTGCGCAGCGCGTCCAAGGCCTCCAGCGCCGCGAGCCAGCTCAGCGTCTCCGGTGTGGCGAGCAGCGCCGCGGCCTGGCGGACGCGCTCCAGCAGGGCGTCGGCGCCGGGGGTGTCGCAGGCGAGGGCCAGCAGCGTACGGGCGCGGGCCAGCCGGGTGCGCTGCCGTACGTCGTCGGTGGCCGTGAGCAGTTCGTCGGCCTCGGTCAGCAGCTCGTGGGCGGCGTCCGCCCGGCCGTCCAGGTAGCGCGCGCCCGCGGCGGCCCACAGGGCGGTCGCGCGAAGGCGCGGGGCACCGGCGGGCGGTGCCTCGTCCAGCAGGGTGTCGGCGAGCCCCTGCGCGCGGTGCCACTCGCCGCTTTCCACGTACGCCGAGAGCAGCGCCACCTGTGCCTGCACCCGGGCGGGGCGGGCGGCCTCGACGTCCGCCGCGGCGCTCTGGGCGTCCTCGGCGCGGCGCACCGCCTCGGCCAGGCGGCCCTGCCGCCGGTGCAGCTGGGAGAGTTCGGCGGCGACCTGGGAGCGCAGCAGCGGCGCGGCGGCGGTGAGCGGGTCGTCGAGCAGGGTGCGCAGGACGCGCTCGCGGTCGGCGGCGGCGCCGAGGTGGTCGAGGACGGTGGCCAGCTCCCAGCGGGCCTCCCAGCGCACCTCGTCGAGGTCGTTGTCGGCGGCCCGCTCGGCGACGGCCTCCAGCTGCCGCCGGGCGGCGGGCCAGTCACCGGCGGCCTGGCTCGCGCGCGCGGCGACGAGCTGCCCGACGAGCTCCAGGCGGTGGGTGCGCTCGCGGTCCGCGGGCCGGGGCGCGGACAGCTCTTCGAGGGACATGCCGAGGCGCTCGGCGATGGCCTTGGCCGCTTTGGTGCTGGGGCTGCGGCGGCCGCTCTCCACCAACGAGACGTAGCTGGGGGAGACGCCGTCGCCGGCGAGGTCCCCCTGGGACAGGCCCTGGGCGCGACGGATCTCCCGGACGCGTTCTCCGAACGCTGGCTGTTCGATCGTCAAGCTGTTCCTCGGCGTTCAGCTCGCTGTTGAGTAAGGGATGCATGGACAAGCTTACGGGCTGTGACCCGCGACTCTACTCGTCCGGACGCCAGGCGGGGGCCGTTGTCATCGGCTCGTATCCGGCTCTTTACGGGCTCTTGAAGAACCCATCTGGTCAATACCCAGTCATGCTAGTGTCAATTCATATGACAAGCCTGGGATTTCCACGACGCCGCCGGTGGGGAATCCATGCCCTGCTGGGCGCCGTGGCGGTCAGCTCGCTCGGCGAGGCCATGATGGTCGTCGCCGTCCCCTGGTTCGTGATGAGGACGACCGGCAGCGTGGCCCAGACCGGGATCGTGGTCGCGATCGGGGCCGTCACCTCCGGGGTGGTCGGTTTCGCGGCGGGTCCCCTGGTCGACCGCTGGGGCTTCCGGACGATGGCGGTGGTCGCCTACCTGGTCGGCGGCCTCGGCGCGGCCTGCATTCCGCTGCTGTACGCCCTGGACGCACTCGACTTCCCCACCCTCGCCCTCCTGGTGGTGGCCGCCAACGCCCTCGACGTCCCCGGCGGCGCGGCCGTCACCGGCCTGGTGCCGGAGCTGAGCGAGGCCGCGGGCATGCCGCTGGAGCGCGGCAACGCGCTGCTCACCGGCATCCACCAGGTCGCCCAGCTGTGCGGGCCCCCGCTGGGCGGCGCGGGGGTCGCGTTGCTCGGCACCCAGAGTGTGCTGCTCCTGGACGCCGTCGCCTGCGGCCTCGCGGCGCTCTTGATCCTCGTCTGCATCCGGGCCGGCCGGCGGGCGACCGAGCGGCGCCCGGCCGGCGCCTACCTCGCCGACCTGCGCTCCGGGCTGCGCACACTGCGCCGCCACCGCCTGCTGCGGGCCGTCGCCGTCTCCGGCACCGCCTTCAACGCCCTGGACAGCGGTCTGGCGGGGGTGGTCCTGGTGACGTACGCGTACCAGCACCTGGGCAGCGCGGCGAGCCTGGGCGTCCTGCTCACCTCCTTCGGCCTGGGCGCGGTGGCGGGCACGGTCGGCTACGCCGTCTTCGGCCACCGGGTCGGCGGGCGGTTCCTCTACATCGGCACCGGCCTCGCCGCGGGCCTCCTGATCTTGGCGTTGGTCTCGCTGCCCCCGCTGCCGGTCGGCGCGGCGCTGCTCGCCGTGCTCGGCGCGGTGGCGGCGCCGGTGGGCCCGCTGCGTACGGGGGTGCTCCAGCGCAGTGTGCCGCGCGAGCAGTACGGGCGGGTGACGGCTGCGGTCGACACGGTCGGCCTCGCGGCGGTGCCGCTCGGCGCCTCGCTGACCGTCGCCGCCGTCGGCGCCCTCGGTCTGCGCCCGGCGATCGGTCTGATCGCCGGGGTGTACCTGCTGGTGGTGGTCTGCTGCTGGGCCGCCCCGGCGCTGCGCGAGATCGACCGGGACGCCGCCGGTGACCGCGCCCACGCCCCTCCATCACCGGCCATGACTGAACTTGACAAACAATGACAGCTGGCTGACGCTGGCCCTCTATGGTCGACGCCCCGAGGAGGGACACATGAGTGAGCGCAGCACCATGCGGCGCGAGCCGAGGCAGCGTGGGTCCGGCGAGCGAAACGAGGTCCGCGCATGACCTCCGCTCCCGTCCTGCCCGCCACGGCCACCGTGCCCGAGGGCACCCCGGACGCCCGGCGTCTCGCGGCGCTGCGCGCGGTGCGGGACCTGCTGGCCGACAACCCCGGCGACGTGCACGACCTGCTGTGTGAGATATCCACCCACCGCGCCGCCGGATACGAGATCGAGGCGACCATCGCCACGCTCGACGGCGCGCTCGCCGAGGTGGACGCCTACCGGCCGGGCCGGGTCCCGCGGCTGGCCGTCTTCATGCCCTCCAACGTGATCCTCTACTCGTACGCGCTGTACCTGCTCGTCCCCGCGCTCTACGCCGACCACCTGGTCTTCCGGCCCTCCAGCCAGGTCAAGGACCAGATGGCGCGCCTGCACCGGCTGCTGGCCGAGCACCACCGGCTGCCCATCGAGCTGACCGTCGCCAGCCAGCGGGAGTTCGTCCGCGACCACGTCCTGCCGTCCGACGTGGTGGTGTTCACGGGGGCGTACCACAACGCCGAGCAGATCCGCGCCCAGCTCGGGCCGGGGCAGCTCTTCCTGTTCCTCGGCTCCGGCGTCAACCCGTTCGTCGTCGCCCCCGGCGCCGACGTGGAGCGCGCCGTGCGCGACGCCGTGGAGATCCGCGTCCACAACGCCGGCCAGGACTGCCTGGGCCCGGACCTGTTCTGCGTGCACGAGGACCTGCGCGACGCCTTCCTCGACGGTCTCGTCCGCGAACTCAAGGGCCTGCGCTACGGCCCGTACACCGACCCCGACGCCGACTTCGGGCCGGTCTTCTACGACGGCGCGCTGGAGGAGGCGGTCCAGTTCCTGGCCCGCAACCGCGAGCGGATCGCCTACGGCGGCCATGTCGACTTCCGCACCCGGCGGATGGAGCCCACCGTCGTCGTCGGCGACGAGGTGACCCCGCGCACCCAGGTCCCGGAGTTCTTCGCGCCGGTCTTCAACGTCGTCGGCTACCGCGACGAGCAGGCCCTCGCCGCCACACTGACCACCGGCCAGTTCACCGAACGGGCCCTGGGCTCCAGCGTGTACGGCGAAGCGCCGGACCTGGTCGCCGCGCTGCGCCGCCGTACCACCGTCACCCTCGACACCACCCTGCTGTCCATCGACGACGGCAACGCGCCCTTCGGCGGCTTCGGCCGGATGGCCAACTACATCACCGACGGCGAGGAGCTGTGGGCGGAGCCCGTCCTGATCTCCAAGGCCGTCGCCGAGCACTACCCGAAGGCCCCCCGGTGAACGAACGCGCACACACCTACCCGACGGCCTGGCACGCGGTCGCCGACCACCTGCGGCACCTGGGCACCACGGCCGTCTTCGGCCTGCCCGGCGACGACATGGACCTGCTGGGCGCGCTGGAGGAGACCGACACCCGCTTCGTCATCTGCCGCGACCAGCGCAACGCCGTGTTCATGGCGACCGGTTACGCGCTGGCCGCCGGGCGCCCCGGCATCTGCGCGGTGGGCAAGGGCCCGGCCCTGACCAACACCCTCACCGGCGTGCTGGAGGCCCGGTCCGCCGCCGCGCCGGTCGTCCTGATCGCCGGGGGCACCCCGCTGGACCGGCTGGGCACCGGCGCGTTCCAGGAGCTGGACCAACTGGCCGCCGTCCGCCCGCTGGTCAAGTGGGCGGTACGGGTGGACCGCGCCGACCGGCTCCCCGCGGCCCTCGACCAGGCCGTGGCCATCGCCGTCAACGGCACCCCGGGACCGGTCTACGTCGAGATACCCGAGGACCTCGCGGGCGAGCCGGTCACCCGCACCGCCCCCTGGCGCCCGGCCGCGGCCCAGCGCCTCACCCCCGACCCCGACGTCCTGACCGACGCCGCCGCCCGCATCGCCGCCGCCCGGCGCCCGCTCCTGCTCGTCGGCGGCGGCGCCCGGCACCGCAACGTGGACCGCTCGCTGGAGGCGTTCGCCGAACTCCTCGGCGCGGGCCTGTTCACCACCGCCTCCGGGCGCGGCACGGTCGCCGAGGACCACCCGCTGTTCTGCGGCGTCTCCGGCCTCTACACCGTCGCGCCGGCCGACCGGCTGTGGCAGGAGGCGGACCTGGTGATCGCGCTCGGCAGCCGCCTGGAGGAGACCGCCACCTTCGGCTGGCCGGACGCGGACCGGCTGCCGGTGATCCAGGTCGTCACCGGTGAGGACGGCCTGGTGACCGCCCGGCCCGGCGCCGGCGTCCTGGGCGACGTACAGCGCACCGTGCACGCCTGGACCGGTCTGCTGGCCGGGCACACCCCGGACGCCGCCTGGACCGCCCGGATAAGCGAGGCGCGCCGGGCACTCGCCGCGCGCGCCGACGAACGGGCCCACCAGGCCGACCGTACGGCGAAGGAGAGCGGCGGCGTCCCGGTCAGCCGTGTCCTCGCGGCCCTCGGCCGGGCCGTCCCCGAAGACCGCGTCCTGGTGCAGGAGAACGGTCTCCAGGACATGTGGTCGTACTTCCACCCGCACTGGACCTGCGGCGCGCGCGGCGGCTCGGTCGTGCCGAGCGAGCAGACCCCGCTGGGTTTCGGCGCGGCCGCCGCGCTGGGCGTGGCCCTGGCCGAGCCGGGGCGCCCCGTCGTCTCGGTGGCCGGCGACGGCGCCTTCAACCTCTTCCGCAGCGAACTGCCCACGCTCGCCGACGCGGGCGCCGGGGTGCTGTACGTCGTGCTCGACAACGGCGGGTACGGCTGGCTCCAGACCAACCTCGACCGGGTGTCCGGCAGCGGCTCGCGCTTCGCGTTCACCGCCGACCGGCCCACCGGCAACGAAGGCCTGGCGGCCGCGTACGGCCTGAAGTACTGGCGCGCTGACAACCCCGACGATCTCGACCGCGTCCTTTCCGCCGCGTGGCAGCACTGCGCGTCGGGAACCGCCGCGGTGGTGGAGGTCGGGGTCCGGCTCGCCGACAGCCCGCCCGGGATGGCCGGACCCGCCGGAGACTTCCCGTTGCGTGAGGACGAATGACCGACTCGCCGAGACCGACCGACTCGTCGAGACCAGCAGAACAGGACGCCGCATGCCCGTCGCGCTCTTCTTCCCCGGGCTCATTCCCACCCGGTTCGACGCCATCAGCCCCTTCGTGACCACCAACGAACACGCCAGACGACGCTTCGCCGAGGCCGACGAGGTCCTCGGCTACCGCCTCGCGGACGCCTACCGCGAGGCGTCGATCTACGAATGGGAAGTGTTCGAGGCGGGGTTCATGGCGCTGACCCTGGCGCTCGCCGACTGGGCCGAGGAGAAGCACGGCGCCCGCCCGGCCGCCTGCGGCGGGCAGAGCTTCGGCGCGTTCATGGCGGCGGTGTGGGCGGGCGCCCTCAGCTACCCGGACGCGCTGCGGCTGATCCGCCGCAGCGTCGCCGTCGAGACGGACTACTTCGACACCCTCGCCGAGCCGCTGGGCTGCCACTTCTTCTACCGGCTGCCGCACGAGAAGGTGCAGCGGCTGGTGGCCGAGGTGCACGAGCGCGGTGAGTGGGCCGAACTGTCGGTGGTACTCGACGAGGAGGTGCACGCCGTCTCCGCGACGCTGAGCACCCTGGAACGCTTCGAGCAACGGGTGCGCGAGGAAGGCGGCTTCCCCTTCTACACGATGAACCGGGCCGAACACTGCTCCGCCGTCGCCGGGCTGCGCACCCGGCTGCACGACGAGGCGTACGGGACCGTCGAGTGGCGCACCGCGCACATCCCGGTCGTCTCCGACGTGGACGGCCGGCTGCTCACCGACGCCGAGGAGATCAAGCAGGACCTGCTGGACGGCTGGACGACACCGGTCCACTGGGCGACGATCCTGCGCGGTCTGCGGACGGCGGAGGTGGACGAGGTGTGGATCCCGGGCCCGCGCAACATGTTCGCCCGGATCACCAACAACTCCTTCCCCACCAAGGTGATCACTCCGAAGATGGCGCTCGAAGCGTGAGCGCGCCCACCGACGCCCTGGGCACCCCGGCCGGCCGCCGGGTGCTGTCGGCGGCCATGTTCGCCAGCGCTCCCGCCGAGGTGCTGGACTTCCTGCTGCCGCTGTGGGCCGGCTCGACGCTGAAGGCGGGCGCCTCGGTGGTCGGCGCGCTCGTCGCCGTCGAGGCGGTGCTCTCCCTGATCGTACGGCCGCTGGCCGGGGAACTGTCGGACCGCTTCGACCAGCGCCGGGTCGCGGCCGCGGGCGCGTTCCTGTACGCCCTGTCCTTCGCCGGGTACGCCCTCGCCGACACCCTGCCCCTGGCGTTCGTCGCGTCAGGGGTGGGCGGCGCGGGCGGCGCGCTGTTCTGGGTCGGGCTGCGCGCCTGGACCGGGCAGCGGGCCACCAACCACACCAGCGCGTACGGCAAGCTGCTGTCGGCCGAGGGCCAAGGCGCCTTCATCGGCTACCTGGTGGCGTTCTCCCTGCTGGAACGCGGCGGCTATCCGCTGCTGTTCTGGCTGGGCTGCGCGGCCTGTGTGTGGGCCACGGCCGCGCTGCTGAAGGGAACGGGCAGCCGGGAAACGGGCAGCCGGGAGGCGGGCGGTCGAGCGGCGGTCGCGTCCGCGGCCGACGACGAAAGCGAAGACAACGACGGCACCGACGGCACCGACGACGCGCTACGGGACCGGAGGACCCGCCTGCGGCTCCTCCCCCTGATGGTGGTGTCCGCCGTGACGGCCGCCGCCGAGGCCGGGCTGTGGATGCTCCTGCTGCTGCGCCTGCAAGGCGATCTGGGACTGACGCCCAACGAGATCGCCATGGTCTTCGCGCCCGGGTTCGTGGTGTTCATCCTGCTGCCCGAGCACACCCACCACCTCACCGACCGGCTCGGCCGCACCCCGACCATGGTCGTCGCGTTCCTGGCGAGCGCCCTGTTCGCGGCCGGGCTCGGCTTCGTGGCCACCCCGGTCGCCGTCGCGGTCCTGTGGGCGGTGGCCGCCGCCTGCTTCGCCGCGCAGATCCCGGTGGAACAGGCCACCGTCGCGGCCGCCGCCGGCAAGCGCGTCGGCCGGGGGATGGGCCTGTACGAGAGCGCGCGGCTGTCCGGCGTCGTCGTCGGGCCCGCGCTGATGGGCGTGGTCTACGAGCAGCTGGGCTGGGTCACCGCCTGCTGTGTGGCGGCGGGCGGGTCGGTCGTGGGGGCCGTCGTCGTGCCGTACGCCATCCGCGTACTGAAGCTGCCGAAGCCGCCCAGGACGGCCGCCTTGTCCCGGACCGGCGGGACGGCCGCCCCGGCCGCCGTCACCGCCACGACCGATAACCCGCACCAGGAAACCAAGGAAGAGGACCGCACTGCCATGGACATGGAGAAGCAGGACACCGCGGCGCCGTCGAAGGACGGTGCCCTCTCGCCGAAGGAGCACGCCCGCAAGGAGCGGCGGGACTGGCTCATCCACACGGCGGCGTTCCTCGTGGGGAACGTGATCCTGTGGGCGCTGAAGTCCAACTGGATCGTGTGGCAGTTCACCGCGGACGAGGTGCCCGACGAGCACCGCGGCCCGCTGGTGTGGATCAGCCGCATCTGGCTGACCATCTGGGTCATCGACACGATCTGGTCGTGGTCGTACACGATCTGGCCGCGCGAGAAGAAGGCCAAGTCGTCCTAGCCGCCCACCGCGCGGCCCCTTTCCACCGCCGTACGGGCGAGCCAGCTCCCCGTACGGCGGTGCCGTGTTCGCGGGCGGGAGCCGTTCACGACAGGAGCAGGGGCAGCTCGGCGTATCCGCGCAGGGACGTCATCCGGTTGCGCGGCGCCCCGGTGCCCGCGTGCGCGATCGACGGGAAGCGGGCCAGCAGCCGGGGGAAGGCGACGGCCGCCTCCAGGCGGGCCAGCGCGGCGCCCAGGCAGTAGTGCGCGCCCGCGCCGAAGGTGAGCGAGCCGCCCGGCGCCCGGTCCGGCCGGAAGACGTCCGGGTCCGCGTGCCGCGACGGGTCGCGGTTGGCGCTGGCCAGCAGGGCCACCACCTGGGTGTCCCGCGCGACGGCCACCCCGCCCAGCTCGGTGTCCCCGCCCGTCCAGCGGGAGGCGATCTGGATGGGCGGGTCGAAGCGCAGCATCTCCTCGACCCAGGCGTCGATCCGCTCCGGCTCGCCGCGCAGCCGCGCGAGCAGCTCCGGGTGGTCCAGCAGGACCGCCGTCCCGTTGCCGATGAGGTTGCTGGTGGTCTCGTAGCCGGCGGAGTACAGCAGCACCAGGTTGGCGAGCAGTTCGCGCCGGGTGAGCCGGTCGCCGTCCTCCTCCCGTACCGCGATGAGCGTGCTGATCAGGTCGGTGCGCGGGTCCTCCTGGCGGCGGGCGGCCAGCGCGCCGAGCCGGTCCCACAGCTCCGCGGTGGCCTCGTCCGCGCGCTCCAGCGCCTCCCCGGCGAGATTCTGCTCGATCGCGGAGGTGACGGCCTGCACGCGTGGCGCGAACCAGGCGCGGTCCTCCTCGGGGATGCCGAGCAGTTCGCCGATGACGGTGATGGGCAGCGGCAGCGCGAAGTGCTCCATCAGGTCCACCGGGGCGCCCCCGGCGGCCCGTTCGGCGAGGCCGTCCAGCAGGCCGTCGACCAGCTTCTCCACCGCGGGACGCAGCCCGGCCACCCGGCGCGGGGTGAAGGCGCGGCTCACCAGGCGGCGCAGCCGCTCGTGGTGCGGCGAGTTCTGGTTGACCATCTCGCCCATCAGGGAGAAGACGGTGAGGTGGTCGCGGCCCTCGGGCCAGGTACGGGCGAGGTACGCGTCGTCCTCGACCCGGAACAGCGGATCGCGCAGCACCCGGTCGCAGTCGGCGTGCCGGCTGACGACGACGGTGCCGTCCGGCAGCCGGGAGACCGGCCCGTGCTCCCGCAGCACCGCGTAGTGCGGATACGGATCGGGGCAGCCCAGCGGGCTGAACAGCGCGCGCAGGGCCCGGCGTACCGCGGCCGGGTCGCTCATGGTGCCTCCTGGCTGGAAGGTGCGCCCCGCCCCTTCGGGGGCAGGGGCGGGGCGCACCGGTCTGGTGCGGGCCGCCGCGGCGCTCAGGCCGTCAGCTGCTTCTCGATGCGGAGGACGATGTCGGAGACCAGGCGCAGCTCCTTCAGCTCCTCCTCGGGAAGGCTGACGCCGAAGCGCTCCTCGGCGGCGACGATGACCTCGACCATGGCCAGCGAGTCGACGTCCAGGTCCTCGATGAAGGCCTTCTCCTCGGTCACCTCGGCGGGTTCGACGTCGGCGACCTCGTTGAGGATCTCGGCGAGCCCGGTGATGATCTCTTCACGCGTCATGGTGGTTGCCTCTCTGTGGTGTGCGGTGTGGCGCGGGGGTGCGGTGGGCGCGCGGCGCGCCCGGGCGGTTCAGGAGAGCGGGGCCGCTCACCCGGCGTGCTCGGCGTCCTCGGCGGCGGCCGGCTTCGGCATGGACAGGGCCACGACGTGGTCCGCGAACTCCCGCTCGACGCCGATGAGCCGGAGCTGGCGGTACAGGCTCTCGATGCCGAGCTGCTTCATGGTCAGGCCCTGCGGGGCGTCGTCGACCTGGCCGCCCTCCTCGATGTTCAGGGCGATCGGCGCGGCCTGCTCGATGACCTCGCGGATGTCGTCGCCGTAGCCCTCCTTCATGCCGATGCGCAGGGCGTGCAGGCCGAAGCTGACGTGCCGGGACTCGTCGCGGGCCATCGCCGTGAAGCCGGCCTTCACCCCGGCCAGCAGCGGGATCCCGTGCAGCGAGTTGACGATGGCGCGCTGGCCGACCAGGGCGAGCACGCCCTCGGTGATCAGGTGGAAGAGCGCCACGGCGCGCAGCCAGCGCCGGTAGTCCGAGGGGTGCTCCTGGAGTTCGCGGATGACCTCGGTCTCCAGGCGGCTGAGGTCCCGGTGCGGTGGGGTGACCATGTTCCACGCCTGGACGAGCATCCGCTTGGGGTCCGGGTCCAGGCCGAGCAGTTCCTCGCCGAGGCGCAGCATCAGCTGGGTGTGCCGGGTCTCGTCGGCGATCTGGGTGCCGAGGTAGAGGTGGTCGCGCTCCTCGGGGGCGCCGGTGAGGATGGGGCCGAGCAGGTCGAGGCCGGTGTATTCGCCGATGATGAAGGTGGCGATGGACTCCTCGATCGCCTTGCGCGCGGAGCGCGGCAGCCGCTTGTCGAAGTCCTCGCGGTCCGGCTCCAGTTCGATGGCCTGGGCGGACCACTGCTGCTTCTCCCAGCGCTCGTAGAGCGTCTGGGGGTGCGGCTGCTGCTCGGTGACGAGGTCCGCGTGCCGGAGTACGTCGTCCAGGGGCAGGCGGGGCATCTCGGCGAGCTTGGCGTCGTCGAGCAGCAGGGTGCTCCAGCGCGGCATATCAAAACTCCGTGACTAGTGAGTCAAGTTCATGACTTCCCATAAGTCCGGTAGTGAACAGCAATCTCTGTGTGCAGTCAACGCGAGACCGTGACTCCCTCGCCGGTCGCCGAAAGTCGTCAGTCATGTTTCTTGACTCTTGAGTCGAGAGTGTGTCAATCTTTCGTCGTCGCCAGGACGGGACGACGGCGAGCCGGCCGAACGGCCGCCCCCGTCCGCGGCACCGGGGCCCCGTGCCCCACCACCGGAACACCCACGACGTACGCGAACGGAAGGGAGGCGGGACCATGGCACCGACGCAGGACGCGGCACGGATGCCGGGCCTCACCCGGCCCGCCGGCGCGCAGCGCCGTGTGGTGATCACCGGCTGCGGCACCATCTCCCCGATCGGCCACACCGTCGAGGAGTTCTGGGCCTCCGCCACCGCCGGGCGCAGCGGCATCCGCACCATCAGCCGCTACGACGTGGACACCCTGCCCACCCGGTTCGCCGGCGAGGTCGTGGACTTCGACCCCAAGCCGTACATGCCGAACAAGGTGAGCCGGCGCCTGGACCGCTTCGCGCAGTTCGGGCTCGCCGCCGCCCTCCAGGCGATGGAGCAGGCCGGGCTGACGATCGGCGAGGAACTCGCCACCCGTACGGCCGTCCTGGTCGGCTCCGGCTACGGCCCCGGCCAGCTGATGCGGGCCGCCATCCACGACCTGCGCGACCACGGCCGCCGCCGGATGACGCCCTACCTCGCCTCCGGCGGTTCCCTGGACAGCGCGGCCGGCGAGATCGCCGCCCGCTTCGGCGCCCGCGGTGCCTCCGGTGCCACCGTCACCGCCTGCGCGACCGGTGCGACCTGCATCGGCGACGCGCTGCGCATGATCCGGCACGGCTACGCGGACGTCGCGATCGCCGGCGGCGCGGACGACGCGGTCAACCCGCTCGACCTGGGCGCCGCCGCCAACGCCGGGGCGCTCTCCCGCCGCGACGACGACCCGCGGCTGGCCAGCCGGCCCTTCGACCGGCAGCGCGACGGCTTCGTGATGGGCGCGGGCGCCGGCATCGTCGTCCTGGAGGACGCCGAGCACGCGGTGCGCCGCGGCGCCACGATCCTGGCCGAGGTGGCCGGGTACGGCGCCACCACCGACGCCTACCACTCGACCCACCCGCACCCCGACGGCCTGGCCGCCCGGCAGGCGATGACCGACGCGCTCGCCGACGCGGACCTTCGCCCCGAGGACATCGACCACGTCTCGGCGCACGGCACCAGCACCCAGCTCAACGACCGCATCGAGAGCGCCGCGATCCGCGCGGTTCTCGGCGACCACGCCCCGCGGGTGCCCATCAGCTCGCTCAAGTCGATGACCGGCCACATGATCGGCGCGGCCGGCGCCGTGGAGCTGATCGCCGCCGTACAGACGATCCGTACCGGCATTGTGCCGCCGACGGTCAACTGCGACGACCCCGAGGACACCGGCCTCGACTACGTACCGCACCGGGCCCGCGAGCACGCGGTCCGCACGGTGCTCAGCAACTCGTTCGGCTTCGGCGGGCACAACGCGGTGCTCGTCGTCCGCGCCTGGCCCGGCGCGCAGGCCACCGCGAACCGTCCGGACCAGGAGCCGAAGGAGGAGGGCCGATGACCACCGGACCGCAGCCCGAGGCGTTCTGCCAGGCCGACCCGGTCTTCTACGACATCGCCGGCCGCCACACCGCCGACGACTCGCACGCCTTCGCGCAGACCCACGCTCCCGCCCCCGAGGGCTGGGAACGCCGCGAGATGGACGTCTGGATCGTCCACACCCCGCTCGGCCACACCCTGCCGCAGCAGGGCTGGAAGATCCACATCTCCGGTCTGCCGGACAACGCACGGCACGTCGTGGACACCGCCTGGGACCACTGCACCGCCAACGGCCTGCCGTTCAAGTTCCTGCGCGGCGTGGACGTCCTGACCACCCACAGCCTCAAGTACGCGCCGCGCTCGTCCAGCGGCAAGCTCGTGACCATCTACCCGTCCGACGAGGAGCAGCTGCACCGCACCCTCGTCGAACTGGGGGAGCGCCTGGACGGCACGGCCGGTCCGTACATCCTCACCGACCTGCGGTGGGGCGCCGGTCCGCTGCACGTACGCTACGGCGGCTTCGTCACCCGCTACTGCACCGACGACGACGGCACCGCCGTACCCGCCATCGAACGGCCCGACGGCACGCTGGTCCCCGACCGCCGCCGCCCGGTCTTCGAGGTGCCCGAGTGGGTCGAGCTGCCCGGCTTCCTCGCCGAACAGCTCGCCGCCCGCCAGGCGTCCGGCTCCCCGTCGGACTTCCCGTACAAGGTCGAACGCGCCCTGCACTTCTCCAACGGCGGCGGCGTCTACCAGGCCCGTGACACCGAAGGCCGCACGGTGGTCCTCAAGGAGGCCCGCCCGAACGCCGGACTGGACGGACTCGGCCTGGACGCGGTCGCCCGCCTGGACCGCGAACGCCGCGCCATGGAACACCTCGCCGGCCTGCCGGGCATCCCGGCCCTGTACGAGCACCGGGTGGTGTGGGAACACCACTTCCTGTCCGTGCAGCACCTGGAGGGCGACACCCTCCAGGGCTGGCTGGCCCGGCACTACCCGCTGACCAAGGCCCGCCCCGAGCCCGCCGCGCTGAGCGCGTACGTGCGCCGGGCGCAGGCCCTGGCCGACCGCATCGAGGCCCTGGTCGCCCGGGTCCACGAGCGCGGCATGGTCTTCGGCGACCTCCACCCGGCGAACATCCTGGTGACCGAGGCGGACGACGCCGACGAGGTCGCGCTGGTCGACTTCGAACTGTGCGTCCCCGCCGGGGAGGCGGACCGGCTCGGCATGGGCCACCCCGGCTTCGCCGGCACCGGACGCACCGGCTACGGCATCGACCGGCACGCGCTGGCCGCGCTGCGCCTGTGGCTGCTCTTCCCGCTCACCGGGCTCAACGAACTGGACCCGGGCCGCGCGGCGGCGTACGTGGACGTGGCCGAGCGCAGGTTCGCCCTGCCGGCCGGCTCCCTGGACGCGCTGCGCCGCGAACTCGCCCCCGGCGAGGCGGCCCTGGACCGGGTGCCCCCGGCGCTCCGCGAACCGCTGGGCGTCCGCCTGGACACCTCGCTGCCCAACTGGGCCGCGGCACGCAAGTCACTGGCCGAGGCGGTCCTGCTGTCCGCCACGCCGCAGCGCGCCGACCGGCTCTTCCCGGGCGACGTACGGCAGTTCACGACGGACGGCCGCAACTTCGCCTACGGCGCGGCGGGCGTCCTGTGGGCGCTCGACACCGCCGGTGCGGGCCGCTTCCCCGAGTACGAGCAGTGGCTGCTGGACGCCGTCGAACGCGACCGCCCCCAGCGGCCCGGCTTCTACGACGGAGCACACGGCATCGCCCACGTCCTCGCGGGCTTCGGCCACCTGGAGGCCGCCGGGCGCCTGCTCGACGGCTGCCGGACGGCCACGGACGCGATGACCGAGGTGAGCCTCTTCCGCGGCACGGCGGGCGCGGGCCTGAACCTGCTGGACTTCGCCGCCCGCACGGGCAGCGGCGACCACCGCGACCAGGCCCTCGGCCTGGCGGAGCGGACGGCCGCCGCCGTCACGGCCGGGACCGCCCCGGGCATCGCGGCGGGCCCCGGCCGGGGCAGCCGGGCCGGACTGCTGCGCGGCTGGTCGGGAGCGGCCCTGTTCTTGCTGCGGCTGTACGAGGACACGTCCGACACGGCGTACCTCGACCTGGCCGTACGGGCGCTGCACCACGACCTCGACCTGTGCGCCACCGGCGAGGACGGTTCGCTCCAGGTGGACGGCGGGTTCCGCCTGCTGCCCTACCTGGAGGTGGGCACCGCGGGCATCGCCCTCGTCGCCGACGAGGTGCTCGCCCACCGCGCCGACGCGCGGCTGGCGGAGGCACTGCCGCTGCTGGTCCGCGCCGCGGAGCCGGAGTTCACCATCGAGCCGAACCTGTTCGGCGGCCGGGCGGGCCTGCTGGCCACGCTCGCCGCGCTGCGGGCCCGCGACCCGCAGCCGGAACCGGGCCTCGGCGTCGAGCGGCACCTGACACGGCTGCACTGGCACGCGCTGTCCTACCACGGCCATCTCGCCTTCCCCGGCGACCAGTTGCGCCGGGTCTCGATGGACCTGGCCACCGGCGGGCCGGGCATCCTGCTGGCCCTGACCGCGGCCCTGGAGGGAAGGCGGGACTTTCTGCCCTTCCTGGCCCCGCGGGACGGCCGGCCAACCGGCGCGGACCACCGCGCCCCCTGAGCTTCCGGCCGGCCCCCAGGCCGACCGGAATAACCCGACACCGAGTCAGTGGAGAGGAGGAAACACCATGTCGATCGTTCTCGACCTGCAGGGCCTTGAGGTCCCCGCCGAGGAGGCCGCGCGCGTCTCCAGCACCGTCAGCAGCCACTGCTGAACGCGCTGAGCGCCAGCTCCGGTGCCCGCCCCCGGGCGGGCACCGGAGCTCAACCCTTTCCCCGTACCACCCTGTGAGGAGCCCGGATGAGCGGCCTGCTCGACGGCAAGAGGCTGGTCATCACCGGTGTGATCAGCGAGAGTTCCATCGCCTACGCCGTGGCGCGGCTCGCCCGGCAGCAGGGCGCGCGGATCGTGCTCACCGCGTACGGGCGCCCCACGCTCGTCCAGCGGCTCGCCCGCCGCCTTCCCGGCGAGCCCCCGGTCGTCGAACTCGACGTCACCGACGCGGACCAGCTCGCCACCCTCGCCGACCGCGTGGGCGCGCACCTCGACGGCATCGACGGCGTCCTGCACTCCGTCGCCCACGCCCCCGCCACCTGCCTCGACGGCGGCTTCCTGACGGCGCCGTGGACCGACGTGTCCGCGGCCCTGCACACCTCCACGTACTCCCTCACCGCCCTGGCCACCGCCTGCCGCCCGCTGCTGGCGCCCGGCGCCTCCATCGTGGGCCTGGACTTCGACGCCTCGCGCGCCTGGCCCGGCTACGACTGGATGGGCGTCGCCAAGGCCGGGCTGGAGGCCTGCTCCCGCTACCTCGCCCGGGACCTCGGCCCCGAGAACATCCGCGTCAACCTCGTCGCGGCGGGCCCGCTTCGAACCTTGGCCGCCCGCGGCATCGGCGGCGACGGCCCGGCCTTCGAGAAGGAGTGGGCGACCCGCGCCCCGCTGGGCTGGGACCCCGCGGACGCCGACCCGGTGGCCCGCACCTGCCTCGCCCTGCTCTCGGACTGGCTGCCCGCGACCACCGGCGAGATCGTGCACGCCGACGGCGGCCACCACCTGATCGGAAGCTGACGTGCACCACCTCGGATCGGCCTTCGGCCCGGACATCACCTTCCTCGGCGTCCCGCGCCTGAACCTGGACGACCCGCCCACCGACGCCGACGTGATCATCCTGGGCGCCCCCTTCGACGGCGGCACCTCGCACCGGCCCGGCGCCCGCTTCGGCCCGGCCGCCATCCGCCAGGCCTGCTACCTGCCGCACAACGGCGCCCGGCGCAGCCTCGCGCTCGGCGTCGACCCGCTGACCGAACTGAAGGTCTACGACGCCGGGGACGTGCCCTGCTACTCCGGGGACATCGAGCAGAGCATCCGCACCGTGGAAGGCGCGGTACGGATGACCGCCGGCCTCGGCGCGATCCCCGTCGTGCTCGGCGGCGACCACACCATCGCGCTGCCCGACATGCGCGCCGTCGCCCGCCACCACGGCTTCGGGCGCATCTCGATGCTGCACTTCGACGCGCACGCCGACACCGGCGAGGTGGAGGACGGCCCGCTCTACGGACACGGCAAGCCGATGCGCCAGCTCATCGAGTGCGGCGCGGTTCGCGGCGACCGCTTCCTCCAGATGGGGCTGCGCGGCTACTGGCCGGGCCCGGAGACGCTGCGCTGGATGGCCGACCAGGGCATGCGCTCGTACGAGATGAGCGAGATCACCGCCCGCGGCTTCGACACCTGCCTGACCGAGGCGTTCGCCACCGCCATGGACGACTGCGACGGCGTGTACCTCTCGGTCGACGTGGACGTGGTCGACCCGGGCCAGGCGCCGGGCACCGGCACCCCCGAGCCGGGCGGCCTGACCTCGCGCCAACTGCTGGACGCGGTGCGCCGGGCGGCCTACGAACTGCCCGTCGTCGGCGTCGAGGTGGTCGAGGTGGCACCGCCGTACGACCACGCCGACATCACCGCGTACCTGGGCAACCGGATCGTCCTGGAGGCGCTGTCCGGCATCGCCCGGCGCCGCCGCGACGCCCGGGAGGGCACGACGTGGGACCCGGCGGTCCCGCTGCTGCGGCGGGACGGCGTGGGCGGCGGCCGGTGAGCGTACCGGGGGAGGGGGACGGCCGCCGGGCCGTCTTCGGCCCGTACGCGGTCGAGCGCGAGAAGATCCGCGAGTTCGCCGCGGCCGTGGGCACCGCCGACCCCGCGCACACGGACCCCGCGGCGGCCCGCGCCCTGGGCCACCCGGACGTCCTCGCCCCGCCGACCTTCCTCGCCGTCCTCGCGATCCGCGCCGAGGAACGGCTGCTGCGCGATCTCGGCGCCCCCGCCGACGGCGCGGGCACGATCCACCGCGAGGAGCGCTTCGTGCACCACCGGCCCGCGTACGCCGGGGACGAACTCTTGGTGACCGTACGGCTGAAGGACGCGTCCCGGCGCGCGGGCCGCGAGGTCGTGGTGCTGGAGAGCGCCTTCCGGGCCGCCGACGGATCACCGGTGAGCACCGTGACCTCCACCCTGCTGCTCCCGGAGCGCCGTGAGAGCGAAGACGCGGACCGCCGGGACTGGAAAGGCGTGGACCGGCGTGAGAGCGAAGACGCGGACCGCTGTGACTGCGAAGGCGCGAACCACCGGTGCTGCGAAGGCGCGAACCACCGCGACAGCGGCGGCGATGTGAACCGCCGTGCCGACGATGACGAAAACCGCCCCGGCGGCGATGACAAGAACTGACTCCGACTCATGGGAGCGGATCTCCGCATGACCGAAACGATGGCGCCCCCCGTCCCCGCCCCCCGGCTCGTCGGCGCGTCCGACGGCCTGTCCGGACCGGACCTGACCGGCCGGGTGCTGGCCGCCGCCCGGGTCCTGCGCGACCGCGGCATATGCCCCGGTGACCGGGTCCTGGTCAAGGGTGACAACTGCGTCGACTACGTCGTGGCGCTGCTCGCCCTGATGCACCTGGACACCTCGCTCGTCCCGGTCGACCACCGCCAGTCCGCCGCCGACGGCCGGGCGACCGCCCGCCAGGCCCGCGCCCGCTGGCTGCTCACCGACGGCACCGACAACACCGACGGCACCCACGGCACCGATGGCATCGCCGGTCCCGCCTTCCCCGCCGACCGGGTGCTCCGCTACCCCGGCCTCGGCGCGGACACCGCGCCCCCGCCCGGCGAGGTCGACCTCACCGCTTGGCTCGCCCGCCCGGACGCCGTGGTGCTGTGGTCCTCCGGCACCACCGGCCGCCCCAAGGGCATCGTGAAGTCGGGCCCCGCGGTGCACGACAACACGCTGCGCACCATCCAGGCCATGGGCTACCGCGCGGACGACGTGCTCGCCCCGCTGCTGCCCTTCTCCCACCAGTACGGCCTGTCCGTCGTCCTGCTGTGGTGGCTGGCCCGCTGCACCCTGATCGTCACCCCGTACCAGCGGCTGGACCTCGCCGTCGGCCAGGCCGCGGCCCACGGCGTCACGGCCGTGGACGCCGCCCCGTCCACGTACCACTCCCTGCTCGGCGTCGTCCGCCGCCGCCCGGAGCTGCGCGAGGCACTCGCCGGGGTGCGGATCTGGGGCGTGGGCGGCGCCCCGCTGCCCGCCCCGCTCGCCGAAGCGTTCCCGGCCGTCATGGGCCGCCCGCTGCTGGACGGCTACGGCCTCAGCGAGCTGGGCAACGTCGCGCTGGCCACGCCCGACGCGCCGACCGGCTGCGGCCGGCCGCTGCCCGGCGTACGGATACGGGTGGTCACCCCGGACGGCCGGGAGGCCGCGCCCGGCGAGCTGGGCGAGATCGAGGTGGACTCGCCGGGCCTGATGGAGGGCTACCTCCTGGAGGACGGCACGCTCACGCCCGTACGGCACACGACCTGGTACCCGACCGCAGACCTCGGCCGCTTCGACGAGGCGGGCAACCTGCACGTGGTCGGCCGCAACCAGGCGGTGCACCGGCTGGGCTTCACGCTCTACCCGGAGAGCCTGGAACGCAAGGCCGAGGCGGCCGGGCGGCAGGTGAAGGTGCTGGCGGTGGAGGACAGCCGGCGCGGCAGCGCACTGCACTTCGTGGTGGCGGATCCCGAGGTCGCCGCGCCTGCCGAGTGGCGGCGTCGGCTGGCCGTGCATCTGGCGGAGTACGAGCAGCCCAACGCGGTCCATGTGGTGGAGAGCTTCCCGCTGTCGGCGAACGGGAAGGTGGACGCGCGGGCGCTGCGGGCGCAGGTGGGGCTGGGGGACTGAGGGGCTGGGGGCTGGGGGGGGAGGGGTCGGGGTGAGGGACTGGGGGGAAGGGGCTGTGTCATGGCCCCGGCCAGGCGGTGGACGCCCGGCCGGGGCCATGACACAGCCCCCTTTCAGGGCCCCTCAGACCCCGCGCAGGACCAGCGTCGCGTTGTTGCCGCCGAAGCCGAAGCTGTTCACGGCGGCGGTACGGGCCGACGGCAGCCGCAGAGGCGCCGTCGGCAGCACCACGCGGTCCGTGCCCTCGGCGGCCGTCAGTCCGGCGGTCGGCGGGACGGTCCCCGTACGCAGCGTCAGCGCGGCGGCGGCCAGCGCCGGGGCGCCCGAGATGTGCAGCAGGTGGCCGATGGCGCCCTTGTGCGAGGTCACGGGGAGCGCGTCGGAACCGGTTTCGGCGGCGATGGACTCCACGGCCGCGAGTTCGGCGGCGTCGCCCTGGACGGTGCCGGTCGCGTGCGCGTGCACATGGTCCAGCCGGTCCGCCCCGGCGTCCGCCAGCGCGTCGCGCATGCACCCGGCGATCAGCTCGGCGTCCGACGCGGCGGCCTTGGCCCCGGCCACCCGGCACGCCGCACCGGCGACCACCAGATCCGTGGCGTGCCCCCGCGCCCTGGCGTGCCCGGCCGGCTCCAGGACGACGGCGCCCCCGCCCTCACCGAGCGAGATGCCCGCCCGGCCGGTGTCGAACGGCCTGGCCGCTTCCCGGCCCACGGCCCGTACGACGTCCATGCTGGCGTACTCGTACCGGTTGAGCACCGACGAGCCCGCCACCACGGCGAGCGGCGCGACGCCCGCACGCAGGGCCTCGCGGGCGAAGCCGACCGCGAAGACGGCGGAGGCACAGGCGTGGGAGAGGTGCAGGACGCGGCCCGGGGCGAAGGCGGGGCCGAGGGCGCCGGCCGGGTCGGGACCGAGGAACTCCCGGTGGGCGGCGGGGTCCGAGGCAGCGTCCGCGACGGTTTCCGGGCCCGGGTACGGTGCCTGCCCGACCAGGATCACCAGGGCGTCGCGCGGCACTCCCGGCAGCCCGGCGGCCTCCACGGCCTCCCCGATCGCGGCTCGCGCGTAGGCGCTCTTGCGCGGCGTCCCGGCCGCCGGGCCCGGTCCGGGCACCTCGCCGACCGGCTCGCCCCGGTACGACGGCGCCTCGAAGCGCCCGGCCGGACGCAGGGCCGAGCGCCCTTCGAGCAGCCCCCGCCAGAAGGGCGCGACGCCCGCACCGAACGGGGTGACCAGCCCGAGGCCGCTGATGACGATGTCGTTGACCGGGTCCTTCACGGGCATGTGACGCTCCAGGCGGTGGCGATGGCGAGGCAGTGCACCGGGCGCGGTCCTTCGCAGGGGGAGACGAAAAGGTCCAGGTGGACGGCCGGTCCCGGCATGGCGGCCAGGGGCCAGGGCGGGCGCGGCGGGTCCGTGGCCCGCTTCGGTTCCCGTGTGTCCACCGGCAGGGGAGCGAGCAGGTAGCAGCCCCCGCGGTGTCCGGACGCGGTGGTGTAGGGGCGGACCAGCTCGGAGGTCTCCAGGCCGATCGAGTCCGAGGGCCGCAGCCGCCGCCCGGTGTCGTGGCAGCGCCCTACGAAGTGCCGGGCGGCCCAGGAGCTGTACGCGCCGCACAGGACGTACAGCGGGGCGGTCGACCGTACGGCCTCGGGCAGGGCCTCGAACGCGGTACGCAGCGCCCAGGTGACCGCGTCAACGGGCTTGGTGTGCGCTTCCGGGGCGGCGGTGAGGCCGGGTGCGCCGAACTCGGCCGTCGCGTCGGCCAGTTGTCGGCCGTCGGTGGCCGCGAGAGCGATTCCGTGACGTACGGATGCGTGACGTACGGCGTCGTGACTTGCGGCGTCGTGACGTACGGATCCGTGGCGTACGGCGTCATGGCGTACTGCGTCGTGACGTTCGGATCCGTGGTGTACGGCGTCATGGCGTACTGCGTCGTGACGTTCGGATCCGTGGCGTTCGGATCCGTGGCGTTCGGATCCGCGGCGTACGGCGTCGTCATCCGGCTGTCGGCCGCCGTCGGGCCGCGCGTCCGGCCGGTCCGTCTCCGCTGTCGTCATCCGGCCGCGCCACCCCTCTACCGCCAGTCATGAGTTGTCGAATATGCTGAATCTGTAGTCATATTTTGTCAACAACGTCTACGGTGACAACAACGGGGGAGGGCGCCATGCCGCGCCACATCGGCTTCGTCTCCATCGCCTGGCACGGTCATGTGAACCCGACGCTCGGCCTCGTCGCGGAACTCGTCCGGCGCGGCCACCGGGTCTCGTACGCGGTCACCGAGGCGTTCGCGCCCGCCGTACGGGCCGTGGGCGCCGAACCGGTCGTCTACCGCAACCCGGTGGACGACGCGCTCACCGAGGACGGCCTGGCCATCTCCCCCATGGACTTCCTGCGCGAGGCCAGGGCGACGCTGGACGTACTGGAGGACGCCTGGGCCACCGACCGGCCCGACACCATCGCGTACGACGGGATCGCCTGGGCGGGCCGGGTGCTCGCCGCGAAATGGCGGCTGCCGGCGGCTGAGATGTGGCCCTCGTTCGTCTCCAACGAGCACTTCTCGCTGGAGGCCGAGTTCCTGGCCGACAACCCGCTGCACCCCGGCGTGCTGCGCTTCGCCCGGGAGCTGACCCGGTTCCTGGCCGCCCACGGCCTGTCCGGCCGCTCGGTCACCGACTTCCTCGGCCACACCGAGGATCTGCGCCTGGTCTTCCTGCCGCGCGCGTTCCAGTACCACGGCGAGACCTTCGACGACCGGTTCGCCTTCGTCGGCCCGTGCGCCGGCGACCGCGGCTTCCAGGGCAGCTGGCGCCCGGCCGGGGACGGCCGCCCGGTGCTGCTGATCGCCCTCGGCACGGCCTGCTACGACTGGCCCGAGTTCTTCCGCATGTGCGGCGAGGCGGTCGCAACGCTGCCCTGGCAGGTCGTCATGGCGTACGGGCCGCGCATGGACCGCGCCGCCATCGGCCCGCTCCCCGCCCACGTCGAGGCGCACCCGCACGTCCCCCAGCTCGACGTGCTGCGCCACGCCGACGCCTTCGTCACCCACGCCGGCATGGGCTCCACCATGGAGGCATTGCTGCACGGCACGCCCATGGTGGCCGTACCGCAGACCCAGGAACAGACCGCCGTCGCCGAACGCATCGACGCCCTCGGCCTCGGCGTGCGCCTGGACCGCGACCACCTGGACGCGGACACGCTGCGCACGGCCCTGACCCGCGTCATGACCGACGGCGGCATCCGGGCCGCGGTCACCCGGATGCGGGAAGAGGTGCGCGGGGCCGGGGGAGCGGCGGCGGCCGCCGACCGCATCGAGGCCCTGACGGCCGGCGCCGAACCCGTGCCCACCGCCGTCCGGACGGGCTGACCGGGCCCACCACCACAGCACCGACCGACAACATCGCGACCACGGTCCTCGCTCGGGACCGGAACGGAGAACTGATGCAGGGCAAACTCGTCCGGCTCGAACGCCCCGCCGACCAGGACTACGAGCTGATGGCGCAGTGGTTCGGCCCCGACTCGGCCGCCGCGGTGATGGCCGCCACCGAAGGGGACGTGGTCACCGCCGAGGACTTCCGCAAGCTCGACCACAGCGGCGGCCTGCGGCAGTTCGCGGTGCGCGACGGCGAGGACCGGACCGTGGGCGCGGTGCACTACAAGGCACAAGGCCCGGTCGGCGGCTATGTGCTCGGCGGCGCGATCGGCGACCCCGAACTGTGGCGCCGCGGGTTCGGCGCCGAGGCGTTCGACCTGCTCATCGACCACCTCTTCCACGCGCGCAACGCCCACCGGGTGACGTTCACCACCGCGCTCTACAACAAGAACGTGATGCGCCTGGTGACCGGCGTCGGCTTCACCCTCGAAGGCATCCTGCGCGAGTACTTCTACCTCGACGGCCGCCACCACGACGGCGCCGTATGGGGCCTGCTGCGGCACGAGTACTACGCGGCGGTCGAGGAACTCAAGCGCACCGACCCGACCTTCGTCCTCCCCGACACCATCCCCGAAGCCGACAAGGCCGAGGCGCGCCGCCTGCTCGCCGAGTACATCACCAGCCCCACCGGCAAGACGTCGGCGGGACTGCTGCTGGCCTCGGTCCGCGCTGCCGGGGAGGCCGCCGGTCAGTCTGCCGGTCAGCCCGCGCAGCCGTGAGCACCGCAGCCGACCACGGCCCGCGCTGGACCACCGTCGTCCTCTCCCCGCACTTCGACGACGCCGCGCTGTCCGTCGCCGGATACCTCGGCCGCACCGCCGGGCCCACCGCCGTGGTCACCGTCCACGGCGGCGCCCCGGCGGCGGACCGGATCTCCTGGTGGGACGCGGGCTGCGGCTTCGCCACGCCGGAGGAGGCGTACCGCGTACGCCTGGCCGAGGACGCCCGGGCCTGCAAGCTGCTGGGCGCCGAGCAGGTGACCCTCCCGAACCCGGACAGCCCGTACCGTACGGACGGCGAACTCGATGGACTTGAGGGCTTTTTGAAGGGCCTCCCCCCGGACACCAGGGTGCTGGTCCCCCTCGGCACGAACCAGCCCGACCACACCGCCGTACGGGACCAGGCCCTCGCGGTGCTGGCCGGGCGCCCGGGCCTGGCTCCGTACGTATACGCGGATCTGCCGTACACCGGCGGCGCCCGTAAATGGGGCACGGACGCGGCGGTCGAGCGGCTGGCCGGCTCGGACAAGTACGGCGGCGCCTACCGCGACCTGTCCGCCGCGTACGAGCTGCGCGTGGCCCACGACATCCGCCTGGACGAACGCGAATGGGCGGCGAAGCGGGCGGCGGTCCTGAGCTACACCTCGCAGCTGGCGCCGGTGGCGGTCGGCCACGGGCCGTTCCTGCGGCGGCCGGGCCCGCTCCAGGCGGAACTCATCTGGGAACTGGGCCCCGCCACCCACGACAACGCAGAAGGGAACCGTCATGCCGGGCAGCCCCCGCACATCGGTGTCGGCTGAGCACTTCGACAAGGCCTACCGGTCCAGGACCGACCCGTGGGGAACCCTCCACAAGCCGTACGAGCAGGAGAAATTCGCCGACACGGCGTCCCTGCTGCCCGCCGGCCGCTTCCGCTCCGCCCTGGAGATCGGCTGCGGCGTCGGCGCCCTCACCCGGCTGCTGGCACCCCACTGCGACCACCTGCTGGCCACCGACTGCTCCACCGCCGCGGTCGAACAGGCCCGCCAGAACTGCGCCGACCTGCCCCACCTCACCTTCGCCACCCTCCGCGTCCCCGAAGAACTGGACGCCGGCAGCCTGCCGGCCTCCTTGGCGGTGGCCCCGGTGGACCTCATCGTGATGTCCGAGGTCGGCTATTACCTGTCGGCCCCCGACCTCGGCCTGACCGCTGCGCGGATTGCCGCCCTGCTTGGGCCGGGCGGGCACGTACTGCTGGCGCACTGGGTTCACGACGAGCCCGATACCGCTCCTGCCACGGAAGCCGCACCGGAGATCGTGACCGGCCACGGGGTGCACAAGGTCTTCCGCGACCGGGCGGACCTGCGGCCGATCGAGGGCCGGACCTGCCACCGGCACGGCAACTCGTACCGCTTGGACCTGTTCCAGCGGGTGATGTGACGGGTGGTTGGTTCTGGCGGGTGATGTGACGGATGGTTCCAGCGGGTGACGGGCGGGTGGTCCAGCTGGTGACGGGCGCGGGCGCTTCACGGACGTACGCAACGCCCCGAGGCGCCCGACCGGCTACTTCTCATGCAACCACCGCGCAGCCGCCATCTGCTAGCCACCATCCGCTCGCCTCCTGCTCGCCTCCTGCTCGTCACCTACTCGATCTCGACCCGCCCGCCGTTCCGCCCGGCACCGCCGCCACCTTCCGCGGCCTCCGTACCGTACGTACCGCCGGCACCGGGCGTCCCGTCCTTGCCGCCGTCTCCCGGCTGGCCCAGGTTGCGCCGTACCGAATCCAGGATCGTCAGTCCCTGGCCCACCAGCCCGGCCGCGATCTCGCCGAGGCCGTCCGCACCGTTCAGCACGTTCACGTTCGCGCCGGACAGACCGGCCGCTGCCTCCTTGACGATCTGCGGCAACTGGTCGATCAGCATCCGGTCCAGCGCCACCCGGTCGTACGAGGCCGCGGCCGCCGCCTGGATCTTCATCCGCTCGGCCTCGGCCATGGCGAGCACCCGGATCCGCTCCGCGTCCGCCTCGGCGGGCTTGACGACCTCGGCCACCAGCTGCTGCTGACGCAACTGCGCCGCGCGCTCGGCCAGTTCGGTCTGCGCGTCCAGCACCTCCTGCTGGGCGTGCGCCTCCGCCAGCGGGCCCGCCTGCGCGGCCTGGGCCTGCGCGCGGTCCACCTCGGCGTTGTACTGCGCCTGTACGACGGCGGTCTGCCGCGCGTACTCGGCCTGCTTGCGCGCCGCCTCCTGCTCCGCCTCGGCCGCGGCCTGCGTCGCCTGGGCCTGGGCGATCTGCGCCTGCCGCTGGATCGCCGCCTTGTGCGGGGCCGACATGGCCTCGATGTATCCGGTGTCCCCGTCGTCGATCGACTGGATCTGCAACGAGTCCACGTGCAGCCCGATCTTCGCCATCTCGGCCTTGGAGGTGTCCAGCACCTCGGTGGCCAGCTTCTGCCGCTCGGTGACGATCTCCTCGACCGTCATCGACCCGATGATGGACCGCAGGTGCCCGGCGAAGATCCGGCCGGTCAGCACCGACATCTGGTCCTGGTCGGAGAGGAACCGCTGACCGGCGTTGACGATGCTCTCGACGTCGTTGCCGACCTTGAACGCGATCACGGCACGTACGGTCAGCGCGATGCCCTGCCGTGTCACACAGGTCTCGACGACCTCCGACTCGCACATCGCCAGTGTCAGAAAGCGCGTCTTGCGGAAGATCGGCAACACGAATTTGCCGTGACCGGTCACGACACGGAACGGCGCACCCCCGAGCCCACGCCTGCCGCCCGATATCAGCATCGCCTCGTCGGGGGCGGGAACGCGGTAACCGAACATCTCTCGTCGTCTCCTCAGCCGGCGTCGCCGGCGTCACCGGCCAACGCGTCCAATGGGTCGGCCCACTCGATCACATCGACCTGCCGGCCGCCCCGCGAGGTGACCACCAGGACGCGCGTCCCACGGGCCAGCGGCTCGGCGGACCAGGCCAGAAACGTCTCCGTACCGCCCCTGACCCGCACCAGAACCTCACCGGCCCCGGCCGCCCCACGGGTCCCGAGCACCAACTCCCCGGCACACCCGACCACAGCCTCGTCCGAAACCACCCGAGACCGCCCCCTCCCCACGTCACCTCCTCCCGACGATAGCCCGCCACCCCGCACCCGCCCATGCTTCCCGGCCTCGGGCCCGAGATCTTGACCTATCCCTGACCTGGTGCGGAGCCCTCGCTCCTGGAGCGGAGCCCTCGGCCCTGGAGCGGAGCCCTCGGTCACCGGGCTTGCGGCCACCGCGCGAAGAAGGCCCGCACACTCCGGCGTACGGCCGGCACCGACACCTCCGGCCGCACCGCACCCACCAGCCGCCCCCGCGCCTCGGCCGTCATCAGTCCAGCCGCCTGCAACTGCGGCACCATCGGGGCGAGATCCGTGAACACCCAGTGCGCCGCGTCCTCGAACCGCCGTTGCCGCACCCGTCCGCCCGAATGGGCTCGCACGGCCGACCAGGACCGCCCCATCTCCTCCCGCCCCGGAAACCCGTCCGTACCCACCAGAAGCAGCGGCCGACCCACCCCGTACCGAGCCACCGGCAACAGCTCCCCAGGCCGCCCGGAAGCCTCCGGGGCCTGGTCGAGAAACCCCTCCCAGTTGACAGCCGCAGTGACCCGGCGCTCCTCATACATCACCTGCGCCGCAGTCGTCCCACCCGCCGAATGCCCGTACACCCCCACCCGCCGCAGATCCAACGCCCGCCCGAAGCCCTTCGGCACCACACGCCCCGCCGCATCCGCCTCCCGCCCCGCCGCGAAACTCCCCAACTCCCGCAGCACAAACCGAACGTCCGCCACCCGCGCCCCGATCATTGTCCGGAACACCCTCGCGTCCGCCCTCGGATCACCCCTGAAGACGGTCTTCCGCACCCTCTCCCGCCCGGCCCTCTCCACCGGAAACTCAACCGCCACCGCGTCCCCAGGGTGATCGACACACACCACCACCCGCCCCCGGCTCGCCAACTCCTCGGCAACACACGTCCCCAGCCCGCGCGGGTCCCCGCCACCCGGGCTGTACACCAGCACCGGCCACCGCCCACCCAGCACAGGAGCACCCACGTACGCATGAGCAGCCGTACCCGCCCAGTCCACCCCCGCCTGCGGCAGCCCCGGCCGCACCAACGGCATCAACTGCCCAAAAGCCTTCGCGACTCCCCGCGACATCTGCCGAGCCCTCGGACACCCCTCGACATCTCCCGCTGGATAGAACACGGAAGCCATCACCTCCCGCACAGCGATCCCCTCCCACGGGTCCCGCCGCCGACCATCAACCAGGTACAGCTCAGCGACACCCACCGGATACGGCCCGGTCGGCGCCGGCAACCGAAGCACCACACCCCCACTGCCAACGCCCCGTACAGCCCCCACCCCCACAGCCCCCAGGCGCCCACCAACGGAGCCGACACCACCGCTCCGCGCACCCACCGTCACATCGCCCAGCGCCTCACCCCCACCCGTACCCCCAACCCCACCCCCGGTGAAGAGCGATGCCACCCCCAACACCGCCGCCTTCGCGAAAGTCCGCCGCCCAGCCCCGACAACCCCACCTACAGACATCTCCATCTCCCCTCTCCCCGGCGTCCTCTGCCACCCTGCTGTCGTCGGCAGACTGACGCCCGAGAGGAGAAACCCGCGATCCTTTAACCCCAGCCCAAAACGATGGCGCGACACCATGAGATCGATGCCGCGCGACACCATGAGACCGATGACGCGCGACACCATGAGGACGATGGCGCACGACACCACCAGGGGGACCAGTGCTCCGCATCCACTTCACGGCCGCCGACTTCGCCCGCGTCCGCTTCGCACCCCGCCCGGCACCCCTGATCGAACTCAACACGGCCTTCATGAAGGCGACCAGCAGCGACGACCCCCTCCTCTACGCCCGCTGGCGACAACGCCTCCTCCGCTCCCTCCCGCCCACCGCCCTGCCCTTACGCGCCCTGGTCCCCGCGGGCAAGGCCCCCGCCTTCCTCGACACCTACAACGACTCCCTCACCGAAGCCCTGGAATCCATCCGCGCGACCCACCCCACCGCCATCCGCTCCGAACTCCAACGCGTCTACGCGTCGGCCTCCCACCCGCCACCCCCTTGGATCCGAGCCCTCCACCAAAACGACCCCGACTCCTGGCACCTTTTCAACCAGGCCCAACGAGCAGCCTTCGAAACCGTCCTACGCCCCATATGGCCCCAGATCCAGGACCTCCACCAAACCGAATTCACCCGCCACGCATTGACAACCGCCGAACACGGCACCGCCCAAGCCCTGACTCACCTCGTCCCCAACACCCGTTTCCGCGGCACCACATGGGAAATCCCAGCCCCCACCACCCGAGACATCTCCCTGACCGGCCAAGGCGTCCTCCTACACCCCACCTTCCACTGGACCAGTCACCCCTTGGTGGCCAACCACCCCGACCACCCGCTACACCTCACCTATCCAGCCGGCCCGGGCATCCCCCTCTCACCCACCGAAGCCACCCCTGCCGACCCCCTGAACGCAGCCCTCGGCCCCACCCGAACCCGCATCCTCCGCCTCCTCACCACCCCACACACAACCACCACCCTGGCCCGACACCTGAACGTCAGCGCCGCCAGCGTGTCCGTGCACACCGCGGCGCTACGCGCTGCCGGTCTCCTCACCACGACACGTGCGGGCCGCTCGGTCACGCATGAGCGAACACCACTGGGAACACTCCTGACCCATCGCGGTACGCCCACCTGACAGACGGCAGTCGCGGGGCACCCACGAGCGTCGGCACACCCAGTCACAGAGTCCCTGCCGGAGGGCAGCTAGCTGGAGGAGCGTCCGCCCTCGCCTCCTGCTGGAAGCGGGTACCGGTACGCCGTGGGAACAAGCTCTTCTCGCCTTGGCGCCCAGTCTGACCACGACCGCCAACGTCCGCCCCGGCAGCGGAGGTGGTCGTCGAGTTCGATCTGATCTATCACTACAAGGCAGGTGGAAGTGCCTTCAGCGTGGCGGACCTCTCCCTCGGTCAGGTCTATGGCTTCACGGGTGGTGGTACTGCCCTTCACCTCTATGTGCGTCTCCGTCCCGTCCCTACGCACGGTGATGTCCCAGGGCGAGTGATCTCCCACGTCCTCGACCTCGTAACCCAGTGAGCGATAGTGAGCGAGCACAAGGTCCATCGCGTATCGCTCAACGGCCCGTCGCCGCTCGGCATCGTGCTGCCGTCCATAACCGGAAGTCCCGGTCGGCTTGGTGGGCAAGGCCAGTACCGGGGCGGCTTCCGGCTCATGGGGTTCAGAAATCGCGGTCTGCCGCAATTCCAGCAGCTCGGGCAGTGCCTCCACCAGCGCTCGTGGGAGCTTGGTCAGGTATCCCTGCGCTGCACGAAGGGGCCTGGCGAGCGACAGGGCGAAGGGGAAATAAAGCGGTCCTTCGATTGTCTGTGCAAGCTGGTCCCGCAGCGCACGAAGACTCGGCTCAATCTCCCGCAGACGCGCCTGAGTGACCGGCTTCTTCAACCGGCGGTACCCGCCGAGGGGCGCCTCCCAGGCAGGCTCCGGCCCCGAAGCACTCCGCTGCCGGCCATAGGTGCCTCTGCTCTGCCAGGTGATGGTGGACGCGGTCGCCTCACCTCGTACGTGGGAGTACCCAACGACTCCGGGTCCGTGGTTCTTGTCCCAGTGCAGAACGAGGTCACCTGGCCGTACTTCGCGTACAAGCGCATAGGACCAGTACTCCTCGCCCCGATCGTTGACTTGGGGCGCGAGCAGGTTTGTGCCGATGTCCTCGCGGTTCGTGATCTCCAGCCAGTAGCGCTCGTGCGGGTCGTGTCGCCACCACCTGTTAACGGGCATCGTCCCCCCTCTGCCTAGCTGCCTTCATTCCTTTGCTGATCATCGCAGGCCGGAAGTGACGACTTTGGGACAGAGATGGGTCTGAGCGTGACAACAACGGGCATAGACCGCTCGAATCTGTCGCTCGCTTCGGGCACTGCTTCACGAAGAGGCGGAACCGGGCGGCCCCACCTTGCTCGCGCGCGACACAGGGGCAACGCCTACGCGCCGATGCCCCGGCCTCCATGCAACTGTGGTCGACGACACACCCACCGCTCCACTGGGCGATGAGCCGTAGTGACGCAATGAAGCACACATGGCCAGAGGGCCGGTACTGGTTCCAGTACCGGCCCTCTGGCCTGCTACTTCTCAGTCGGGGTGGCGGGATTTGAACCCACGACCTCTTCGTCCCGAACGAAGCGCGCTGCCAAGCTGCGCCACACCCCGAAGCAACGAGCTCTACTTTAGCGGACCGATCCCCGAAGGTGAAATCCGGTTCTCGGGGCGGCGGGGGTGGGGCCTGACCTGGTCGATTGTGATGAGAAGGAGGGCGAGGGCGTAGAAGGCGGAGCCGAAGATGACGGTGTTGAGGGCTATGCCGGCGTAGCCGTGGAGGTCTACGTCGAGGAAGCCGTACGGGTAGCGGCCCTCGGTGCCGGGGGCGAGGAGGGCGCCGCGGATGAGGGCGAAGGGGAGGTAGAGGAAGGGGTAGATCAGCCACTGGGCGGCGTGGCGCCAGCGGAAGCCGCGGGGGGCAGTGAACAGGAGCCAGTCCAGGGCGGCGCCGATGGGGGAGACCGTGTGCAGGAGGTGGGTGGAGACGGTGCGGACGGCGTCGTGTTCCTCGGTGCCGGTCATGGAGAAGCCGCTGGAGTCGTTGGTGAGGATGAAGTGGTAGACGAGGCCGGTGATGGCTATGTAGAGCAGGACCGCGCCGGTGATCCGTGGGGAGATCGGTGGGCGGGCGGACCAGGCGCGGTAGGCGGACCAGGTGAAGCAGACGGCCACGGCGATGTTCGTCTGGACGGTGAAGTAGCTGAAGAGGCGACCCAGGTCCGGGGTGATCGCGATGTCCAGGACGAGGCCGGTCAGTGCGGCCAGGGCGATCAGCAGGCGGAAGGCCGCGGCCAGTGGGCGACGGACCGGGGGGACGACCGCGGAGGCCGGGGTGTGGGCGGAGGCGAACGCCGCTCCGCGGGCGTAGCGGGAGGAGGCGTGGGAGGTGGGCTGCGACGGTCGGGAGCGCGGGACGCGGGCGCTGGTGGGGTCGATCATCCCCCCACGCTAGACGGGAGCGGGGCGGGATGGTGAAGGTGTGGTGAATCCGTAGGGGGAGGTGCAGTGTGTGTGCAGGGGGAGGTGAGGTGGAGTCGTGTGTCGGAGGTAGGCGTCGCGTGCCGGAGGTAGGCGGGGCAGGGGTGTCCGGCCGTGCGGACGGGCTGTTCGGCCGGGGCGGAGGCCGGGGGCGTATGCCGCGGCCGGGCCCCGGGGCTGGGCCCCGCGCCCGGGCCCCGCGGTCGGATGCCGATGCCGGACCCCGCGGCCGGACGCCGCGGCCGGGCCCCGCGCCCGGACCCCGCGCCCGGACCCTGCGGCCGGACGCCGATGCCGGACCCCGCGGTCGGATGCCGCTGCCGGGCCCCGCGGCCGGATGCCGCTGCCGGGCCCCGCGGCCGGATGCCGCTGCCGGGCCCCGTAGTCGGAGGCCGCAGGCAAATGCCGCGGCCCGGCTCGGTGGCCGGGCCGCGGTATCCGGAGGATGTGAGATGCGTCGCGCTGCCCTGAGATCTGTTCCCCGCGGGATCAGCCGCGCGGCGTGAGGGTCAGCAGGGTCGCCTCCGGTGGGCAGGCGAAGCGGACCGGGGTGTAGCGGTTGGTGCCGCAGCCTGCGGAGACGTGGAGGAAAGAGGTGTTGCCGCCCGCGGTGTGGGTGGAGAGACCTTTCACCCGGTCGGTGTCGATGTCGCAGTTGGTGACCAGGGCCCCGTAGAAGGGTATGCAGAGCTGGCCGCCGTGGGTGTGGCCGGCCAGGATCAGCGGGTAGCCGTCGGCGGTGAAGGCGTCCAGGGAGCGCAGGTACGGGGCGTGGACGACGGCCAGGGAGAGGTCGGCGTCGGGCTCCGGGCCGCCGGCGACCTGGGCGTAGCGGTCGCGCTTGATGTGCGGGTCGTCCAGGCCGGTCAGCGCGATCTCGAAGCCGCCGGCCGAGCCGTCGAGCTTGAGGCGGCCGCGGGTGTTGGAGAGGTTGAGCCACCCGGCCGTGTCGAAGGCGTCGCGCAGGTCTTCCCAGGGGTTGTGGACGGCGCCGACGGCAGGTGGGTTGCCGTTCAGGCCGTGGCGCTTCTGGGCCTTCTCGATCAGGTAGCGGGCGGGGTTGCGCAGCTTCGGTCCGTAGTAGTCGTTGGAGCCGAAGACGTACGCACCGGGGAACTCCATGAGCGGGCCGAGCGCGTCCAGGGCCTCCGGGACGCCCTCGGGGTCGGAGAGGTTGTCGCCCGTGTTGATCACGAAGTCGGGCCGCAGCCCGGCCAGCGACTGGAGCCAGCGCTGCTTCTTGCGCTGCCCGCTGACCATGTGGATGTCGGAGACCTGGAGCACCCGCAACGGCCGCATGCCGGGAGGCAGTACGGGCACGGTGACCCGGCGCAGTCTGAAGGAACGGACTTCGAATCCGGCGGCGTAGGCCAGGCCCGCCGCGCCGACCGCGGCGATGGACAAGGGGACTCCGTAACGAGCGCGCATGGCCCCATCGTGGCAGAGGGGGAGGGGGTGGCGCCCATCGCGGTATGGCTCCCTCGGTATGGCGCCCGTCGCGGTATGGCGCCCCTTGCGGTGTGGCTCCCGAGGATGGCACCCCTCGCGGCATGGCTCCCTCGGTATGGCTTCTTCTGTACGGCCTCGTCCAGACGGCATCTCAGTACGGCCCCGTCCATGCGGCACCTCGGTACGCCCCCGTCCGTACGGCTACCTCGGTACGGCTACCTCGATACGGCCCCGTCTGTACGGCTCCCTCCGTACGGCCCCGTCTGTACGGCTACCTCCGCGCGGCCCCGTCCATACCGCTCCCTCCGTACAGCCCCGCCCGTACGTGGCGCCGCTCCGCCCCGGGCCCGGCCCGTCCCCACCACCCGCACCCCCCCACCGCTTAATGGTCGGCGTTCGGTGCCGCCTGCGGGCATACTCGACGTCATGACCACGCTCAAGTCGAAGCTGCAGGACGACCTCACCACGGCCATCAAGGCCCGTGACGAGCTGCGCTCTTCCACCCTCCGTCTCACTCTGACCGCCGTCCAGAAGGAGGAGGTCGCGGGCACCGAGGCGCGCGAGCTCTCGGATGCCGAGGTCGAGAAGATCATCGCGCGGGAGGCGAAGAAGCGCCGGGAGGCCGCCGAGGCGTTCGACAAGGGCGGCCGCGGTGAGCAGGCGGAGCGGGAGCGCGCGGAGGGTGAGGTGCTCGCCGCGTACCTGCCCAAGCCGCTCACGGACGAGGAACTGGAGAGCCTGGTCGCCGAGGCCATCGCGGAGGCGAAGGCGGGCGGTGCCGAGGGGCCGAAGGCGATGGGCGCCGTGATGAAGATCGTGAACCCGAAGATCGCGGGCCGGGCCGAGGGCGGCCGGGTGGCCGCGGCGGTCAAGAAGCTGCTCGCGGGCTGAGGAAGCTGGGAGCGGGGGCGGGCCTGGTCCGCCCCCGCGGACGAGCGACCGCCGTACGGACGATCCGTACCGCAGACGATCCGTACCGCATACGAGAAGGGGCGCTTCCACCTCGGGTGGAAGCGCCCCTTCGTCAAGGTCCGGCCGAGCGGTCCTCAGCCCCCGGTCCCCCCGAACAGCCCCGGGAAGCCGGGAATGTCCCAGCCCCCGCCCGGCTTGTCGTTGTGGCCGCCGCCGCCACCACCGCCACCGCCGGGCCGGTGCGGAGGACGGTGGTGCCCGCCGCCTCCGCCGCCCTTGTTGTCGTCCTGGTTCTTGCCGGAGTCGCCGATCGGGACGGTGGGCAGGGAGGGGGCGGGCCGGCCGGACAGGGCGCCCGACATGGCCTGGCGCCAGATCGGGCCGGGGGTGTCCGCGCCGTACACCTTGTCGTGGAAGGTGCCGCCGATGGTGATGTCGAACATCCGGCGCTTGTGGGCGGGGTCGCCGACCCAGACCGCGCCGGCCATGTTCGGGGTGTAGCCGGTGAACCAGGCGGCGTAGCGGTTGTCGGTGGTGCCGGTCTTGCCCGCGCTGTCCCGGCCCTGGAGGCCGGCCTGCTTGCCGGTGCCGTCCTCGACCACGCCCTTGAGCAGCGCGTTGATGGTCTTGGCGGTGTTCTGCGACATCGCGCGCCGGCAGCTGGTCTTCGGTACGGTCAGCGCCTTGCCGGTCGCGTCGGTGATCGACTCGATGGCCACCGGCGTGCAGGCGACGCCCTCGTTGGCGAAGGTGGCGTATGCGTTGGCCATGGTCAGCGGGGACACCTCGGGGGAACCGAGCGCGATGGCGGGCTTCTGTTCCACGTCGTGGCCGTTGGCCCGCTGGATGCCCATCTCCTTGGCCATCTTGACCACCGGGCAGATGCCGATGTCGCTGATCAGCTGCACGAAGTAGGTGTTGACCGACTTCGCGGTCGCCTCCTTCATGCCGTACGGGCCGACTTCGGTGGTGTTCTCGTTCTGGACGGTGTCCCGGCCCGTCCACTGGCCCGTACAGGTGGAGACCGGGCTCGGGTACGGCATCTTGTACGGGGACGAGTACGTCTGCTCCGGGCTCTTGCCCGCCTCCAGGGCCGCCGCCGCGATCACCGGCTTGAACGTCGAGCCGGGCTGGTAGCCCGCGCCGCCGCCCATCTTCTGGTCGACGGACAGATTCATCTGGGTCTGGTTCTGACCGAAGCCGTACGGACGTGACTGGCCCATGCCCAGGATCTTTCCCGTGCCGGGCTGGACGATCGTCGCCGCGGCGGCGACCGGGTCGTTGTCGTAGACCCGGCCGGTGACGGCGGCCTGGATCGACTTCTGGGTCTGCGGGTCGAGCGTCGTACGGATCGTCAGGCCGCCCTGGTTCCAGCGCTTGCCGCGTTCCTTGCGGGTCTTGCCGAAGGCCGGGTCGTTGAGCAGGACCTCGCGTACGTAGTCACAGAAGAAGCCGGCACCCGAACCTGCCGTGATGCACCCGTTCTTGGGCCGGCTGACGTCGAGTTTGATCGGCTTCTTGGCGGCGGCGTCGGCCTGCGCCTGGGTGATGGCCTTGGTGTCGGCCATCCGCTGGAGCACGGTGTTACGGCGGCGCTGCGCCTCCTTGGGGTCGTTGACCGGGTCGTAGCGGCTCGGCGACTGCACGATGCCCGCCAGCAGCGCGGACTCGTCCAGCGTGAGGTCCTTGGCGTGCTTGCTGAAGTACCGCTGGGAGGCCGCCTCCACGCCGTACGCCTGCTGCCCGAAGAAGGTGATGTTCAGGTAGTTCTGGAGGATCTTGCGCTTGCCCAGCTCCTCCTCGACCTGGATCGCGTACTTCAGCTCCTTGACCTTGCGGCCGATGGTCTGCTGAGTGGCCTGGGCGACCTTGTCCGGGTCGTCGCCGGCCTCCTCGACGAAAACGTTCTTCACGTACTGCTGCGTCAGCGTCGAGGCGCCCTCGGAGACCCCGCCGGACTGCGCGTTCTTGTTGAGCGCGCGCAGGATGCCCTTCAGGTCGATCGCGCCGTGCTGGTAGAAACGCGCGTCCTCGATGGCGACGATCGCCTTCTGGATGTACGGCGACATGTCCTTGAGGTCGACCACGGTGCGGTCCCGCGAGTAGACCTTGGCGATCTCGCCGCCCTTCGCGTCGAGGATGGTGGTCCGCTGGCTCAGCGGCGGCGTCTTCAGGTTGGCCGGGATCTCGTCGAAGTTCTCGACCGAGCCCTTGGCCGCCAGGCCCAGCGCGCCGGCGGCGGGGAGGGCCAGGCCTGCCAGCACCGCTCCGGCCAGCACGCTGACGCCCAGGAATTTAGCGGCCTGCTGGGTCTTGGTCAGACCCCCGCCGTCGCGCTTCTTACCCATGGGGGCACCCTAAGCCTCGGGCGCGGGGTCCGGCGGGAGCGGGGCTCCGTTCGGGACGTCCGCGTACCGGGCCGCGACCGGCCGGCGATCCGATCCGGACAGCGGTGGGGGCTTTCCGGCCAAGGGTGAACGGCCGGTCGGTCCGACTTCGTCAGGTGGCTACGTTCTCAATCGCCGGACAGGGGCGCATCTGTTCGTTTAACCTGATCCCGTCCGGTGCGGCAGACGCGGCACGTCGATGCGTCAACCCCGCCTCCGGCCGTCGAGCGTGTCCCGTACGTCCGCATATGTCACCGGGAATCCGCTGTGGTGCTGGCGAAGTGCCCCATGGTGCCGGGAAGGTGGCCTATGCCCCCGGCTCACTCCGTTGGGTGATCTGCCGCGTACGCATAGTCCGTTCGGGCCATTCAAGATTGGGCCCGAAGGGGGTGTTGCGCCCTGCTCGCCTTCCGTAACGTCCTCAACTGGCAACGGTGAATATGCCGCTTGCCGCCGTGGGGGAGCCTCGATTCGGGAGAGGACGGCGCCAGCATGAGCTGGGTAACCGACTGGAGTACACAGGCAGCCTGCCGCACCACCGATCCGGACGAGCTGTTCGTTCAGGGAGCGGCCCAGAACCGGGCCAAGGCGGTCTGCACCGGATGCCCGGTGCGGACGGAGTGCCTGGCCGACGCCCTGGACAACCGCGTGGAGTTCGGAGTCTGGGGCGGTATGACCGAGCGCGAGCGGAGGGCGCTGCTGCGCCGCCGCCCGACCGTCACCTCGTGGCGCCGACTGCTGGAGACGGCACGTACGGAGTACGAGCGCAGCACGGGCATCCTGCCCGTGGACTGTGACGACGACGAGACGTACGAGAACACCTACGACAACGCGTACGGCAACCGTTACGACGGTACGTACGACAACTACGCCGCAGTGGGTTAGGCCCGGCGTTCACTCGTCGTAAGCCGGGCGGTCCGATGGCTCAGTGGCCCAGCGGCCCACGGTCCGGTGGTCCGGTGGTCCGGCGGTGTCGGTGTGAGCCGGCGCGGTTCGGCGGGTGATCCGGAATACGGTCCGGTGCGGTCTGCGGTCTGCGGTCCGCTGTGCGGTCCGGCGTACCCGTCGGGCAGGGCCGGGTTCGATACCCCGTTCGGTATCGGGTTCGGTGAGGCCGGTGCGGCGGTTGGTACGACGGTTGGTACGGCGGTCGGTGCGTGCATGGCCGACGTGGGCTGGCTGTCTGTGTACGTGCGGGGTACGGCCGGTGAGTTGCCGGCGCGCGGGCCGCGGTAGGTGGCCGAGGGCGTGAGCGGTGCGGATGGGCGTGTGTGAGCTGTGCGCGCCCGGAGTGTGCCGTTGGCTGACCGTATGGCTTCGATCCTCTTATGGCTTCGCCACCCGTATCGTTTCGGCCGACGTGGCTCCGGTTGCGGGCGCACTGGCGCGAGCCCTTGTGAGCGGCCAGAGCGATGATCAGCGGTGGTCGGAGACGATCCCTGGTGGGTGAGCGATGCCCTTCCCGGCTCAGCTCTCCCCGTGCCCCTGTTCCCGCTCCCGCACCCCGTCCCTCTCCTGTACGGCCGACTCCTGTACGACGACCGACTCCTGTACGGCCAGCCGCTCCCCGATCGCCCGTAGCCCCGACAGGTCGTGGACATCACCGGGCAGCGCGGCGATCTCCGCCACCGGAACCTCGGGATGAAGCGCGGTGAAGCGGTCGCGTGTGCGCCGCTCGCGCGCGAGCACGTGCATGCGCTCGGCGTGCAGCCGCAGCAGGCCGGCGGCCAGACGGGCCGCCGAAGGGGAGTCGTCCGTTGTCGAGGGGTCCGCCGCGGCGGGGGAGGGGCCGTCGGCGGTACGAGAGTCAGCCTTCCCGTCCCCTAGATCCACAATGCCGTTCCCGCCAAGATTTTCAGACCGGACCTCGGACGGCTCCGTGAGGGCCTCCGCGGCGGCCAGCGCCCGCTCCGCGCTGAGCTGCGCGGCGCCGCTGCCGTGCACCCGGTTCAGCACCAGCCCGGCCAGCGGCATCTGCTCGGCGGCCAGCCGCTCGACGAAGTACGCCGCCTCGCGCAGCGCGTCCCGCTCCGGCGCCGCCACGACCAGGAACGCGGTGCCGGGCGCCTGGAGCAGCCGGTACGTCGCGTCCGCGCGCGTACGGAAGCCGCCGAACATGGTGTCCATGGCGGCGGCGAACGTCTGGACGTCACGCAGCAGTTGGCCGCCCATGATCTTGCTGAGCGTGCCGGTCATCATCGACATGCCGACATTGAGGAACTTCATGCCGGCCCGCCCGCCGGCCTTCGCGGGCGCCATCAGCACCCGGATGAACTTGCCGTCCAGGAAGGAGCCGAGGCGCTTGGGCGCGTCCAGGAAGTCGAGCGCGGAGCGGCTGGGCGGGGTGTCCACGATGATCAGGTCCCACGCGTCGCGGGAACGGAGCTGGCCCAGCTTCTCCATGGCCATGTACTCCTGCGTGCCCGCGAAGCCGGCCGACAGGGACTGGTAGAAGGGGTTCTCCAGGATCGCGCGGGCCCGCTCGGCGTCCGCGTGCGCCTCGACGATCTCGTCGAAGGTGCGCTTCATGTCGAGCATCATGGCGTGCAGCTCGCCGCCGGCCGACTCGTCGACGCCCTTGACCCGGCGCGGCACGTTGTCCAGTTCCGAGATGCCCATGGACTGCGCCAGCCGGCGGGCCGGGTCGATGGTCAGCACGACGGCCTTGCGGCCGCGCTCCGCGGCGCGTACGCCGAGGGCGGCGGCGGTCGTGGTCTTGCCGACGCCGCCGGAGCCGCAGCACACGACGATACGGGTGCGCGGGTCGTCCAGCAGCGGGTCGACCTCCAGACGGGCGGCCGGCGAGTCCAGCGCGCCGCGCCCGGGGGCGGGCGGCGCGGTGCGCCGGGACGGTGCGGTGCCGTCGTCCTGGGTGGGTGCGTCCGCGGTCATATGGGCCCCTGTTTCCGCAGGTCCCTCGCCAGCCGGTACAGCCCGGCGAGGTCCACTCCCTCCGGGAGCAGCTCCAATTCGTACGTGGGCAGGCCGAGTCCGGCCAGCTCGGCGTGTTCGGCGCGCTCCAGATCGACGCGCTGGGCGTGCTCGCGGGCCTCTTCGAGGAGCGGGTCGATGAGCCGGTCGGCCCACGCCACGCCGGCCGCGCCGCGGCGGCCCCCGCCCAGCCCGGCCCCGGCGAGCGCCTCGGCGATGCCGGTGCGGGCGCCGTTGGCGGCGATGTCCACCTCGCCGGTGTCCAGCACCTCCGGCCGGGTCATGTTGATCACCACGCCGCCCACCGGCAGACCGGCCGCGCGCAGCTCCGCGATGCCGTCCACCGTCTCCTGGACGGGCATCTCCTCCAGCAGGGTCACCAGGTGGACGGCCGTCTCGGGGGACTTCAGGACCCGCATCACGGCCTGCGCCTGGTTGTGGATCGGGCCGATCTTCGCGAGGCCGGCGACCTCGTCGTTCACGTTCAGGAAGCGGGTGATGCGGCCGGTGGGCGGGGCGTCCATGACGACGGCGTCGTACACGTAGCGCCCGCGTTTGTCCTTGCGGCGCACCGCCTCGCACGCCTTGCCGGTCAGCAGGACGTCCCGCAGGCCGGGGGCGATGGTGGTGGCGAAGTCGATCGCGCCGAGCTTCTTCAGGGCACGGCCCGCGCCGCCGAGCTTGTAGAACATCTGGAGGTAGTCGAGAAGCGCGCGCTCGGCGTCGATGGCCAGGGCATAGACGTCCCCTCCTCCTGGTCCCGGAGCTACCGCGATCTTGCGTTCCTCGTACGGGAGCGCCTCGGTCTCGAACACCTGGGCAATGCCCTGCCGGCCCTCGACCTCGACCAGGAGGGTACGGCGACCCTCGGTGGCCAGGGCGAGGGCGAGGGCAGCGGCGACCGTGGTCTTGCCGGTACCGCCCTTGCCGCTGACGACATGGAGCCTGCTCACGCCAAGGAGCCTAACCAGTCCGGGTACGGGCTACGCACGGGACCGTCGCCGGGTTGTGCGCCGGGGGCGTGGCGAATGCGCCACGCGCGGGGCGGGACGCGCGGTGTCCGCCCCCGCCCGCCGCGTCCGCGGCCCGCCCGTACAGGCATTACGCTCGGCCCCATGACCAAGTGGGAATACGTGACCGTGCCGCTGCTGGTGCACGCGACCAAGCAGATTCTGGACACCTGGGGCGAGGACGGCTGGGAGCTGGTCCAGGTCGTGCCGGGGCCGAACAACCCCGAGCAGCTGGTGGCCTACCTGAAGCGGGAGAAGCAGGCATGAGCGCGGTGGAGGACAAGCTCGCCGAGCTGGGCCTGAAGCTGCCCCAGGTGGTGCCGCCGCTGGCCGCCTACCAGCCCGCGGTGCGCTCGGGCGCGTACGTCCACACCTCCGGCCAGCTGCCGATGGTGGACGGCGCGCTGCCGGCCACCGGCAAGGTGGGCGCCGAGGTCAGCCCGGAGCAGGCCAAGGAGCTGGCCGCCACCTGTGCGCTGAACGCGCTGGCCGCCGTGAAGTCCGTGATCGGCGACCTCGACAAGATCGTGCGGGTCGTCAAGGTCGTCGGCTTCGTCGCCTCGGCCCCCGACTTCACCGGCCAGCCCGGCGTCATCAACGGCGCCAGCGAGCTGCTGGGCGAGGTGCTGGGCGACAAGGGCGTGCACGCCCGCTCCGCGGTGGGCGTGGCCGTACTGCCGATCGACGCGCCGGTCGAGGTCGAGATGCAGGTCGAGGTCGCGGACTGAGGTCGGGCGGGGATTCGGTACCCGTACGAAGGTCGGGCGGGTGTTCCGTACCCGTACGACAGGCCGGACGGGTGTGCCGTACCCATACGAAACCGTAGATCTTCGAGGGCCGGGCGGGCCGGGAAACCGGGCCGCCCGGCCTCGCCATATCCGGGCCCCCTCGAACATCCACGCGCAAACGCATAGCATCCGGCCATGTCGTCGACCTCCAACGGCCAGTGGTATCCGCCGGAATGGCCGGACCGCATCCGGGCCCTCGCGCAGGGTGAGCTGACCCCGGCGGCGCCCCGCCGGGCCGCGACCGTGCTGCTGCTGCGGGACACCGGCACCGGCGGCCCCGCCGTCCACATGCTGCGCAGACGCGCCTCGATGGCCTTCGCGGGCGGCGCGTACGCCTACCCCGGCGGGTCCGTCGACGCGCGGGACGAGAAGCCGGTGGCCTGGGCCGGGCCCTCGCGGGCCGAGTGGGCCGCCCGGCTCGGCTTCGGGGCCGGGGAGGAGGCCGTGGCGCAGGCCGTGGTCTGCGCGGCCGTCCGGGAGACGTTCGAGGAGGCGGGCGTGCTGCTCGCCGGGGCCTCGGCGGAGACCGTGGTCGAGGACACCACCGGGGACGGCTGGGAGGCGGACCGCGCGGCACTGGTCGCCCGCGAGCTGTCCTTCGCCGACTTCCTGGAGCGCCGCGGCCTCGTCCTGCGCAGCGACCTGCTGGGCGCCTGGGCGCGCTGGATCACGCCGGAGTTCGAGCCGCGCCGCTACGACACCTGGTTCTTCGTCGCCGCCCTGCCCGCCGGACAGCGCTGCCGGAACGCGTCCACCGAGGCCGACCGTACGGTGTGGATCCGCCCCGCCGAAGCCGCCGCCGGGTACGACCGCGGCGAGCTGCTGATGATGCCGCCGACCATCTCCACGCTGCGCAGCCTGGAGCCGTACGGGAGCGCCGCCGAGGCCCTGGCCGCGGCCGACGGCCGGGACCTGTCGCCCGTCCTGGCACGGGCCGAGATCGAGGGCGGCGAAATCGTTCTGAGCTGGCCGGGGCACGACGAGTTCACCAAGCACATCGCCGCCGCGGAGGGCGCGGAGGGTGCGGAGGGCCCGGAAGCCCCGGCTTCGGTCCCGGACCCGCCCATGACCACGCCTCCGCCCGCGACCTCGCCTTCGTCCTCACCCACGACCACGACCACGACCACGGGAGAGCCCACCGCATGACGTACGCAGCCGCCCTCCCCGGTCAGCCCCGCGGCGGGTCCATCGCCGGGCTCGCCACCGACCGCGCCCGGTGCGTGCTCGCGCCGAACCCGTCCCCGATGACCCTGGACGGCACCAACACCTGGATCGTCGCCGAGCCCGACGCGGACGTGGCGGTCGTCATCGACCCGGGACCGCTGGACGAGGCCCACCTCAAGGCCGTCGTGGACGCCGCCGGACAGGCCGGCAAGCGGATCGGCCTGACCCTGCTGACGCACGGTCACCCGGACCACGCCGAGGGCGCCGCGCGCTTCGCGGAGCTGACCGGAACGGCCGTACGGGCGCTCGACCCGGCGCTGCGCCTCGGTGACGAGGGGCTGGCGGCCGGAGACGTGATCACCACCGGCGGCCTGGAACTGCGGGTCGTACCGACCCCCGGCCACACCGCCGACTCGCTCTCCTTCCACCTCCCGGCCGACGCCGCCGTGCTGACCGGCGACACGATCCTGGGCCGCGGGACCACCGTCGTCGCGCACCCGGACGGCCGGCTCGGCGACTACCTCGACTCGCTGCGGCGGCTGCGCTCGCTGACGGTCGACGACGGCGTCACGACCGTGCTGCCCGGCCACGGGCCCGTACTGAACGACGCGCAGGGCGCGGTCGAGTACTACCTCGCGCACCGCGCCAACCGGCTGGCCCAGGTGGAGACGGCGGTCGAGGCCGGGCACCGGACGCCGTCGGAGGTCGTGGCGAGCGTGTACGCGGACGTGGACCGCACGCTGTGGCCCGCCGCGGAACTGTCCGTACGGGCACAGCTGGACTACCTGGGGGAGCACGGGCTGATCTGAGGGCGGGCCGGTTGAGCCGGTCGGAGGATCTGCGGGCGGTCCGGTCGAGCCGGTCGGAGAATCTGCGGGCGGTCCGGTTGAGCCGGTTGGGGACCTACGGGTAGGCCGGTTGAGCCGGTCTGAGAGCCGGCGGGAGACGGTTTCTAAGGGGGGCGTCCGCTTCTAAGCGGGGTCGTCGTCCGCCGTGGGTCCCAACTCCCGCTCGATCCCGCCGCGCAGCAGCTCACGGGCGCGGTCCAGCGACACCGAACCGCTCAGCCAGCGGGTGCTGAGGCCTTCCACCAGGGCGCTGAGCCGTTCGGCCACGTCGGCCACCGGGGCACCGCGGTCGGCCGTGCCCGCGGCCTGGGCCTCCCGTACGAGGTCGGCCAGGTCGTCCGTCCACTGCCGGGTCGCCTCGCGCAACTGCTCCCGCAGCCCGGCGTCGAAGACGGCGCTGGACTGGAACTCCCCCCAGGCGGTGCTGTTCTCCACCATCTCGGGGGTGTCCTGGAGCTCGCGCAGCAGCATCTCTTCCAACTGCGCGCGCGGGCCCGCCAGGCGCACCGTCTCCGGGTCCGGCGTCGTGTGGCGCTCGGCGCGTTCGCCGATGAAGTCGAGGGTGCGGCGCAGCAGTTCGGCGCGGCCGCCGAAGTGGTAGTAGATCAGCCCGGTGGACACCCCGGCCTCGGCGGCGATCTCCTCCACCCGCAGGCCGCGTACGCCGCTCCGCGCGATGGCGCGGGTCGCGGCTTCCAGGATCTGCACTCGGCGTTCGGACACAGTCGACCACCGTACTCGGTGGCCGGGGAGCCGGGACGGGTGGCCGGAATGCGGTCGCGGGCGAAGGGTGGGGGTGCTACGTTCGGATGTGCTGACTGAAAACTCAGTCAGGATAGCGAGGGTCGGAAGCCGGAAGGAAACGGGATGAGGACCCGAGGATCGGTCATGCGCATGCCTGCCGAGTGGGAGCCGCACGCCCGGATGTACCTCGCCTGGCCGCCGTCCGACTCCCTGTGGGGCGACCGGGCTCCCGACGTGCAGCGCGACATCGCCCGGCTGGCGCGCACGCTCTCCGAGTACGAGCCGGTCACGCTGCTGGCGGGACCCGAGGAGGAGATACGGGCCCGACGGGCGTGCGGCGCGGCGGTGGAGGTCGTACCCGTCCCGGTCGACGACCTGTGGATACGGGACACCGGCCCGGTCGTCGTCAGCCGGCCGGGCGCGCCCCCGGACGCCGCCCGTAGGGGCGTCGATTTCCACTTCAACGGCTGGGGCGGCAAGCAGCGCCACCCGAATGACGGCCGGGTGGCCCGCCGGCTGCTGGAGCACGAGGGCATCACCCGTATCGACGCCGGGATGACCGCCGAGGGCGGCTCCTTCGAGACGGACGGTGAGGGGACCCTGCTCGTCACCGAGAGTTCCCTGGTCAACGACAACCGCAACCCCGGCATGACACGGGCCGGGATCGAGGCGGAACTGAAACGCCTGCTGGGCGCGCGGCGGGTGATCTGGGTGGCGGGCGTACGGGGCGAGGACATCACCGACTGCCACATCGACAGCGTCGCCCGGTTCGTGGCACCCGGTGCCGTCCTCCTGAGCCGTCCGTGGCAGGGGGACGGGCCGGACGTGTGGACGCGCGTGTACGAGGAGGCCCGCGGCGTCCTGGAGCGGGCCCGCGACGCCAGGGGGAGGCGGCTGGAGATCGTCGAGGTGCCGGAGCCCGACCCGTACGCGATCGGGGAGCGCGGGCCGGAGTTTCTCGCCTCGTACCTGAACTACTGCGTGGCGAACGGTGTGGTGGTCCTGCCGCGCTTCGGCGACCGGCGGGCCGACGACCGGGCCGCCGGCGTCCTGCGCGAGCTGCACCCCGGTCGGGAGATCCGGCAGGTCTCGATCGACGCGGTCGGGGAGGGCGGGGGCGGCATCCACTGCGCGACGTGGCAGCTGCCGTGGGCGGCGTAGGGGCCGCGGGCGCCGTAGGGATCTGTGGGTGCGGTGGCGGTCGCGGTCCCGTAGGGCCGGTTGGCCGGTTTCACGCGAAAGGGTCCTGCTCCTCGGGGAAGCAGGACCCTTTCGGTGACCAGTGTTCGGTGACCGGTGTGGGGTGGCCGGTGTTCCGTGGCCGGTGGGGCGTGCGGCGTCAGCGGTCGGCGCGCGTCAGCGCGAACGCTTCGCCAGGCGCTCCACGTCCAGCAGGATCACCGCACGCGCCTCCAGGCGCAGCCAGCCGCGGCCCGCGAAGTCCGCGAGGGCCTTGTTGACCGTCTCGCGGGAGGCGCCGACCAGCTGGGCCAGCTCCTCCTGTGTGAGGTCGTGCACGACGTGGATGCCCTCCTCGGACTGCACGCCGAAGCGCCGCGACAGGTCCAGGAGTGCACGGGCGACCCGGCCCGGCACGTCGGAGAAGACCAGGTCGGACATCTGGTCGTTGGTCTTGCGCAGGCGGCGGGCGACGGCGCGCAGGAGGGCGGTCGCGACCTCCGGGCGGGCGTTCAGCCAGGGCTGGAGGTCGCCGTGGCCCAGGCCCAGCAGCTTGACCTCGGTGAGTGCGGTGGCGGTGGCGGTACGCGGGCCCGGGTCGAAGAGGGAGAGCTCGCCGATCAGCTCACCGGGGCCGAGGACGGCGAGCATGTTCTCCCGTCCGTCGGGGGAGGTGCGGTGCAGCTTGACCTTGCCCTCGGTGACCACGTACAGGCGGTCGCCCGGGTCCCCTTCGTGGAACAGGGCGTCGCCGCGGGCGAGCGTGACCTCTCCCATCGAGGCGCGCAGCTCGGCCGCCTGCTCGTCATCGAGCGCCGCGAAGAGCGGTGCGCGCCGCAGAACGTCGTCCACGAGATCTCTCCTTGTCGACATGCTCAAAGGGACCTTGGTCCCCATCATGCCGGAATGCAAAACAGTGCGATCAATCACAAGGATGCCGGACCCGTGGCGCAAGCCATACGGCAGGGGGCCGATTGGGCCCACCCGACATGGAGATCGGACCGGATGTCAGTGGGTGGCCTTACGCTGGCCGAGTGTCCAATACGCCGGTGAGAGCACAGGACCAGGGGGCTGAGCGAGTGAGCGCGGGCCGCGATTCCGCTGTGGGCGAACAGGCGCCCGCCGAGGCCGCGAAGGCGGTGGAAACCGGAGAAACGGCGAAAAAGGCGACGATTCGGAAAAAGTCTGCCACAACGGCCGTGACCGGGACCTCTGCCGCGAAGCGGGCCACGGCGAAGAAGACGGCGACAAAGTCGGCGGCGAAGAAGACGGCTGCCGAGAAGGCGACTGCCGAGAAGGCCACCGCCAAGAAGGCGACCGCCAAGAAGGCGACTGCCGAGGAGACGGCAGCGAAGAAGCCCGCGGCCAAGAAGACCGCCGCCAAGAAGGCAGCCGCCAAGAAGGCGCCCGCCAAGAACGCAGCCGTGGAGAAGGCCACTGCCGCAAAGACGGCCACCGAGAAGGCGCCCACCAAGAAGCCCGCCACCAAGAACCCCACCGCCACCAAAAAGGCCGCCCCCAGCCCCTCCCTCAAGACCTCCCCCAAGCCCTCCGCCAAGCCCGAGTCCCGTACCGCCATGGTGCGCCGCGCCCGTCGGATGAACCGCGAGCTGGCCGAGGTCTACCCGTACGCCCACCCCGAGCTGGACTTCCGCAACTCCTTCGAGCTGCTGGTCGCCACGGTCCTGTCCGCGCAGACCACCGACCTGCGGGTCAACCAGACCACCCCCGCCCTGTTCGCCGCCTACCCCACCCCGGAGGACATGGCCGCCGCCGAGCCCGAGCGGCTGGAGGAGCTGATCCGGCCGACCGGCTTCTTCCGGGCCAAGGCCAAGTCGCTGCTGGGCCTCTCCACGGCGCTACGGGACCGTTTCGACGGCGAGGTCCCCGGCCGCCTGGAGGATCTGGTGACGCTGCCGGGCGTCGGCCGCAAGACCGCCAATGTCGTGTTGGGCAATGCCTTCGGTGTCCCGGGGATCACCGTCGACACCCACTTCGGCCGGCTGGTCCGCCGCTTCCGCTGGACCGAGCAACAGGACCCGGAGAAGGTCGAGGCGGAGATCGCCGAGATCTTCCCCAAGAGCGAGTGGACGATGCTCTCGCACCGCGTCGTCTTCCACGGCCGCCGGGTCTGCCACTCCCGCAAGCCCGCCTGCGGCGCCTGCCCCATCGCCCACGACTGCCCGTCGTACGGCGAGGGCGAGCTGGACCCGGAGAAGGCGAAGAAGCTGCTCAAGTACGAGATGGGCGGCCAGCCGGGCCAGCGGCTGCGGCCCCCGGCCGACTATCCGGGGCAGCCCGCGCCCCCGCTGGCGGGCCGGTGAACACCGCCGCGCGCCGCCCCCGCGGCCCCGCCCGGTACCAAACGCTCATACGGGAAGCGGAACCGAACCGGCCGCGAAAGGACTCAGCCCGAATAGGACCGGCCACGGCCGCATGACCATCGATCCCACCGATCCAGGGCCTGAGGGGGCGCGTATGACGAGCGCACGGGAGCAGTACGCGAAGACCGCGGCGTATGACACGGCCGTCCGCACCGACGGCCTGCCGCAGTGGCTGGCGCCGGTGGCCCGTGCCGCCGCCACGATCGAGCCCCACCAGCTCAGCCGGTTCCTGCCGCCCGAGAGCGGCGGCCGGCCGTCCGCCGTACTGGTCCTGTTCGGGCACGGCGACCGTGGCCCCGAGCTGCTGCTCATGGAGCGCGCGGGCACCCTGCGCTCGCACGCCGGACAGCCCTCGTTCCCCGGCGGCGCCCTCGACCCCGAGGACGGCGACCCGGAGGGCGCGGGCCCGGTGCGCGCCGCGCTGCGCGAGGCGTGGGAGGAGACCGGTCTCGATCCGGCCGGTGTCCAGGTCTTCGGCGTGCTGCCGCGGCTGTACATCCCGGTCAGCGGGTTCGTCGTCACGCCCGTACTGGGCTGGTGGCGCGAGCCGAGCCCGGTCGGCGCGGTGGACGAGGCCGAGACGGCCCGGGTCTTCACGGTGCCCGTGGCGGATCTCACGGACCCCGCCCATCGGGTGACCACCCGCCACCCCAGCGGCCACATCGGCCCCGCCTTCCTCGTGGAGGACGCTCTGGTCTGGGGTTTCACCGCGGGCGTGATTGACCGGATCCTGCACTACGCGGGGTGGGAGCTGCCATGGGACCGTGCCAAGCAGGTCCCGCTCGACCGGCGCGCGTGAGACGGTGTCGGGCGTGAACGTGCTGGACATCGTGCTGTTGGCCGCCGCGGTGTGGTTCGCCGTCGTCGGCTACCGCCAGGGCTTCGTCGTCGGCATCCTCTCCGTGATCGGCTTCCTCGGAGGCGGCCTGGTCGCGGTCTACGTGCTGCCCGTGATCTGGAACGAGATCACCGATGACGCCACCCCGGGCACCTTCGCGGCGATCGCGGCGGTCGCCATCGTGATCGTGTGCGCCTCGGTGGGCCAGGCCCTCACCACCCACCTGGGCAACAAGCTCCGGAGATACATCACCTGGTCACCGGCGCGCGCCCTGGACGCCACGGGCGGCGCGCTGGTGAATGTCCTGGCGATGCTGCTGGTCGCCTGGCTCCTCGGCTCCATGCTGGCCCAGACCTCGCTGCCGACGCTGGGCAAGGAGGTCCGCAACTCCAAGGTGCTGCTCGGCGTCTCCCAGGTGATGCCGCAGGAGGCGAACACCTGGTTCAAGGACTTCTCCTCGGTCCTGGCGCAGAACGGCTTCCCGCAGGTCTTCACGCCGTTCTCGAACGAGCCGATCCACGCGGTGCCGGCCCCGGACCCCAAGCTGGCCGACAGCCCGGTCGCGGCGCAGGCCCGCAAGAGCATCGTCAAGGTCGTCGGCACGGCCCCGAGCTGCGGCAAGGTCCTCGAAGGCAGCGGTTTCGTCTTCGCGCCGCACCGCGTCATGACCAACGCCCACGTGGTGGGCGGCGTCAAGGAGCCGACCGTCCAGATAGGCGGCGAGGGCCGTACGTACGACGCCAAGGTCGTCCTGTACGACTGGCAGCGCGACATCGCGGTGCTCGACGTGCCGTCACTGCCGGCGCCCGCGCTGCGCTTCACGCAGAACGCCGCGGGCACCGGCAAGGGCGCCATCGTCGCCGGGTTCCCGGAGAACGGCGGCTACGACGTCCGCGCGGCCCGCATCCGCAGCCGTATCAAGGCCGACGGACCGGACATCTACCACCGCGGCACGGTCGCCCGCGACGTCTACTCCCTGTACGCCACGGTCCGGCAGGGCAACTCCGGCGGCCCGCTGCTCACGCCGAGCGGCGAGGTCTACGGAGTGGTCTTCGCCAAGTCCCTGGACGACAGCAACACCGGTTACGCGCTCACCGCCGACGAGATCCGCGCGGACATCACCCAGGGGCGCACGGCCCAGCGGCCCGTGGACAGCCAGGGCTGCGCGATGTGACGGGGAGGGCGAGCCGGACGGGTCCGGGCGGGCAGGCGGACGCCTGCGCCCCGGCCCGGGGCTCCGGCGGGCGTCAGGTCCGTGGATGCTTGAGCCGCGCGGTCATCCAGCGCGCCCGGCGGCGCAGGATGCGCGGAATGCCCAGCGGGTGGGCGAGGTCGGGGGACCCACCGGACACAAGGTCCGAGGCTCCCCTCTCCGGAGTGCCCGTCGCAGCGGCGCTGCTGCGGCGGTCGCGTGCCACGTCACGGTAGTCGTGCGTCCAGCCCATACCCACGACTCTGCCCGTGCTCCGGGCTCCGTAATCGCTCGGCGGGCCGTCAATTGGCCTATGCGGGCGGCAATTGGCTGTTCGTCATACGTGCGTTCGGATCTGTTCGGCGTGTCGTACCACCGGGCCCGGCCGTCACGGCCGCACCGGCCCGGAACGGAAGGCTCCGGCCGCCGTCCCGCCCGGTCCTACCGGTCCGGTTCCGGGTCCTTCAGCCAGTTGATCAGCTCGGTGGAGAACGCCACCGGGTCCTCCTCGTGGGGGAAGTGCCCGAGGCCGTCGAAGAGGCGCCAGCGGTACGGGGCCTCGACGTACTCCCCGGACCCGGCCGCGCTGCGGGTGCGCATCACCGGGTCGAGCGAGCCGTGCAGGTGCAGCGTCGGCACCCGTACGGGCCACTTCATGCGCCGGTTGAACTGGATGCCGTCCGGTCGGGCCATCGACCGCACCAGCCAGCGGTACGGCTCGACCGTGCAGTGCGCCGTCGAGGGGATGGTCATCGCCCGGCGGTAGACGTCGATGTCCTCGTCCTCGGGCAGCCGCGGCCCGGACCAGTCCCGGATCAGCCGCCCCACCAGGGCGGCGTCGTCCGCCACCAGCCGGCGCTCGGGCAGCCACGGCTGCTGGAACCCCCAGATGTGGGAGCTCTGCCTGCTCTGCTTGAAGTCGGCGAGCATCGCCGCGCGCCAGCGCCGCGGGTGCGGCATCGAGGACACCGCCAGACGCCGCACCAGCTTCGGCCGCATCACCGCCGCCGTCCACGCCAGGTAGCCGCCGAGGTCGTGCCCGACCAGCGCGGCGTCCGGCTCGCCCAGGGACCGTACGACCCCGGTGATGTCCAGGGCCAGGTTGGCCGGATCGTAGCCGCGCGGCGTACGGTCGCTGCCGCCCACGCCGCGCAGATCCATCGCCACCGCGCGGAAACCCGCCTCGGCGAGCGCCGGGAGCTGGTGGCGCCAGGTCCACCAGAACTGCGGAAAGCCGTGCAGCAACAGCACCAGCGGCCCGTCGCCCATCTCGGCGATGTGGAAACGCGCGCCGTTGGCCGCCACGTCCCGGTGGGTCCAGGGCCCGTCGGGACGTACGACCGTGTCGGAACTGTCGGGAGCCGTCATACGGAGGAGCGTGTCACAGACTCCAGGACCGGATGGTCCTCGGTGGCCGGACGCGGATGCGGCTTGACGTTCTGCAGGACGGCCGCGGTCTCCTTGGCCGAGGTGATGGTCTTCTCCGGCTTCTTGATCTTCTTGAGCTTGGCCACCGCCATCAGCACCAGCAGCAGGGCGATGACCAGGAAGGCGCCGCCGACGATCAGGAAGGACCAGGCGAGGCCGAGGCCGAGGTTGTGGATGCCGTAGGCGGCCGCGAAGCTCAGCACCGGCAGCGCGAACAGCGCCAGCGCGCCCGCCACGAGGAACGCGGCGCTGCCGATGCCGGCCCGCTTCGCGTCCTGCCGCAGCTCGGCCTTGGCCAGTGCGATTTCGTCGTGCACCAGTGCGGACATCTCGGCGGTGGCCGTGGCCACCAACTGCCCGAGGCTGCGGTCCGCGCCGTCGTCGGCTGTGCTCATCGACGTCTCCCTCTTGTCTTCTCCCGGATGCAAAGCCTCTCAGATCATGCCGGACCATCGTCCCCGGCGTCGGCGCCGGAGGCCACTTCGGCAAGGCGGCGGTGTTCCGCGGCCTTCGCTTCGAAGATCCTCGCCATTCTCAGGTGGTACTCGGGATTGCCCTGTTCGTACACGTCCGGGATGCCGTCCAGGTCCTCGTCCCGCTCCTCTTCGTCACAGAGCTTGCGGTACTTGGCGTTACGTATCTTCAGCAGGACCCCGGACAGCACCGCGGCGATCAGCGAGCCGGTCAGCACGGCCGCCTTGATCTCGTCGGTCAGCAGCGGATCGTCGGTGAAGGCCAGCTCGCCGATGAGCAGGGAGACCGTGAAGCCGATGCCGGCGAGCGAGGCGACGGCGAACACGTCCGGCCATCTCAGGTCGGGGTTCAGCTCGGCTCTGGTGAAGCGGGCCGCGCACCACGTACCGCCGAAGATGCCGACCGCCTTGCCGACGACCAGGCCGAGCACCACGCCCAGCGTCTCCGGCTTGGTGAACACGTCGTGCAGCGCGCTGCCGGAGACCGACACACCCGCCGAGAAGAGGGCGAACAGCGGGACCGCGAGACCGGCCGAGACGGGCCGCACCAGGTGCTCGATGTGCTCGCCGGGCGACTGCTCCTCGCCGTCGCGGCGGTGGCAGCGCAGCATCAGGCCCATGGCCACGCCCGCGATGGTCGCGTGGATACCGCTGTTGTACATCAGGCCCCAGATGACCAGGGCGAGCGGTACGTAGATGTACCAGCCGCGGACGCCCTTGCGGAGCAGCAGGTAGAAGACGACGAGGCCGGCGACGGCGAAGCCGAGCGCCAGGAAGTTGAGCTGCGAGGTGAAGAAGACCGCGATGATCAGGATCGCGAAGAGGTCGTCGACGACGGCGAGGGTGAGCAGGAAGGCGCGCAGCGCGGACGGCAGGGACGTGCCGATGACGGCGAGGACGGCCAGCGCGAAGGCGATGTCGGTGGCGGTCGGCACCGCCCAGCCGTTGGTCGAGCCGCCGCCCACCGTGTTGACCACGAAGTAGACCAGCGCGGGCATCGCCATGCCGCACAGCGCGGCGACCACCGGGAGGATGGCCTTCTTGGGCTCGCGCAGATCGCCCGCGACCAGTTCGCGCTTCAGCTCGATCCCGGCGACGAAGAAGAAGACGGCGAGCAGGCCGTCGGCGGCCCAGTGCTGTACGGACAGGTCCAGGCCGATGGAGCCGATGCCGAGGTGGAAGCCGCGTACCGCCTCGTAGCTGCCGCCCAGCGTGTTGGCCCAGACGAGCGCCACGACGGCGGCGACCAGCAGCAGGACACCGCCCACCGTCTCGGCGCGCAGGGCGTCCGCGATGAAGGTCCGCTCGGGCAGGGACATCCGCCCGAGGAATATGGATCGGCGGTTGTGGGGCGCGCTCACGCGAGGACCTCCGGTCGTACGGCAGCTGAATACGGCTGTTGCAGTTGCCGACCAGACTTCCCGGCGCACCCTCGGTGTGATGTTGTCGCGTTCTTGACGCGATCCATACTCTACCTGGGCCGCACAAGGAACATTCCGGCGATCTTCACCTTACGGGCATTTGGTGCATTCGGCTGCCCGGCGGCAGGTGAGGGAGCCCGGAACAGGCGAAGGGCACCCGGCCGGTTCCCCGGCGGGTGCCCCTCGGAACGGCGGGTCAGTCCTCGCTCGACGTGCTCGGCAGCTTGGCCTGGATGAGGTCCATGACCGTGGAGTCGGTCAGCGTCGTGACGTCGCCCAGGTCGCGGTTCTCCGCCACGTCCCGCAGCAGCCGGCGCATGATCTTGCCGGAGCGGGTCTTCGGCAGCTCGGCCACCGGCATGATGCGCTTCGGCTTGGCGATCGGCCCCAGCTGCTTGGCGACATGCGCCCGCAGCTCCTCCACGAGCCCGGCGTCCTCCGCCGCGCCGCCGCGCAGGATGACGAAGGCGCAGATCGCCTGGGTCGTCTGCGGGTCGGCCGCGCCGACGACCGCGGCCTCGGCGACCTTCGGGTGCGAGACCAGCGCGGACTCGACCTCGGTGGTGGAGATGTTGTGGCCGGACACCAGCATCACGTCGTCCACCCGGCCGAGCAGCCAGATGTCGCCGTCCTCGTCCTTCTTCGCGCCGTCACCCGCGAAGTACTTGCCTTGGAAGCGGGACCAGTAGGTGTCCAGGTAGCGCTGGTCGTCGCCCCAGATCGTGCGGAGCATGGACGGCCACGGCTCGGTCAGGACCAGGTAGCCGCCGCCTCCGTCCGGCACCTCGTGGGCCTCGTCGTCCACGACGGTGGCGGCGATGCCGGGCAGCGGGCGCTGCGCCGAGCCGGGCTTGGTCTCCGTGACGCCCGGCAGCGGGCTGAGCATCATGCCGCCGGTCTCCGTCTGCCACCAGGTGTCCACGATCGGGGCCTGGTCGGCGCCGATGTGCTTGCGGTACCACATCCACGCCTCCGGGTTGATGGGCTCGCCCACCGAACCGAGGACCCGCAGCGAGGACAGGTCGTACTTGGCGGGGATGTCGTCGCCCCACTTCATGCAGGCGCGGATCGCGGTGGGAGCCGTGTAGAGGATCGTGACGCCGTACTTCTGCACGATCTCCCACCAGCGGCCCTGGTGCGGGGTGTCGGGCGTGCCCTCGTAGAGCACCTCGGTCGCGCCGTTGGCCAGCGGTCCGTAGGTGATGTACGAGTGGCCGGTCACCCAGCCGACGTCGGCGGTGCACCAGTAGACGTCGGTCTCCGGCTTGAGGTCGAAGACGGCGTGGTGGGTGTAGGCCACCTGGGTGAGGTAGCCGCCGGTGGTGTGCAGGATGCCCTTGGGCTTACCGGTGGTGCCGGAGGTGTAGAGGATGAACAGCGGCTGCTCGGCGTCGAACGCCTCCGGGGTGTGGGCCTCGCTCTGCCGCCCGACGATGTCGTGCCACCACACGTCGCGGCCCTCGGTCCAGGCCACGTCCTCCTGGCCGGTGCGGCGCACGACCAGGACGCTGCGGACGTTCTCCGTACCCGGCCGGGTCAGGGCCTCGTCGACGGCGGGCTTGAGGGCGGACGGCTTGCCGCGCCGGTAGCCGCCGTCCGCGGTGATCACCACGCGGGCGTCGGCGTCGTTGATGCGGGTCGCCAGCGCGTCCGCGGAGAAGCCGCCGAAGACGACCGAGTGCGGCGCGCCCAGGCGGGCGCAGGCCAGCATGGCGATGACCGCCTCGGGGATCATCGGCAGGTAGATCGCGACCCGGTCGCCGGCCCGCACGCCCAGCTCGGTCAGCGCGTTGGCGGCCTGCGAGACCTCGCGCTGGAGCTCGGCGTAGGTGATGGCGCGGGTGTCGCCGGGCTCGCCCTCGAAGTGGATGGCGACGCGGTCGCCGAGGCCGTTCTCCACATGGCGGTCCACGCAGTTGTACGCGACGTTGAGCTTGCCGTCGGCGAACCACTTGGCGAACGGCGGGTTGGACCAGTCGAGCGTCTCGGTGGGCTCGGTGGCCCACGTCAGGCGCTTGGCCTGGGCGGCCCAGAAACCCAGCCGGTCCGCCGCGGCCTGTTCGTACGCCTCGGCGGTGACGTTGGCGTTCGCGGCCAGATCGGCGGGCGGCGCGAACCGCCGCTCCTCCTTGAGAAGGTTGGCCAGGCTGTCGTTGCTCACGTCATCTCCCATTCCCAGGGCGTGCGATGTGTCCCGGCCATAGCTCATCAGCCCACCGCCCGGCCTGACAAGGGCTGTGGACAAAAATTGGTGTAGACCTTTACTGTCCGCAGGTCAAGTGGCATTTGCGGCTGGGGATGACGGTGGCCGGAAGGGGTGAGGCGGCCGTGCGGGCTGACGCTCGGACACCTGCCCGCCCACGCCGCCCGGCTCCTGCCCGCCCACCTGTCCGGTCACGCCTTCACCGCCGCTCCCGGACGTACCGCGCAGAACGTCCCGGTGGCCCGGTCGAGGACGTACGCCTGGGCCTCGGCCACGTGGAAGTACATCCCGTGCAGGGTGAGCGCGCCCTCGGCGACACGCCGGGCGACACACGGGTACGACATCAAGTGGTCCAGTTGCTGCACGACGTTGACGAGCGCGAGCCGTTCCACGTCGTCGGCCACCGGGCGCTCGGCCAGCGCCACCTCGCCCCGGCCCAGCCGCCCGATCCGCTGCATGCGCGCCAGGCTCGGGCGGCCGTGCCGCAGCCAGCGCGCGAGCGGCGTCTGCGCGCCCGGCTCGTGGTCGGCGCCGAGCAGCGCCTGCATCGCGCCGCACCCCGAATGCCCGCACACGGTCAGCGAGCCGACCTTCAGCACCTCCACGGCGTACTCGATGGCCGCGCCCACCGAGTCGCAGGTGTGGTCCGTGCCGGGCGGCGGCATCAGGTTGCCGACGTTGCGGACGGTGAACAGGTCGCCCGGACCGCTCGCCGTGATCATGCTGGTGACCAGCCGGGAGTCGGCGCAGGTGAGGAAGAGCTGGCTGGGCCGCTGGCCTTCGTGGGCCAGCCGCGCCAGCTCGTCCCGTACGAGCGGTGCCGTATGGAGCTGGAACGCGCGGACACCGCCGAGCAGTTGACCGCCGCTGGACGGTGACTCCGCTTCCTCGGGCGGGCGGGTGCAGTGGTGGTTGCGCCACGGGGTCCACGGCCGGCAGTGGTGGACGCTCGCGGGCTCCGCGATCGGGCGCCCGGCGCGCCCGGCGAGGCTCACCCAGCCGCCGCCGGCCCGGTGGGCGTCGGTCCAGGCCCGCAGGGCCTCGTACGCGGCGTGGTCCATGAAGGAACCGCCCAGCTCGACCACCACGACCGCGCCGGCCGGCACCTGGGCCAGGGCCCGGGTCAGCCTCGGTACCGCGAGGAACGTCAACTGCCCATTGACCCGCACCCGGTGGCGGCCGTCCTCGACACCGACCGTGACCCGGGTGTGGGTCAGCCGCCGCAGCGACAGGAAGACCGCCACCGCGATCCCCAGGCCCACGCCCTGGAGCACGCCGAAGAGCACCACACCGCCCAAGGTCACCGCGTAGACCGGGAACTCGCGGTGCCGCTGCACGTGCTTGATGTGCGCGAAGCTCACCATCCGTACGCCGACGGCCATGACCAGGGCGGCGAGCGAGGCCAGCGGGATCATCTCCAGGGCCCCGGCGAGCAGGCCGGCGCACAGCACCACCCAGACGCCGTGCAGCACGGTGGCGCGCCGGGTGGCCGCGCCCGCCTGTACGTTGGCCGAGCCGCGCATCGCGCCGCCGGCCACCGGCAGGCCGCCGAGCAGCCCGGAGAGCGCGTTGGCGACGCCCTGGCCCGCCAGTTCGCGGTTCAGGTCCGTACGGGGCGCGGGGCCGGCGCGGTCCGGGCGGTCGGCGGCGAGGCGGCCCACGGCGACCGCCGACAGCAGCGACTCCATGCTGGCGACGAGGGTGACGGTCAGGACGGCCGCGGCGATCGCCAGGACCGGCGCCTCCGGGAGGGCGGGCAGCGCCTGCGGTGCCCAGTCGGGCAGGGTGACGCGCGGGGCCGGCACGGCCGCGCTCACGGCGGTGGCGGCGGCCACGGCGGCCAGCGGGGCGGGAACCGTACGCAGCAGCCGGCCGGCCCGCCCGGGCAGCCGCGACCAGCCGGCCAGCACCGCGACCGTGACGGCGCCGATGAGCAGGGCGGACACGTGCGGGTGTGCCAACTGGCCGGGCAGCGCCGCGAGGTTGTCGACCGCCGAGCTGTCGGGGCTGCCGCCGAGCGCCACGTGCAACTGCCCGACGGCGATCGTGACGCCGATGCCCGCGAGCATGCCGTGCACGATCGCGGGACTGATCGCGAGCGCGCCCCTGGCGAGCCGCACGGCTCCGAGGGCCAGTTGGGCCACTCCGGCGAGGGCCGTGATGGCGCAGGTGGCGCGCCAGCCGTAGCGCTGGACCAGATCGGCGGTGACCACCAGAAGGCTCGTCGCGGCGCCGCTGACCTGGAGGGGCGCGCCGCCGAGCAGCCCGGCGACGATGCCGCCGACGGCCGTGGCGATCAGGCCCGCCTGGAGGGGCGCGCCGGTGGCCAGCGCGAGGCCGAGCGAGAGCGGTACGGCGATCAGGAAGACGACGAGCGAGGCGGACAGGTCGCCGCGCCAGGCCGCGCGGCGGCTTGCGGACGGCGGCCGCGGGCGTGCCGGGTCCGGTGCGGTCGATGGCTCTGGGGGCCTCTGGAGCTGCGACATTCCCGTCTCCTCCGGGGCGGCGCGGTCGCGCGGGGCGCGATCGTGGGCGGCGGTGTACTGCGGCGGGACGCGAGCCGGCCGACCGGGGTCAGGTGTGTGACGGCTCGGTGGCTCTCAAGTATCGGTAAACGAAGCGTAATGACGCGTAAAGGTCGAGAGAAGCTTTTTCCGGCATCCGGGTCAATCCTTCCGTCCTTCGAGTGAATGTGGCGTCGAGTCGCTTGTCCTTTATGGCCCGTTCCGTGGCGTGTGCGAACTTAATGGCGGTTAATCAGTTTTTTCGATTTTTCCGTTCCGCAGTTCGTACACCAGGGAGCGAGGTGGCTGATGGCAGCCGCAACGAAGGTCACGGCCGGGATCGGCACGGCGATGGCGCTGGCGGCGGTCGCCGGCTGCGCCGCGGGGGGCGGGGACGGCCCGAACGGCGCCCAAGGGGGCCGGGCGGCGCCGCAGCGCACCGCCCAGCAGGTCAAGCTGATCGGGGACGGCTCGACCGCGTACACCGGGGCACAGCCGATGCAGCCGAAGGCCGAACGCCTCAGACCCGGGGAGCGGCCACCGCAGTTCGTGGTCTTCTCCTGGGACGGCGCCGGCGAGGACAGCCAGAAGCTGTTCTCCCACTTCCGGGCGGTCGGCAAGAAGTACAACGCCCGGATGACGTACTTCCTCAGCGGCGTCTACCTGCTCCCGGGCAACAAGAAGGAGGCGTACCACCCGCCCAAGCACAGCCCCGGCGCCTCCGACATCGGCTTCAACGACGTCAAGGGGGTCCGGGCCACCGTGGAGCAGATGCGCGGCGCCTGGATGGACGGCAACGAGATCGGCACCCACTTCAACGGCCATTTCTGCGGCGCCAACGGCGGGGTGGGCACCTGGTCGCCCGAGGAGTGGAAGAGCGAGATCCAGCAGGCCGAGGCGTTCGTCAAGTCCTGGAAGACGCACACCGGGCTCAAGTCCGAGAAGCCGCTGCCGTTCGACTACAGCAAGGAACTCGTCGGCGGGCGCGCGCCCTGTCTGGAAGGGCAGCGCAACCTGATCCCGGCCGCCAAGGCGATGGGCTTCCGGTACGACTCCAGCTCCGTCGGCGGCCGGCAGCTGTGGCCCAAGCAGATCGACGGCATCTGGGACTTCCCGCTCCAGCAGATCCCCGTACCGGGCCGGTCCTTCGAGACGCTCTCGATGGACTACAACTTCCTGGCCAACCAGTCCGGTACGACCCGGGGCAACCCGGCGATGCACGCCACCTGGGGCAAGCAGATGCGCGACGGCCTCGTCGCCGCGTTCCACCGGGCCGAACGGGGCAACCGGGCACCGCTCTTCGTCGGCAACCACTTCGAGTCCTGGAACGGCGGCACCTACATGCGCGCTGTGGAGGACGCCATCAAGACCATCTGCCCCCGTAAGGGCGTGCGGTGCGTGAGCTTCAAGCAACTGGCCGACTGGCTGGACGCGCAGGACCCGCGGGTGCTGGACAAGCTGCGCTCGCTGCCGGTGGGCGGGGCACCGAAGGGCGGCTGGGGGAGCTACCTGGCCGCGCCTTCCGCGAAGCCCGGAGCACCGGGCGGACCCGCCGCCCCGGCCAGCCCGGCCAAGCCGGTGCGGAAGGACGCGGAGTGAAGGACGCGGAGTAGGGCGGCGGAGCAGGGCGAGGAGGCGTCGGGGAGGGGGCATCGGGGAGGCGGCGGGAAGTCGCGGTGACGCGTCAGACGGGCTGCGGGGCGCCCGCGGCCGCGGGCTCGGCGAGGACGAAGGCGGGGTCGACCTGGGCGGCCAGGTCGGCGCCCGTCCTGGCGTTCGCCCAGCTCTCCGCGTTCTTGAGGTGGAAGTGCACCATCTGGCGGGTGTAGCGCTCCCAGTCGCGCTGCTCGTACGTTTCGTCAGCGGCGGAGTGGAGTTCCTTCAGGGCCTGCCGGTTGTCGGCCTCCAGCAGGTCGAAGCGCCGCGGCCGCCCCTTCTCCATGGCCCGCACCCACGCCGAGTCGCCCAGCGTCAGCAGCAGGTCCTCGCCCACCTCGTCGGCCAGGAAGGCGACGTCGTCCGGGCCCTGGACCTTGTTGCCGACGACCTTGAGGGCGATGCCGTAGTCGCGCGCGTAGTCCCGGTACTGGCGGTAGACCGCGACGCCCTTACGGGTCGGTTCGGCGACCAGGAAGGTCAGGTCGAAGCGGGTGAACAGCCCGGAGGCGAAGGAGTCCGAACCGGCCGTCATGTCGACGACGACGTATTCGTCGCGGCCGTCCACGAGGTGGTTCAGGCACAGTTCCACCGCGCCGACCTTGGAGTGGTAGCAGGCCACCCCGAGGTCGGACCCGGTGAAGGGTCCGGTCGCCATCAGGCGCACCGTTTCGCCCTCCAGGAGCACCGGCCGGGCGCAGGCCGCGTACACCGGGTTCTCCTCGACGACGCGCAGCAGCCTGGAGCCCTCCCCGGGCGGCGTCGTCTTGATCATCGTCTCGGCGGAGGCGATACGCGGGTTGGTGCCCCGCAGATAGTCCTTGACCAGCGGCAGCCGGGCGCCGAGCGCGGGCAGCGCGGCGGCCTCCGCCTCGTCCATGCCGAGGGCGGTCGCCAGATGCTGGTTGATGTCGGCGTCCACCGCGAGCACGGGGACGCGGGCGGCGGCGAGGTGGCGGATGAACAGGGAGGACAGCGTGGTCTTGCCACTGCCGCCCTTCCCCACGAACGCGATCTTCATGTTCACGAAGCGTAATCGCGGTGTTGCCTTGGGTGAGAGGTTCGGGTGAAGAAGACCACTCCTTCGAGCGGTTCGGCCTTGCGGCCCATGAGGTGCGTAGGGTCGTACCCATGAGTACGACAGCCGATCCGCTCGCGACCCTGGCCTCGCTCCCGGGCGTCGCCGACTCCGTGGACTCCGTACGCAAGAGCGTGGACCGGGTCTACGGGCACCGGATCATGCGGCGGCGCAGCAACGAGGTCACCTCCGAGGCGGCGCTGCGCGGCGCGCGTGCCTCCGCGGCGCTGGCCGGCGCCGACTGGGCACTGGAGGAAGTGCGGCGGCGCACCGACTTCGGTGTGGAGGGCGAGCCGCGGACGGTCGGCGCGGCACTGCGGCTGACCGCGGAGGCCGGGCAACTGCTGAGCGTGTGGCGGCAGTCGCCGCTGCGGGTGCTGGCGCGGCTGCACCTGGTGGCGGCGAGCGGCGACGCGGCGCAGGACGCGGTCGGGCGGCCCCGGCTCGCGGGGGAGCCCGTGGACGAGCCCCTGGTGGAACTGCCGTTGCCGGACGCCGACGAGGTCGCCGGGCGGCTGGACGGGCTGGCGCGGCTGCTGCTGGCCGGCAGCGAGGCGCCCGCCCTGGTGGTGGCCGCGGTGGTGCACGGCGAACTGCTGGCGCTGCGGCCCTTCGGCTCGTACAACGGGCTGGTCGCGCGGGCGGCCGAACGCCTGGTGCTGGTCGGCAGCGGTCTCGACCCGAAGTCGGTGTGTCCGGCGGAGGTCGGCCACGCGGAACAGGACCGGGCCGCCTACGTGGCCGCGCTGGAGAGCTACGTGTCCGGCACTCCGGAGGGCGTGGCGGCGTGGATCGCGCACTGCGGGCGGGCGGTGGAACTGGGCGCGCGCGAGAGCACGGCGGTGTGCGAGGCGCTGCAGCGCGGCGCGGCGTAGGGCGTTCGGGGGTGGGGGGCCGTCCGGGTGTGCGGGCGGCTGTCCGTCTGGGCGGGGCGCCGCTCCACAAGGGGTTCCGCCGTCCCACAAAGGGTTCTGCCATCCGGACGCGGGGTTCTGCCGTCCGGACGAAGGGGTCCGTCGTCCGGGCGAGGGGTTCCCTCGTCCGCCAAGGATTCTGCTGCCCGGCAAGGGGGCTGTCACCCGGCAAGGGGACTGTCGCTGCGCAAAGGGATGCGGCGGTACCCAGTCCTTCTGGTACCGCCGCTGGCACGTCCGCCGGGTTACCAAGCGTGCTCCATATGTGCCGATCAGGTCGGAGAACTTGGTCCGCTACCTGGTGCGGCTGGCCCGTAATCGACGGGTCGGCGTCGCGTGGGTGCCCGGCTTCCGTGCTTCGGTCCGTGGGGCCTTGATGCGTAGAAGGTCTTCCTCTCGGATGTCCTCGGTCTCGCGGGCCGTTACGTCCTTTGTACTCCTGGCGCGGGGGAAGCGGAACCCCTCGCCACAGTTCTTTACTTTTCCCTTCAAACTCGGGTGATACGGGCAAGAACCGGGCGCCGCCGGCTCGCGTACCAGACCAGGCCCGCGGTCGCGGCGGCCGCTCCTATGGCGGCCGCCGTGGCCAGCACCGGCCGCGACGGCATGCCCAGGGACGGCAGCCGCTGCTTGAGCTGGACCGGACGGTTGAAGGAGAGCACCGGCCAGCCGCGGTTCGCGGCCTCGCGGCGCAGCGCCCGGTCCGGGTTGACCGCGTACGGGTGTCCGACGGCTTCGAGCATCGGTACGTCGGTCGCCGAATCGCTGTAGGCGTAGCAGCGCGCGAGGTCGTAGCCCTCCGAGGCGGCGAGTTCCCTGATCGCCTGCGCCTTGGTCGGCCCGTAGGCGTAGTACTCCACCTCGCCCGTGAAACGGCCGTCGTCGCCGACGACCATACGGGTGGCCACCACGCGGTCGGCGCCGAGGAGGCGGCCGATCGGTTCGACGACCTCGGCACCCGAGGTGGAGACGATCACCACGTCGCGGCCGGCGGTGTGGTGCTCCTCGATGAGCGAGGCGGCCTCGTCGTAGATGAGCGGATCGATCAGTTCGTGCAGGGTCTCCGCTACGATCTCCCGGACCTGGGCCACGTCCCAGCCCCGGCAGAGCGCCGAGAGGTATTCGCGCATCCGCTCCATCTGCTCGTGGTCCGCGCCGCCGGCGAGGAAGACGAACTGGGCATAGGCGGTGCGCAGTACGGCCCGGCGATTGATCAGGCCGCCTTGGTAGAACGACTTGCTGAAGGTCAGCGTGCTCGACTTAGCAATGACTGTCTTGTCCAGGTCGAAGAACGCGGCTGTGCGGGGTGTCGAGTGAGTCGCCGAGTGGGGCACGGAGTGGTTTTCCACGAGGCGAGCATAGGCGCCCACCATTCGGCGTAAGGTGTGGCGCGTGGGTTTGCCTGAGAAGGCTCTCGGGTACACCATGGAAGTCACGGATCGTTCGCGACCGTGCTAACCCGGTCCGACTCCTCCCCCCCCCGAGTCGGCCGTGGGGACGACCCCCGCTCTCCCCCCCGGCGGGGGTCGTCGCATGTCCGGACGCGTTTTTGCCCGTCCGAGGCGGATCAGCCGCTTCCCCTTGAATGTTCGATCATGGCTTGCTGACGCCGGTTACAGGTTACCGAGCGTAGTCGTAGCGCTGCTCTAAGGGAGCCCCTTCAAGGTCGCCGGTATAGGTGACTGGGATATTCACAGGCATTGAGTTGTCCACAGTTTTGGACCAAGATCCACGGGATTTTCCGGATCGCTGCACGGTGAAACTCCGCGAGTTCGCGGATGTGTGAGTTGTGTAGCGATAGGGAGACGGAACGTGGCCGGACGCATGACTTCCGATCAACCGCCCGGGACGGCTGAAGACCCCGGCGGACCGCTGATCGTCACGGAGGACGACACCCTCCTCGACGACCTGCTGAGACTGTGCGCGGCGGCCGGTACGACACCGGAAGTGGCGCGGGGCGGCGCGGCCCGCAGCCGGGGGCGGGGCTGGGCGTCGGCCCCGCTGGTGATCGTCGGCGACGACTGCGCGCCCCGGCTGTGCGGCGCGGCCCGCCGGGACGGCGTGGTGCTCGTCGCCCGGGGCGCGGACGAGCGGCCGCTGTGGCAGCTGGCCGTCGCCCTCGGCGCGGAACGGGTGCTGGCGCTCCCCGGCGGCGAGAGCTGGCTGGTGGACCGCATCGCCGACGCGGTGGAGGGCGCCGGTCCGGCCGCCGTGACGGTCGGGGTGGTCGGCGGCAGCGGCGGCGCCGGCGCGAGCACCCTCGCCTGCGCCCTGGCGGTCACGGCCGCCCGCGGCCACCGGCGCACGATCCTGATCGACGCGGACCCGCTGGGCGGCGGCCTCGACGTCCTGCTCGGCGGCGAGAAGGAAGAGGGGCTGCGCTGGCCCGCCTTCGCCGAGTCGCGCGGCCGGGTGGCCGGCTGCGCCCTGGAGGAGTCGTTGCCACGGCTGCACTCCCTGCGCGTACTGAGCTGGGACCGCGGCGACGCGGTGGTGATCCCGCCCCAGGCGATGCGCGCGGTCGTGGCGGCGGCGCGCAGACGGGGCGGCGCCGTGGTGATCGACCTGCCACGACGGCTGGACGACGCGGTCGCGGAAGCCCTCGCGCAGATCGACGTCGGCCTGCTGGTCGTCCCCGCCGACCTGCGGGCGATCGCGGCGGCCCGGCGGCTGGCGGCGGGCGTCCGGACGGTGCTGCCGGACGTACGGGTGGTGGTGCGCGACGGCCCGGAGACGGACGCCGGCGGCACCCCTGAGCTGAGCCCCGAGGAGATCGCCCGGTTACTGGGCCTTCCACTGGCCGGGGAGCTGGGCTGGGAGGCCGGTCTTCCCGCCGACCTGAGGCGCGGGGTGCCGCCCGGGGCGAACGCACGAGGGCCGCTGCGGCACTTCGGCGGGGCGTTCTGGGAGCGGGTTGTGCCGCAGCGGGAGCGGGCGGTCGAGGAAGTGAGGCGGTCGGCGGGGCGCGGTGTGGGGGCTGGGGGTGGGTCGTCATGAGGACGGTCCGGTTTGAAGGGGCACCTTCCGGAGGTGCCTCTTCCGTAGGTGCCCTTCCCGTAGGTGCCCCTCCCGGAGGCGCCTCTCCTGAAGGTGCTCCTTCGGCTGATCGGCAAGGCGCCCCTCCTGAAGGCGCCCCTCCCGTTGATCGGCAAGGCGCCCCTCCCCCTGATCGGCCGGGGATCGGTGCCGGGCTGCTGGAGGCCGTACGGGGGCGGCTGGCCGAGGCGGGGGCGGAGCCGACGCCCGCGCGGGTGGCGATGGCGCTGCGTGCCGAGGGGCGGCTGCTCGGGGACGCGGAGGTGCTCGGCGTCGTGTCCGCCCTGCGGTCGGAAATGACCGGCACCGGACCCCTCGAACCGCTCATCACCGCACCGGACGTGACGGACGTCCTGGTCACCGCGCCGGACGAGGTCTGGGTCGACCGGGGCGCCGGTCTGGAGCGCACGGCCGTGCGCTTCGCCGACGAGGCCGCCGTACGCCGCCTCGCGCAGCGGCTGGCGTCCGTGGCCGGACGGCGGCTGGACGACGCCCGCCCCTGGGTGGACGCCCGGTTGCCCGACGGCACCCGTTTGCACGCCGTACTGCCCCCGGTAGCCGTCGCGGGCACCTGTCTGTCGCTGCGCGTCCTGCGCCCGCGCGCCTTCACCCTGGCGGAGCTGGTGGCGGCGGGCACGGTGCCGCCGGACGGCGACCGGCTGCTGCGCGCATTGCTGGACGCCCGGCTCTCCTTCCTGATCAGCGGCGGCACGGGCTCCGGAAAGACGACCTTGCTCAGTTCGTTGCTGAGCCTGGCCGGTCCGGCCGAACGGCTCGTACTGGCCGAGGATTCGGCGGAGCTGAGACCCCACCACCCCCATGTCGTACGGCTGGAGACCCGGCCCGCGAACCAGGAGGGCGTCGGCCGCGTCACCCTGCGGGACCTGGTGCGGCAGGCGCTGCGGATGCGGCCGGACCGGCTGGTGGTCGGCGAGGTGCGCGGTGCCGAGGTCACCGACCTGCTGGCGGCGCTGAACACCGGCCACGAGGGCGGCTCGGGCACGGTGCACGCGAACGCCCCGTGCGACGTACCGGCGCGCCTGGAGGCCCTCGGCTCGACGGCAGGGCTCGACCGGTCCGCGCTGCACAGCCAGTTGGCGGCCGCCCTGTCGGTGGTGCTGCATCTCGTGCGGGACGGATCCGGCCGTCGGCGGCTTGCGCAGGTGGACGTTCTGGAGCGGGGCCGGGACGGGTTCGTGGTGACCGTACCGGCTGCGGTGTGGTCGCCGACCGGCTTCCAGGAGGCGCCCGGATGGCGGCGGTTGAAGGGGCTCTGCGAGCGGGGGAGGGGCGCGAAATGAGCCAGGTCGGTACGGCGGTGGTCGGGACGGTGCCGGTGTGTGCGGCGGTGCTGTGCGCCGGGGTGGCGGTCTGGATGTCCGGTGGACGGAACGACGAGTTACGACGGGCACGGGTGCTGTTCGTGGGCGGTGAGCGGGCGGGCCCGCCGGGCGGTGCGGGCCCCGCTACGCCCGGCGGAGTGCGCGTACGGCTCCGGAAGGGACTGAAGAAGCTGCGAGAGGCGGCCCGCCGGTGGACCTCTCGAAGGGAGTTGTGGTGCGTGCCGGCCGGAATCGCCCTCGGCCTGCTGGGCCGGTCGGTGCTGCCGGTGGTCGTCGCCGTGGTGGCGATGGCGCTGGTCCGGCGTCGGTTGCGGGCCCGGGAAGGGGAACGGGAACGGGCGCGCCGGGGTGACGCGGTGATCGAGCTCTGCGAGGCGGTGGCGGGCGAGCTGAGGGCGGGCCGCCAGCCCGGTCAGGCACTCGTGGCGAGCGGCGTCGCGGGTTTCGGTGAGGCGGGCGCGGCAGTGGTGGCGGCGCGGTTCGGCGGTGACGTGCCGCAGGCCTTGCGGGCGGTGGCGCGGATGCCCGGTGCGGAGGGACTGGCCGGTGTGGCGGCGTGCTGGCAGGTGGCCGTGGACGGCGGGGCCGGACTGGCCGCCGGGCTGGAGCGCATTGCGTCGGGCCTCCGAGCGCGGCGCGACCAACGCGACGACCTGCGCGCCCAGTTGGCCGGGCCAAGAGCGACGGCGCTGATGCTCGCGCTCCTGCCGGCCGGTGGTGTCGCGTTGGGCAGCGCGCTGGGCGCCGACCCGCTCCGGGTGCTGCTGCACACCCCTGCCGGATGGGCGTGCTTGCTGGTCGGCGGGCTTCTGGAGTGGTGCGGCGTGGCCTGGACGGCTCGCATCATCCGGGCCGCGGAGGGGAGCGCCCATGTCCACTGACGTTCTCCGGGACTCCACCGCCCATGGCGATGTCCCAGATGTTATCCACAGCCTGGGGATTGTTCTGTCGATTCTCGCCGCCGGGGTGTGCCTGCTCTCGGCCGTGCGGGAGTGCCACGGCGTACGTACTGCGCGACGACGGGCCTGGGTGCTTCTGGACGACGGGTTCGGGGGCGATGCAGGCGCGCGCAAGGCGGCGAAGGGAGCGCGCAGTCGAAGTCGGGCTCAGTCTCGGACTCTGTCTCGGACTCTGTCTCGGGTTCGGGTTCGAAGGCGGTGGGCCGGGTGGTTCCGGGAGTGGGCGGGGGCCGCGGCGGTCGCGGCGGCCGTGACCATTCTCGTCGGCGGAGCGACCGGCGCCGTGATCGGACTCGCCGTGGCGTACGGAGTCGGCCTGCGCCAGCGCCGTACGAAGGCGCTGGCGGCGCGGCGAGCGGCGGAGGCGGGCCTGCGCGCGGCGCTGGCACCGGCGGCGGACCTGCTGGCGGCCTGCCTCGCGGCGGGGGCCGGCCCGAGGGAGGCCGCCGATGCGGTGGGCCGGTCGGTGGGCGGCACTGTCGGCGTACGGCTGCGACGTGTGGCCGCCGAACTCCGGCTGGGCGCCGAGCCGTCGGCTGCATGGCAACGGTTCGGGGCGCTCCCCGGTGCCTGTGACCTTGCCCGCTGCATGGAGCGGGCGGGCATATCCGGGGTCCCGGCCGTGGAGGGCATCTCGCGGATCGCCGCAGGGCTCCGCGCGGCGGCACAGCGCACCGCGGCCGAACGGGCGCGGCGGGCCTCGGTGTTGGTGACGCTCCCTCTGGCGGCGTGCTTCCTGCCCGCCTTCCTGACGATCGGTGTGGTGCCGGTCCTGATCGGCCTGGCGGAGGGGCTCATGGCACACAACTGATCGTGGGCGAGGCCCACACACATCCACACCTACATCTCAGACCGCATCTCAGCAGGCAATCAAGGGAGAAACGATGTTCGTACGACGGTGGTTGTCGCGTGGCACTGCAATGGCCGGACGCGCCAGGGGAGTGGTCTCGTCCCTGGCTGTCCGGCGCGGGTACGCGGCGGATCGGGGCATGACCACGGCCGAGTACGCAGTAGGGACTTTGGCGGCGTGTGCGGCCGCCGCGGTGCTCTACAAGGTGCTGTCGGGCGGCGCGGTGGAATCGGCACTGCGCGCGCTGATCGGAAAGGCTCTGGGCGTCCATGTCTGACGACGAGCGCGACGAGGGTCACGTGTGGGGCAGAAAACCCGCACGCGGCGATGGTGACGCACGGTGCGGAAAGCCCATCCGTGTCGTACGCGACGGGGGATACGTGACGGCCGAAGCCGCCCTGACGATCCCGGCCCTGGTCCTGTTCACGGGCGCGCTCTTGTGGGGCCTGATGGCCGCGTGCGCGCAGATCCAGTGCGTGGACGCGGCACGGGCCGGGGCGCGGGCGGCGGCCCGGTCGGAGACACCGGCGGCCGTCGACGCGGCGGCCCGTGGCGCGGCCCCACGGGGCGCACGGGTGGCGCAGTCCCGGAAGGGCGACCTCGTACAGGTACGCGTCACCGCGGCGGCGCCCGGCCCGGGGCCGCTCACGCTGACGCTCCGAGGGGAGGCGACGGCTCTTGCGGAGGACACGGTGGGGCGATGAGGGCTCGGCCACGGTGTGGGCGGTGTTCGCGGCGATGGCGCTGTGCACGGTGTTCGCGGTGGTGATCGCCATGGCCCAAGTGGGCGTGGCGCGTCACCGGGCGGGTGCGGCGGCGGACTTGGCGGCGCTGGCCGCGGCGGACCGGGCGCTCCGGAGTACGACGGAGGCCTGCGGCGCCGCGCGCCGGGTGGCGGCTGCCCAGGACGCGCAGCTGGTGCGCTGCACCGTACGTGGCGACATCGCGGACGTCACGGCACGCGCCCGTACCGGCCCGTTCACCTCGGACATCCGCGCCCGCGCGGGCCCGCCCACGGCCCTGGGCACGGCCCCGGGCGCGGAGCCGATATCTGGGGGAGGCGCCACTGGCACCTGAACCACCCAACTCTCCAGCGCGCACGACCAACCCACCGTCAGTCATGACAGACCTCCATCACTCACGACAGACCCTCCATCACTCACGACAGACCCTCCACCACTCACGCCCAAGGAGGTTTTACCGAACGGTCGACCACCCGCCGCCCCTTCCCGCATAGCGTCCAGACATCCACTGAACGCGACGTGCGGGCCCCTCCGGGCAGGACCGGAAGAGCCCGTCGGGAGGCATGCCTTGACGGTGATCGACGTACGGAAGACGGCGGACGCGCTGCCGGGCGCCTGGAGTTCCCGGCCCCTGGGACGGGTGGGCGCGGCCGACGTGAAGGTGCTGCGCATGGACGAGTTGCCGGGAGAGGAGGAGACCCATGACGCGGCCGAGGCGCTGTTGGTGCTCGACGGCAGGTTGGAGCTGACGGTGGACGGCGCGGCCGTGTCCGTGCGGCAGGGCGAGCTGTACGTCGTGCCGGCGGGCACGCCGCACGCGGTCCGCGCCGGGAGCCACGGGACCTTGGTGATCGTCGAGGCTACGTAGTGGGGCCGTCGGCCGGCCGACGGCCCTGGCGCGGCGCATGTCTCAGGAGTTCCGTCAGGAGGCGGACGGCGCCTCGTTTGTGGAGGGGGTCGTTGCCGTTGCCGCACTTGGGGGACTGGATGCAGGACGGGCAGCCGGCCTCGCACTCGCAGGAGGCGATGGCCTTGCGGGTGGCGGCGAGCCACTCGGGGGCGGTGTGGAAGGCGCGCTCGGCGAAGCCCGCGCCGCCCGGGTGGCCGTCGTAGACGAAGACGGTGGGCAGGAGGGTGTCGGGGTGCAGCGGGAGGGAGACGCCGCCGATGTCCCAGCGGTCGCAGGTGGCGAACAGCGGCAGCAGCCCGATCGAGGCGTGCTCGGCCGCGTGCAGGGCGCCGCCGAGCTGTTCCGGGTTCACCCGGGCCGCGTCGAGCTGGTCCTCGGTGACGGTCCACCACACGGCCCGGGTGCGCAGCGTACGGGGCGGCAGGTCGAGCTTGGTCTCGCCCAGCACCTCGCCGGTGATGAGCCGGCGGCGCAGATAGGAGACGACCTGGTTGGTGACCTCGACCGAGCCGAAACACAGCCGTGAGTCGCCCCAGGGGATCTCCGTCTCGGTCTCCAGGATGGCGACGGCGGTGGTGTCCCGGGCGGTCGTCGAATACGGCGGGTCGGCCTGCTCGACGAGGGCCACGTCGTCTTCCAGGTCCAGGTGCTGGACCAGGTACGTACGGCCCTGGTGCAGATGGACCGCGCCGTCGTGGACGGTGGTGTGCGCGGCGGCCGCGTCCACCGTGCCCAGCAGCCGGCCGGTGCCCGCCTCCACGATCTGTACGGGCGAGCCGCCCTGGCCACGGATGTCCGCCAGGTCGGCGGCCCGCTCGCGACGGGTCCAGTGCCACGCCTTGGCGCGGCGGCGCAGCAGCTTGCGTGCCTCCAAGGAGGGCAGGAGCTGCGGCACCGCCGGGCCGAAAAGCGGAAAGTCGGCCTCGGTGAGCGGAAGTTCGGCGGCTGCCGCACACAGGTGCGGGGCGAGGACGTACGGGTTGTCCGGGTCCAGGACGGTGGACTCCACGGGCTGGTCGAACAGCGCCTCGGGATGGTACACGAGGTAGGTGTCCAGCGGATCGTCCCGGGCGACGAGGACCGCGAGCGCCCCCTGGCCGCTTCGCCCCGCGCGCCCGGCCTGCTGCCACAGGGAGGCGCGGGTGCCCGGGTATCCGGCGATCAGGACGGCGTCGAGGCCCGAGACGTCCACGCCCAGCTCCAGGGCCGTGGTGGCGGCCAGGCCGAGCAGATCACCGGTGTGCAGCGCACGCTCCAGGGCGCGCCGCTCCTCGGGCAGGTAGCCGCCCCGGTACGCGGCCACCCGGCCCGCCAGCGCCCGGTCGATCGCCCCCAGCCGCTCCTGCGTGATGAGGGCGATCAGTTCGGCGCCGCGCCGGGACCGTACGAAGGCGACGGTGCGTACGTCCTGGAGGGCCAGGTCGGTCAGCAGATCGGCGGTTTCGGCGGTGGCGGTACGGCGTACGGGCGCGCCCTGCTCGCCGTGCAGTTCCGTCAGCGGCGGCTCCCACAGGGCGAAGACGACCTCGCCGCGCGGCGACGTGTCCTCCGTGACTTCCGCCACGGGCTGCCCGATGAGGCGCTCGGCCGCCCGCGCCGGCTCGGCGGCGGTGGCCGAGGCCAGCAGGAAGACCGGCTCGGACCCGTACCGGGCGCAGATCCGCCGCAGGCGGCGTATGACCTGTGCCACGTGGGAGCCGAAGACGCCCCGGTAACTGTGGCACTCGTCGATGACGACGTACCTGAGGGCGCGCAGGAAGGAGGACCAGCGGGGATGGGCCGGGAGGATGCCCAGGTGCAGCATGTCGGGGTTGGTGAGCACGTAGTTGCCGTACTGGCGCACCCATTCGCGTTCCTCGACCGGCGTGTCGCCGTCGTACACGGCGGGCCGCACCGCGCTGCCGAGCGGCGCCGCCAGCTCGCCGACGGCGCGCCGCTGGTCGGCGGCGAGCGCCTTGGTGGGCGCGAGGTACAGGGCCGTGGCGCCGCGCCCGTTCGGGGCCTCCGAACCCTCCAGGAGTCCGGACAGCACCGGCACCAGATAGGCGAGCGACTTTCCGGACGCGGTGCCGGTGGCGATGACGACCGACTCGCCGCGCAGCGCGTGCTCGACGGTACGGGCCTGGTGCGTCCACGGGCGCTCGATCCCGGCCGCCCGGACGGCGTCGACCACCTCCGTGCGGATCCGTGCGGGCCATTCCGCATGGCTGCCGATGCGCGGGGGCAAGTGCTCCGTATGAGTGATGCGCGTAGCGCGGGACGACCCCTGGGTGAGACGGTCCAGGACCGTGCGCGGGGAGGGACTGGTGCCCCCGTCCGGGGGCAGCTGATTGGAGGCCATCGGCACCGAGTGTGTCACCGGTGTGACGGACAATGCGCACAAGGCGTCGTGCACGCCTGCTGGTAAGTGATTGAATGCCATCGCGGCTGCCGATCCATGGGGGGCGACCGCTCGATAGCAAGGTGCTGGAGGATCCGTGGACCTGTCCCTGTCGACCCGGACCGTTGGCGACCGTACGGTCGTCGAGGTCGGTGGCGAGATTGATGTATACACCGCGCCCAAGCTGCGTGAGCAGCTGGTCGAGCTCGTGAACGACGGAAGCTACCACCTCGTGGTCGACATGGAGCGTGTCGACTTTCTGGACTCCACGGGGCTCGGTGTGCTGGTCGGCGGGCTGAAGCGGGTGCGGGCCCATGAGGGCTCGCTGCGCCTGGTCTGCAACCAGGAGCGCATTTTGAAGATCTTCCGTATCACCGGACTGACCAAGGTGTTCCCGATCCACACCTCGGTCGACGAAGCCGTCGCGGCCACCGACTGACGGCTCGCCGGACCCCGCGCCGAGGGCGCGGGGTCGGAAGCAGTGGGGGGAACCGGGCTTGGCGGTCCGGCCCCCTGCGTTGCACGCCCGCATACCGAGGGGGATGGCATGGCCACCGTCGAACTCCGCTTCAGCGCCCTTCCCGAGCATGTCCGCACCGCGCGACTGGTCGCGGCCGCCGTGGCGAGGCGGGCCGGCGTGGACGAGGCCGTGCTGGACGAGGTTCGGCTCGCCGTCGGTGAGGCGTGCACCCGTGCGGTGGGACTGCACCGCACCAACAACATCGCCGCGCCGGTGCGGGTCGCCCTGGTGGAGGACGAGAAGAAGTTCTCCATCGAGGTGGGCGACGAGGTCCCGGGCAGCCCGGCCGGTGCCGGTGCGGTGCCCGGCGTCCGTGGCGTCGACGGCGAGCCGGTGCCCGGCGGGTCGGCGCTGGACAACGGCGACGGGGCGGAGGGCGACGACGAGATGGGCCTCGCGGTCATCAGCGGGCTGGTCGACGACGTCGAGGTGACCTCCGGCGAGACCGGCGGCATCATCCGCATGAGCTGGCCGACGACGCCGGCGCCGGTGCTGCCGTAGGGCGTGGGCCGTGGGCCGTGGGCCGTACGTAGGGGCTCGGACGGACAGGCCGCTCCCGAGGAGCTGCCCCCTCCGCAGGGCTGCGCCGACGCCGACTGTGTTCCGTAGAGCCGGGCCCTGTAGAGCCGGTCCCTAGCGGGGCCCCGCATAACCGCGCCCCGCAGAGCCGTGTCCCGTAAAGCCGTCCTCGTAAGAATCGCCTGGTAGGCCGCGGTACCCCGTCGGGCCGCCCCTCGCGCCGCCACCACGCGCCGCCCGACCGGTTGGCAGCCGTACACGGCATACCGCTGCCCCGGCGGCCAGCGCCCTCCCCCTCGCACCCCCGTACGCGACCACCCCATCGTCCGGAACGCGCCCCCACACCCCCTCCTCCCCACCCCACGCCCCCATTCGGCCCTACGTGCCCCACCTCTTTCGTGGAACCCGCTCCGGCGGACCCGGCCGTGGTCGAAACGCTCTCTCACGGCCCGGCCGCTCCCCACCCCGCGCACCCCCCTCTTCAGGCCACATCCGCACACCCGTGCCCAGGGAGCCCCGCGGACTCCACGGACCCACCGGTCGCGCGCACCGGCCGCCTCCGCCTCCCCACCCGGCCGTACCGGGCGTACGGTCCGCCGCCGTCCAGGACCCGCGTGGCCCCTACCGGAGTGCGTACTTCCGTGGCGGTACGCGGTGCGGGACCCGCCTGCGGCGCCCGCCGCACGTGCATCGCCGCCGGGACCCGTCCGCCGCACCGCCGTCACCCCGCCGGACGGCCGGGCCCACGCGTACGCCCGCGCTCGCTCCGCCCCGCCCATAGGCCCGCCGTAACGCCCCGGCTCACGCCACGCTCCCGCGCGCCCCTCCCCGTGCCCGTCCGCGGCGGCCGTGAGCAGGGGCGTTAGGTAAGACACTGAGATCATCATTCACTGGTCAGCGAATTATTCGCATTCATTCGTCCAGGCGAATTGCGGCAAACGCGTCGGCGGTCGTGCGATTTTCGATCTTCGCTGCTTCTTCGCCTGATCTCTGTCCGATCTCCGCCCGTTCTTCGAACGATCTCGGCCGCCACCGGCGAATTCCCTTTGAGGCGCCCTGTTTTGATCTGGTGCAGCTACCTACAATCCGTCCACAACTTTGCTCAGGACGCCTGAGCGTGCATCCGCGCGCCCATGTGCCAAACGTCAAGGAGGACGAATGGCGGGGCCTTACACCCCTCAGTTGCTGGAACACCCCTCTTACCTGGCCGAGCCATCGCTGACGTCGGGCAACCGCGGCATCGTGCTGGTGATCGCCGTCGTGGCGCTCGCGGCACTGGCCGTCGCGGCGGTACTGGTGCGGCAAGTGCTGGCCGCCGGTGAGGGAACCGACAGCATGAAGAAGATCGCCGCCGCCGTGCAGGAAGGTGCGAATGCCTATCTCGCCCGGCAGTTGCGCACCCTCGGCGTTTTCGCCGTGGTGGTGTTCTTCCTGCTCATGCTGCTTCCCGCGGACAACTGGACGCAGCGCGCCGGGCGCAGCGTCTTCTTCTTGATCGGCGCCGGTTTCTCGGCCGCCACCGGCTATATCGGGATGTGGCTGGCGGTGCGCAGCAATGTGCGCGTCGCGGCTGCGGCCCGGGAAGCCACACCGGGCGAGGGCGAGGCGAAAAAGGATCTCACGGCCGTCTCGCACAAGGCCATGAAGATCGCTTTCCGTACGGGTGGCGTCGTCGGCATGTTCACCGTGGGGCTCGGCCTGCTGGGCGCGTCCTGTGTGGTGCTCGTCTACGCGGTCGACGCGCCCAAGGTCCTGGAGGGCTTCGGCCTCGGCGCCGCGCTGATCGCCATGTTCATGCGCGTCGGCGGCGGCATCTTCACCAAGGCCGCGGACGTCGGCGCCGACCTCGTCGGCAAGGTCGAGCAGGGCATCCCCGAGGACGACCCGCGCAACGCCGCGACCATCGCGGACAACGTGGGCGACAACGTCGGCGACTGCGCGGGCATGGCCGCCGACCTCTTCGAGTCGTACGCCGTGACACTGGTCGCCGCCCTCATCCTGGGCATGGCCGCGTTCGGCGACTCGGGTCTGGCCTTCCCGCTGCTGGTCCCGGCCATCGGCGTGCTCACCGCGATGATCGGCATCTTCGTGGTGGCGCCCCGGCGCTCCGACCGCAGCGGCATGACGGCCATCAACCGCGGCTTCTTCATCTCCGCGGCGATCTCGCTGGTCCTCGTGGCGATCGCCGTCTTCACGTACCTGCCGTCCTCCTACGCGGACCTGTCCGGCGTCTCGGACCCCGCGATCCTGTCCCGCGACGGTGACCCGCGGATGCTGGCGCTGGTGGCGGTCGCCATCGGCATCGTGCTGGCCGCGCTCATCCAGCAGCTCACCGGCTACTTCACGGAGACCAGCCGGCGGCCCGTACGGGACATCGGCAAGACCTCGCTGACCGGCCCGGCGACGGTGGTGCTCTCCGGGATCTCCATCGGTCTGGAGTCCGCGGTCTACTCCGCGGTGCTGATCGGCCTGGCCGTGTACGGCGCGTTCCTGCTGGGCGGCGCCTCGATCATGCTGGCGCTGTTCGCGGTGGCGCTGGCCGGCACCGGCCTGCTGACCACCGTCGGCGTCATCGTCGCGATGGACACCTTCGGCCCGGTCTCCGACAACGCCCAGGGCATCGCCGAGATGTCCGGCGACGTCACCGGCGACGGCGCGCAGGTCCTCACCGACCTCGACGCCGTCGGCAACACCACCAAGGCCATCACCAAGGGCATCGCCATCGCCACGGCGGTGCTGGCCGCGGCCGCGCTGTTCGGCTCGTACCGTGACGCGATCGCCACGGCCGTACGGGACGTCGGCGACGCCGCCCGGGGCATGGGCCTGAGCCTGGACATCTCGCAGCCGAACAACCTGGTGGGCCTGGTGCTGGGCGCCTCGGTCGTCTTCCTCTTCTCGGGGCTGGCGATCAACGCGGTGTCCCGGTCGGCGGGCTCGGTCGTCTTCGAGGTGCGCCGGCAGTTCCGCGAGAAGCCCGGGATCATGGACTACACGGAGCAGCCCGAGTACGGGCGTGTCGTGGACATCTGCACCAAGGACGCGCTGCGCGAGCTGGCCACGCCCGGCCTGCTGGCGGTGCTCACTCCGATGGCCGTCGGCTTCTCGCTCGGCGTCGGCGCGCTCGGCTCGTTCCTCGCCGGCGCGATCGGCACCGGCACCCTGATGGCGGTCTTCCTCGCCAACTCCGGCGGCGCCTGGGACAACGCGAAGAAGCTGGTCGAGGACGGTCACCACGGCGGCAAGGGCAGCGAGGCGCACGCCGCGACGGTCATCGGCGACACGGTCGGCGACCCGTTCAAGGACACCGCGGGCCCCGCGATCAACCCGCTGCTGAAGGTCATGAACCTGGTCGCGCTGCTGATCGCGCCGGCCGTCGTGAAGTTCAGCTACGGGGCGGACAAGAACGTCGGCGTACGGATCGTGGTCGCCGTCCTGGCCATCACGATCATCGTCGGCGCGGTGTACCTCTCCAAGCGCCGCGGCATCGCGGTGGGTGACGAAGACAACAACTCGGGGAAGGTGGCGCAGACCGCCGATCCCGCGGTGGTCTCCTGACGGAACCGGCGTCCGCGCCGCTCAACGGGCGGGCGGACGGCGTGCCTTGAGCGCGCCGTCCGCCCGCCCTGCTGTGTGCCCGGCCGGGCGCCGGGCCTTGGTGCAAATGGCTGCAATGCGGCTCGTACGGCCCGACCGGCTCGGGGGCGAGGGCCTCGGGACGTGTATGTTCCGGGGCCGAGAGCCATGGAAGGGACCAATCCGGTGAAGAAGAAGCTTGTGGCCGCGCTGTCCGGCGGCGCGGCACTGATGCTCGCGCTGACCGGCTGCAGCGACGACGGCGACAAAAAGCTCGACGACTGGGCCAAGAAGTTCTGCGACCCCGCCCAGGCCCAGTTCAAGAAGATCCAGGACGCCAACACGGCCATGCAGACGGCCGACAGCGGCGGCACCGACTCCAAGAAGGTGCAGGAGGCCGACTCCAAGGCCTTCCAGCAGATCTCCGACGCCTACGCGGCACTGGCCAAGTCGCTGAGCCAGGCGGGCGCGCCGCCCGCCGACGGCGGCGAGGAGTCCCAGAAGAACGCCGTCAAGGAGCTCAACGACCTCTCCAAGGGCTACGGCGACCTCAAGAAGCAGGTCGACGGCCTGGACACCGGCGACAAGGGCAAGTTCGCGGACGGCCTGCGGTCGCTGTCCGACGGCATCAACAAGCTCAACAAGAAGAGCGAACAGGCGTTCAAGAAGCTGGAGTCCGGGGACGTCGGCAAGGCGATGGCCGGGCAGTCCGGCTGCCAGAACCAGAAGGCCACGGAGGGCGGCGGCTCGGCCTCACCGAAGAAGTAGCCGCGGCGGCCACTGGGGCGCTGGCCACCGGCGCTCCGGGCATCGGCGCCCCGGGCATCGGCGCCCCGGGCATCGGGGGCCCCGGGCATCGGGGACCCGGGCGTGGGGCGCCCCGGGTATCGGCCGACACGCCGTCAGTACGGCTGGGTCGCTGCCCCCGAGCCTTCGCTACGGCGACATGCCGTCAGTACGGCTGGGCCGCTGCTCCCACTTCTCCAGTACGGCGACATGCCGTCAATACGGCCGGGCCGCTGCCCCGCGTCTCCGGTACGGCGACACCCCGTCAGGGCCGCCCGTACCGCCGCGCCGCGTCCCGGGTGCCGTCAGGTACGCCTCTCGGACGCGCCCCGGACGCGTCCGACACGCCGTCAGATGCGCCGGGCCCGCGTCCGACACGCCGTCGGGCGTGACCCGGCAGCGGCGGTACGGCGGGGCCGTGGCCGTTTGTCAGTGGTTGCCCCGACAATGGGGGCGTGAGTACGCACCTCCCCACCGCTGACCTTCGAGACCCCGATTCCGCCGCCCGCACCGCCCGGCTGCGCGAGGCGCTGCTGGCCGCCGGGTTCACCGCCGACGGCCTCCTGGAGCTGCTCGGCGCGCCCGCCTACGCCGCGCTGGCCCGCAGCGAGACCGTCCCGGCGCTCCGCGCCACCCGCGGCACCCAGGCGTCGGCCACCCTGGTGCGCCTGTTCCTGCTCCAGCGCCCGGTGCCGTACGACCGCGCCGCCGCCGCGCTGCCGGTGGCGGACTGCCTCGCCGACGGCTGGCTGGTGTGCGACGGGGACGAGGTCCGCGCGAGCGTGGACGTCCGCCCGTACGGCGGCCCCGAGGGCCAGGACTGGTGGATCGTCTCCGACCTGGGGTGCGCGGTCGGCGGCGCGGGCGGCATCCGGGCCGCCGAGGAGGCCGCCGGCGTGGACCGCGCGCAGCTGGTCCTCGGCGTCGGCGGCGCGTCCACCACCCTCGCCGGCATCACCGTCCGCACCCCCGTCGCCAAGGTCCTCGACCTCGGCACCGGCTCCGGCGTCCAGGCGCTGCACGCCTCCCCGTACGCCACCCAGGTCACGGCCACGGACCTGAACCCGCGCGCGTTGCGCATCGCCCGCCTCACGCTCGCCCTGTCCGGGGTGCCCGATGCGGACCTGCGCGAGGGCTCGCTGTTCGAGCCGGTGGGCGAGGAGACGTACGACCTGATCGTCTCCAACCCGCCCTTCGTGATCTCGCCGGGCGCCCGGCTGACCTACCGGGACGGCGGCATGGGCGGCGACGACCTGTGCCGCACCCTGGTCCAGCAGGCGGCGGACCACCTGAACGACGGCGGGTACTGCCAGCTCCTCGCCAACTGGCAGCACGTCGAGGGCGAGGACTGGCGCGACCGGCTGCGTTCGTGGGTGCCGCGCGGCTGTGACGCGTGGATCGTGCAGCGCGAGGTCCAGGACGTCACGCAGTACGCCGAGCTGTGGCTGCGGGACGCCGGCGACCACCGGACGAGCCCCGAGGAGTACGCCGCGCGCTACGACGCCTGGCTGGAGGAGTTCGAGGCCCGTAAGACGAAGGCCGTCGGCTTCGGGTGGATCACCCTGCGCAAGTCCGGCGCCGAGGACCCGTCGATCACGGTCGAGGAATGGCCGCACCCGGTCGAGCAGCCGCTGGGCTCCGTGGTCGTCGACCACTTCGCCCGCCAGGACTTCCTGCGCGCGACGGACGACGCGGCGCTGCTGGCCGGGCATTTCCGGCTCGCCCCCGAGGTCGTGCAGGAGCAGGTCGGGCTGCCCGGTGCGGAGGACCCGGAGCATGTCGTCCTCCGGCAGAACCGCGGTATGCGGCGCGCCACGAAGGTGGACACGGTCGGCGCGGGCTTCGCCGGGGTGTGCGACGGTTCGCTGCCCGCCGGGCGCATTCTGGACGCGATCGCGCAACTGGTGGGCGAGGACCCGGTGTTGCTCCGCGACCGTACGCCCGAGGCCATCCGGATGCTGATCGGCCAGGGCTTCCTGGAGCCGGTCGAGCAGGGCTGACTGCGAGCGGGGGAGAGGGGCGGGGACGCCGGAGGAGAGTGACGGGGGTAGCGCCGGAGGAGAGCGACGAGGGCAGCGCCGGAAGAGCGGGACGGGGGTAGCGCTGGGGGCGGGCGGAAGGGGTGCGGCGCGGCATCGGGCGGCGGCGTTCACCCGCCGTTCGCCGGTGTGCCGCCCGGAGGTGCCACGCTGCCCGGATGGAGAGTGGACCCGAGGCGTTCGCCGGTGTGGCCTTCGCGCTGTTCGGCGCCGGCCTGCTGGTGTGGACGGGCGTGTGCGTACGGTCCGGGGAGCGCGTCGCCGACGGGGTCGGCCGGTCGACCGGGGCGGCGCTGACGCTGCTCTTCGGGACGGTCTTCCTGGTCACGGGGTGCTGGCTGCTGCTGTAGCGACGGGCTGCTGCTGCCGCTGTAGCGCCAGGGCCGACCGGGCCTTCGGGCGCTGACGGCCCGGGCGCCGCCATCCGGACGGCGAGCTTTTCGTTGCGCGATCAACTGCCTTTTCGCGCACAGGCATTCACTTCCGCCGCTTGAGAAAATCTTATGCACGTGTGAGGCAACCGACACGGCCATCCACCCGTGTTCCTGTATGAAGGCCATCAACCGGCCCAACAGGGAGGAACACGACATGAACCGTGCATACCGCCTCGCCGCCGCAGGTGTTCTCAGCGCCGCTCTCGTCGCCGGGACCGCGGCCGCCGCCTCCGCCGCCCCCGCGGCCCCGACCGCCCACACCGCCGCCGCCAAGGCCCCGCAGAAGGCCACGCTCACCGCCAAGGCGAGCACCGGCTCGGTCAAGGCGTGGCAGGAGTTCCGCATCTCCGGCACCTCCACGGGCCTGAAGGCCGGCACCAAGGTCACCGTCCAGCAGAAGCAGGGCGCCAAGTGGGTGTCGCTGCCCGCCAGTGTGACCACCAACAAGGCCGGTGCCTACTCGGTCCGCGTGAAGCTGGGCATCAAGGGCGTCAACCAGCTGCGGGTGGCCGGCGGCGGCGTGGTCTCTCCGGTGATCACCGTCACGGTGCGCTGAGGCGCGCCCGACAGGCGAGCAGCCGCCCGACAGGCGGGCAGCAGAGACCGGACACCTTCGATACGCACGGTACGCCGGGCGCCGTCGCTTCCCCCGCGGCGGCGCCCGGCGGCCTGCGTGTCAGCCCGTGAGATTGCGCACGAGCATCCAGACGGCGGCGATCCCCAGTACGACGGCGTTGCCGCGCGCCCCGAGGCGGGCCCGGAAGCGGCGCCCGCGCAGCCCCGCGTACAGCCATCGGCCGGTCATGTACGCGGCGGCCGGCACGCCCAGCGCCAGCAGGACGGCGTTGTCGTGGAAGGCCCCCACGAGGTCGCCGTGCATCAGGTCGTACGCCATGCGGGTCCCGCCGCACGCCGGGCACAGCAATCCGGTCGCCCAGCGGAACGGGCACGGGATCAGCAGATGTCCCGGTTCGTGGGGATTGGTGCGCCACAGATAGGCCGCCCCGAGAGCCCCGGCGCCGACGGCGACGGCCGCGCGGCGCAGCGTGGCCTTCCGGATGGCGGCAGGGGAGGGGGCGCCGTTCGCGGGCGGCCCGCCGGGTGCGCTCATCGGGGTGCTCACCGGATCGGCGACCTGGCGTAGTCGCCCTGATCCGGGACAAACATGACCTGCTCGGTCGATAGTCCCGCAACCCGCATGGCTTGATCGTGCCCCTCGCCGCCCGTCCGCTTCCGGACCCGCCCGGCCCGGCCGCACGGACCTGCGCCGGGCCGCCCGCGTGACGGCTCCGCGTACTGCTTCGGCATCGTTGCGAGCACCCCCGGGAACGCTTGATGAGAACGGATACGGCCGCCGTCCATCCTGCCAGCGCCGCCCGGCTGCCAGGACCCCTCGCCCGCCCTCGCTGCCCCGCCCGGTCCGGCGGCCGCGCCGGGCCCGCCGCGGGGCGCGTGTCCGGTCCGGGCGGCATGAAGGCATGTAGTCGGGTTACCGTTCGAGTGGCGTTGCGGGGTTTTTCCGTTTGACACGAGGGCGGGATGTACCGTCACACTCCGCAGCGTCAAGCGTCACCGCAGTGTCCCCCAGAGCTCCGGCCCGGGGGGTTACCCCCAGCGTCGACCGGAGAGAAGAGCGAAGTTGTCCCCGACCAGCGAGACCGCACAGGGCGGCGGCCGCCGACTCGTCATCGTCGAGTCGCCTGCCAAGGCGAAGACGATCAAGGGCTACCTCGGCCCCGGCTACGTGGTCGAGGCCAGCGTCGGGCACATCCGCGACCTCCCGAACGGCGCGGCGGAGGTCCCGGCGAAGTACAAGGGCGAGCCCTGGGCCCGCCTCGGCGTGAACGTCGACGCCGACTTCCAGCCGATCTACGTCGTCAACAGTGACAAGAAGGACCAGGTCAAGAAGCTCAAGGAGCTGCTGGCCGAGTCCGACGAACTCTTCCTCGCCACCGATGAGGACCGCGAGGGCGAGGCCATCGCCTGGCACCTCCAGGAGATCCTCAAGCCCAAGGTCCCGGTCCACCGGATGGTCTTCCACGAGATCACCAAGGACGCGATCCGGGCCGCCGTGGCCAACCCGCGCGAGCTGAACCAGAAGCTGGTCGACGCCCAGGAGACCCGCCGCATCCTCGACCGCCTCTACGGCTACGAGGTCTCGCCGGTCCTGTGGAAGAAGGTCATGCCGCGGCTGTCGGCCGGCCGGGTGCAGTCGGTCGCCACCCGCCTCGTCGTCGAGCGGGAGCGCGAGCGCATCGCCTTCCGCTCCGCCGAGTACTGGGACCTGACCGGCACCTTCTCCACCGGCCGCGCCGGTGACCCCAGCGACCCCGCGACCCTGGCCGCCCGCCTGTCCACGGTCGACGGCCGCCGCGTCGCCCAGGGCCGCGACTTCGGTCCCAACGGGCAGCTGAAGAACAGCGACGTCCTCCACCTGGACGAGGCCAACGCCCGCGCGCTGGCCGCCGCCCTGGAGAACACCGACTTCGCGGTCCGCTCGGTCGAGTCCAAGCCGTACCGCCGCTCCCCGTACGCCCCGTTCCGTACGACCACGCTCCAGCAGGAGGCCAGCCGCAAGCTGGGCTTCGGCGCCAAGGCCACCATGCAGGTGGCGCAGAAGCTGTACGAGAACGGCTTCATCACCTACATGCGTACGGACTCCACGACGCTCTCGGACACCGCGATCTCCGCGGCCCGCGCCCAGGTCACGCAGCTGTACGGCGCCTCCTACCTGCCGGACAAGCCGCGCTCGTACGCGGGCAAGGTCAAGAACGCGCAGGAGGCGCACGAGGCGATCCGGCCTTCGGGTGATCGTTTCCGCACCCCGGCGGAGACCGGCCTGACCGGCGATCAGTTCCGGCTGTACGAGCTGATCTGGAAGCGCACCGTCGCCTCCCAGATGAAGGACGCGACCGGCAACTCCGTCACCGTCAAGATCGGCGGCCGGGCCGCCGACGGCCGCGACGCCGAGTTCAGCGCCTCCGGCAAGACCATCACCTTCCACGGCTTCCTCAAGGCGTACGTCGAAGGCGCCGACGACCCGAACGCCGAGCTGGACGACCGCGAGCGGCGGCTGCCGCAGGTCGCCGAGGGCGACCGGCTGTCCGCCGAAGAGATCACCGCCGACGGCCACGCCACCAAGCCCCCGGCCCGCTACACCGAAGCGACGCTGGTCAAGGAGCTGGAGGAGCGGGAGATCGGCCGCCCGTCGACGTACGCGTCGATCATCGGCACGATCCTGGACCGCGGCTACGTCTTCAAGAAGGGCACCGCCCTGGTGCCGTCCTTCCTGAGCTTCGCCGTCGTCAACCTCCTGGAGAAGCACTTCGGGCGACTGGTCGACTACGACTTCACCGCCAAGATGGAGGACGACCTCGACCGCATCGCGCGCGGCGAGGCCCAGTCCGTGCCGTGGCTGCGCCGCTTCTACTTCGGCGAGGGCGAGGCGGCCGGCGCCGCCTCCGAGGCCGGCAACGGCGACGGCGACCACCTCGGCGGCCTGAAGGAACTGGTCACCGACCTCGGCGCGATCGACGCCCGCGAGGTGTCCTCCTTCCCGGTCGGCAACGGCATCGTGCTGCGCGTGGGCCGCTACGGCCCGTACGTGGAGCGCGGCGAGAAGGACGCCGAGGGCCACCAGCGCGCCGACGTGCCGGACGACCTGGCGCCCGACGAGCTGACGGTGGAGTACGCCGAGGAGCTGCTGGCCAAGCCCAGCGGCGACTTCGAGCTGGGCACCGACCCGGAGACCGGCCACCAGATCGTCGCCAAGGACGGCCGCTACGGCCCGTACGTGACCGAGATCCTGCCCGAGGGCACCCCGAAGACCGGCAAGAACGCGGTGAAGCCGCGCACCGCCTCGCTCTTCAAGTCGATGTCCCTGGACACCGTCACCCTCGCGGACGCCCTCAAACTGATGTCGCTGCCGCGCGTCGTCGGCAAGGACCCCGAGGGCGTCGAGATCACCGCGCAGAACGGCCGCTACGGCCCGTACCTGAAGAAGGGCACCGACTCGCGCTCCCTGGAGAGCGAGGACCAGATCTTCGACATCACGCTGGAGCAGGCTCTCGCCATCTACGCGCAGCCCAAGCAGCGCGGCCGGGCCGCCGCCAAGCCGCCGCTGAAGGAGCTGGGCACCGACCCGGTCAGCGAGCGCCCGGTGGTCGTCAAGGACGGCCGCTTCGGCCCGTACGTGACCGACGGCGAGACCAACGCGACCCTGCGCCGGGACGACGACGTCGAGACGATCACGCCGGAGCGCGGGTACGAGCTGCTGGCCGAGAAGCGTGCCAAGGGCCCGGCCAAGAAGAAGACCGCCAAGAAGGCCCCGGCCAAGAAGACGACGGCGAAGAAGACCGCCGCCAAGAAGGCTCCGGCGAAGAAGACGGCGGCCAAGAAGACGACGACCGCGAAGAAGACCACGGCGGCCAAGAAGACGACCGCCGCGAAGAAGACGACCACGGCGGCGAAGAAGGCGGCCGAGAGCGTGGAGAGCTGAGCAGCGGGCGCACGACGGCGTACCGCGTCACCTTCACCGCCGAGGCGAAGGCGACGGCGGACGCCGTCCCGACCGAGCGGCGTGACCTGCTCGAACGCGGGCTGACCGAGCTCGCGCTCGATCCGTACTACCGGGTCACCCGCCACGTCGGTACGCAGGAGGGCCACCGCAGGGCCCAGGTGGCGCCGGGGCTCCTCGTCGAGTACGTCGTCGCCCACGGCCTGATCGTCGTCGTGGGGATCGAGGTCTTCGACGAGGTCCTGCTGGAGGACCAGGAGCCGGGGACTCCTGGGGCGTCTCTGGGGCACTTGCCCCCAGAGTGATCCAAAAGTCTCCGCCCCGAACCCACCCGTCCGTGTGTTCGGGTGGAATCCGGACCTGTCATATCCGGCCGATAGGCTGGCGGAATGACGCGTGCCGAGCTCCCTACGGTCGTGACCCCCACATCCGGCGCCCTCGTCGCGGACTCCCGCGAGCGCGCCGTGCGAGCCCTGCTCCGCTTCCCCCCACTGAAGCGGCTCTGGAGCGCACAGTTCGTCGGGGCGATCGGCGATGCCCTTGCCCTGCTGGTGCTCGTACTGCTCTCGCTGCAAGCGGCGCTGTACGTCCCCTCCGGCGGCCAGGCGGCCTTCGGCGGCGGCTATCGGGGCGCGGCCCTGGCCGTCGCCGCCGTCTTCGCGGCCCGGATGCTGGCCACCCTGCTCTCCGGGGCGGTGCTGCTGGGCCCGCTGTCCGCGCTGACCGCGCCGTCGGGCCCGCTGGACCGGCGCTGGACCATGATCGGCGCGGACGGGCTGCGGCTGGCACTGCTGGTCGTGGCCCCGCTGTGGATCGACTGGACACCGGGCAGCGCGCTGGTCTGGCTGCTGGTGACGGTCTTCGTCACCGGCGTGGCCGAGCGCTTCTGGACCGTCGCCAGGGAGAGCGCGGCGCCCGGACTGCTGCCCGCGCCCCCCGCCGAGGGCACGGCCGTCCGCCCGCTGCCGGACAACCTGGACGCGCTGCGCCGCCTGTCGCTGCGTACGGCTTTCGTGTCGCTCCCGCTGGCCGCCGCCGGGCTGATCGTCGTCACGCTCGTGACCAGGCTGCTGGCCAACGGCATCGACTGGTTCGCCGACCACCAGGCCGCGCTCGCCTCGTACGTGGCCTCCGGCCTCTTCGCCGCGTCCATCTCCATCCTGTACTTCCTCGAACTTCCCGGTACGCAGACCCCGCGCCCCCGCTCGCCCCTGGAGGGCCTGCGCCGCCCGAGGACCGAGGCGGGCGCCGACCGGGGCCGCACCGGCGCCGTGCCGCTGCTGGTGCTGGCCTGCGCGGCGGTGGCCGGTGCGATCGCCGCGGCCGTCTCGGTGGCGGTCCTGCACGCCGGTGACCTCGGCGGCGGCCCGGCCGCCTTCGGACTGCTGGTGCTCGGCCTGAGCGCCGGACCGGTCGCGGGCATCCGCGGCGCGCGCAAGGTGCTGCCCGCACTCTCCCGGCGCCGCCTGCTGGCCCTCGCGGTGGCCGTCACGGGCCTGGCGCTGCTGGCGGCCGGGCTGGTCCCGGACACCACGACGGTCGTCCTGCTGATGCTGCTCGCCGGAGTGGCGGCCGGCATCGCGGCCAACACCGGGCACACCCTGCTCGACCAGGAGACCGAAGAGGCCCGTACCGCCCGCACGACCGACCACCTGCACGCGGTCGTCCGGCTCGTCGTCGCGCTGGCCGTCATCGTCACGCCGCTGCTGGCCGGGGCCATCGGCCCGCACCACCTGGCGGGCGACCGGAACGTCTTCTCGCACGGCGGCGCGGCCTTCACTCTGATGCTGGTCGGCGCGCTGCTGCTGCCGGTCGCCGCATGGGTGCTCGGCAAGGTGGACGACCGCCAGGGCGTCCCCCTCGGGCGCGACCTGCGCGAGGCGCTGCGCGGCGGCGACCCCGACCAGGCACCCGCCCCCACCGGCTTCTTCATCGCCCTGGAGGGCGGCGACGGGGCCGGCAAGTCGACGCAGGTCCAGGCGCTCGCGGAATGGATCCGCGGCAAGGGCCACGAGGTCGTGGTGACCCGCGAGCCCGGCGCCACCGCCATCGGCAAGCGGCTGCGCTCGATCATCCTGGACGTGTCCACCTCGGGCCTGTCGGACCGCGCCGAGGCGCTGATGTTCGCCGCCGACCGCGCCGAGCACGTCAACAGCGTGATCCGCCCGGCGCTGGAGCGCGGCGCCGTCGTCATCACCGACCGGTACATCGACTCCTCCGTCGCCTACCAGGGCGCGGGCCGCAACCTCGCCCCCACCGAGATCGCCCGCATCTCCCGCTGGGCCACCGACGGCCTCGTACCGCACCTGACCGTGCTCCTCGACGTCTCCCCGGAGACCGCCCGCGAGCGCTTCACCGAGGCCCCGGACCGGATGGAGTCCGAGCCCGCCGAGTTCCACCAGCGCGTCCGCGCCGGCTTCCTGACCCTGGCCGCCGCCGACCCGGCGCGCTATCTGGTCGTCGACGCCGGCCAGGACCCGGAGGCCGTTACCACCGTCGTACGGCACCGCCTCGACCAGGTCCTGCCGATGTCCGAGGCCGAGATCAAGGCCCAGGAAGAGGCCCGCAAGGCGGCCGAGGAGGAAGCCCGGCGCAAGGCCGAGGAAGAGGCCGCACGCAAGGCCGAGGAGGAGCGCAAGGAGCGCGAGCGGCAGGAACAGCTCGCCAAACTGCGCGCCGAGGAGGAAGAGCGCAAGCGCCGCGAGATCGAGGAGGCCAAGGCCCGCGAGGCCGCCCGCCAGGCGGAGGAGGCGCGGAAGCGCGCCGAGGAGGCCCGTAAGGCCGCCGAGGAGGAGCGCCGTCGGCGTGAGGCCGAGGAGCGCGCGCGGCAGGAGGAGCAGGAGCGCCTGCGCAAGCGCGCCGAGGAGGAGGCGCGGCTGCGCAGGGAGGCCGAGGAACGCCGCCTGGAGAAGCAGCGCAAGGCCGAGGAGGCGCTGCTGCGCGCGGAACAGGCGCGGCTCGCGGCGGCGGCCGAGGCGGAGGCCAAGGCCAAGGCCGAAGCGGAAGCGCGCGCCAAGGAAGAAGCGGAGGCCGCGCGCAGGGCCGAGGAAGAGGCCGCGCGTGCGGCGGAGGCCGCGGAGGCGCCCACTGCGGAGACGCCGATGGCGGGGCTGCGGCAGACCCGTACGTCTTCCGAGTCCCAGTCCCAGTCTGAGTCCCGGCCCCAGCCCCAGCCCCAGCCCTCGTCCCCGTCCTCGGACGCCGAGGAGACCGCGGTTCTGCCGCAGCACCGGGACGTACCGGGGGCCTCCGACGAGACCGCGGTGCTGCCGCCCGTACGGCCCGAGGCCCACGACAGCTGGCAGGAGCGCGAACAGGCGCGGCGCGGGGACGACCCGGCGGACCGCGTACCGGAATGGATGTTCCGCAAGGAGGAGGGCGGCGGTACGGACGGGCGGGACGGCCGTACGGGCGGTTGGAACGGTCGTACGGACGGACGCGAGACCCGTACGGACCGACGCGACGCCCGTACGGACGCGCGCGGCGACTCCGGGACGTCCGGCGTGGAGCGCACGCGCGAGCTGCCGCAGATCGACCCGGCCACCGGGGAGCCGGTGGAGCCCGCGCCGCGCCGCCGCCCGGCGTGGGCGGAGGAGACCCCGCTGGACGACCTGCCGACCCTGGCCGACGAACTCCTCGGCCCGCGCGAGGACGAGGACGAGCAGCGGGGGCGTGGCCGGCGGGGGCGCCGGGGCTGACGCGCTGACGCCCGCGAGGCGGCGAGGCGGCGAGCCGACGAGCCGACGAGGCGATTGGAACGAGCGGAGTCCGGACGGGAACGCGCGGAGTCCGGGAACGACCGGGGCCCGGCACGACCGGAGCCCGGAACGACCCGGGTGCCGGCGGGTGAGGTGAACGGAGCGGGCCCCGGCAGCGGCGAAGCAACGCGGCTGCCGGGGCCCGGCCCGTTGCCCGGGGGCGTTGCCCAGCCCGTTGCCTGGGACATCCGAGCTGTCATCGGGACGTCCGGCTGTCACCGGGACGTCCGGGCTATCAGTGGGACGTTCGGGCTGTCAGTGGGAGCCCCCACAATGGAACCCGGCGCAGGGCGTAACGCGACGGCACGGGCAGTACAAGGCGTGCAGGCCGGTAAAGCCAGTACAGCCGGTACAGCCAGTACGGACAAGGACAGAAACGGCAGGCAGCGACATGGCGGTGTGGGACGACGTGATCGGGCAGGAACGCCTGATCGAGCAGCTCGCCGCGGCCGCGCGCGACGCGGACGCACTGGTCACCGCCGAGGGCGCGGCCGTGACCGGCGCCGACCCGATAGCCCGGTCCGGCACGTCCAAGATGACCCACGCCTGGCTGTTCACCGGCCCGCCCGGCGCCGGCCGCGCCACCGCCGCGCGCGCCTTCGCCGCCGCCCTCCAGTGCGTCAGCCCGGACCGCGCCCTCGGCGGCGCCCCCGGCTGCGGCTTCTGCGAGGGCTGCCACACGAGCCTGGTGGGCACCCACGCCGACGTGGAGGTCGTCCGTACGGACCTGCTCTCGATCGGCGTGAAGGAGACCCGCGACCTGGTCCGCCGCTCCTCCATGTCCCCGTCGGGCGGCCGCTGGCAGGTGATCGTCCTGGAGGACGCCGACCGCCTCACCGAGGGCGCGGGCAACGTCCTCCTCAAGGCCGTCGAGGAGCCCGCTCCCCGTACGGTCTGGCTGCTGTGCGCCCCCTCCATCGAGGACGTACTGCCCACCATCCGCTCCCGCTGCCGCCACGTGACCTTGCGTACGCCGCCGGTCGCCGCCGTCGCCGACTTCCTGGTCCGCCGGGACGGCATCGAGCCGGAGGCCGCCGCTGCCGCCGCGCGGGCCACCCAGGGCCACATCGACCGGGCCCGCCGCCTGGCCACCGACGAACGGGCCCGTGCCCGGCGCAACGCGGTCCTCAAGCTCCCCCTGCGCGTGGACGACATCGGCGGCTGCCTCAAGGGCGCCCAGGAGCTGATCGACGCCGCGACGGAGGACGCCAAGCAGGTCGCCGAGGAGGTGGACACCAAGGAGACGGAGGAGCTGCGCGCCGCGCTCGGCGCCGCCGCCGGCACGGGCGGCCGCCTGCCGCGCGGCACCGCGGGCGCCATGAAGGAGCTCCAGGACAAGCAGAAGCGCCGCTCCACCCGCACCCAGCGCGACAGCCTCGACCTCGCCTTGACCGACCTCACCGCCTTCTACCGCGACGTCCTGGCCGTCCAACTGAACTCCGCGGTCCCCCTCGCCAACGACGAGGTCCGCGACAGCATCCGCCGTATCGCGGCCTCCTCCACCCCCGAACGCACGCTGCGCCGGATAGAGGCCGTCATCGCCTGCCGCCAGGCCCTGGACCGCAACGTGGCCCCGTTGCTGGCGGTGGAGGCGATGACGGCGGCGCTGCGGAAGGGCTGAGGCAGGCGTTGAGGGAGGGCTGAGGGCGGCGTTCAGGAAGGGCTGAGGGGGCGCTACGCAAGGGCTCACCCCCAGCCCTCCCTCCTTGGCCCCTTCCAGTCCCCCTCCAGGTCCCCTTCAGCCCTCCCTCCCGCCCCCTCCCGCCCTCCCCCTCCTCACCCATACGAGCGCACCCATCCCCACGCTCCGCCCCGACACGGATACGCTCCGTCCCATACCAGCAGCCGTAGTCGCAGTCACGGCCAAGGCCGTGACGGTGGGCACGGCGACCGCCACAGCCACCGCCACCGCCACCGCCACAACCACAGCCACAACCACCGCCACCGTCACCGCACTACGGGTGACCACCGCCTTGTCGCCGCTGCCGACGACCCAGGGACCGAGGGACCACCCATGGCCACCAGCCGCCTGCTCCGTACCGCCGGTACCGTCCTGACGGCCACCGCCCTGTTCATCTCCGGCTGCTCGTCCGGCAGCCCGCCGTCCGGCGCCGCGGCCTCGGGGGCTCCGACGAGTGGCCGTACGGCCTCCGCCGGCACCGCGCCCGCCCCGGCGACCAGCACCCTCGCCCCCTCCCCACCCCCATTCCCGCCGCCCTCCGCCCGTACTACGACCAGAAACTCACCTGGCGCGAGTGCGGAGTCGTCGGCTTCGAGTGCTCGACGATGAAGGCCCCCCTCGACTACGAGCACCCCAGCGCCGGTACCGACCTGAAACTGGCCGTCTCCCGCAAGAAGGCCACCGGGCCGGGCGACCGCCTCGGCTCCCTCATGGTCAACCCGGGCGGGCCCGGCGGCTCGGCGATCGACTACCTCCAGCAGTACGCGCCCCAGCCCGAGGCGGTCCGGGCCCGTTACGACATGGTCGCCATGGATCCCCGCGGCGTGGCCCGCAGCGAACCGGTCACCTGCCTGTCCAACGCCCAGATGGACGACTTCACCCGCGTCGACCAGACCCCCGACGACGACGCCGAGGTCGAGCGCCTCACCTCCTCCCTGCGCACCTTCGCCCAGGGCTGCCTGCGCCGCTCCGGAGCCCGCCTCGGCCACATCTCGACCGCCGAGTCCGCCCGCGACATGGACGTCCTGCGTGCCGTCCTCGGCGACGACAAGCTCACCTACGTAGGCGCCTCCTACGGCACCTTCCTCGGCGCCACGTACGCCGGCCTCTTCCCCTCCCGCGTGGGACACCTGGTCCTCGACGGTGCCATGGACCCCTCGCTTCCTGCCCGCGCGACGAACCGCGACCAGACCGCCGGCTTCAACACGGCCTTCACGGCCTTCGCCAAAGACTGCGCCAAGCAGCGCGACTGCCCCCTCGGCAGCTCCGGCCCCGAAGAAGCCGGCCGCCGCCTCACCGCCCTCTTCAAGAAACTCGACGCCCACCCCGCCCCCACCGGCGGCCCGCGCACCCTCACCGAATCCCTCGCCACCAGCGGTGTGACAGCCGCCATGTACGACGAGGGGGCCTGGCCCGTCCTGCGCGAATACCTCGCGGAGGCCCAGAAGGGCGACGGCCGGGGCCTCCTCGCCCTCTCCGACTCCTACTACGAACGCGACCCGGACGGCACGTACGCCAACCAGATGTTCGCCAACCCCGCCGTGAACTGCCTCGACCTCCCGGGCGCCTTCTCCGGCCCCGACGAGGTACGCGCCGCCCTGCCCGCCTTCCGCAAGGCCTCCCCGGTCTTCGGCGAAAGCTTCGCCTGGGCCGCCCTGAACTGCGCGTACTGGCCGGTCAAGCCCACCGGCACCCCGCACCGCATCACCGCCGAGGGCGCCGCCCCCATCCTGGTCGTCGGCACCACCCGCGACCCCGCCACCCCTTACCCCTGGGCCCGCTCCCTCGCCGCCCAGCTCTCCTCCGCCACCCTCCTCACCTACGACGGCGACGGCCACACCGCCTACGGCCGCGGCAGCGACTGCATCGACACCGCCATCAACACCTACCTCCTCGAATCCACACCCCCACCCCCCGACAAGACCTGCACCTGACCCCACCGAAACCCGGTTCGGACCACCCCCATCCGATGTGTAGACTGGGCTCCGCACCACGCCGCCTTAGCTCAGTCGGCCAGAGCGACGCACTCGTAATGCGTAGGTCAAGGGTTCGATTCCCTTAGGCGGCTCAGCATGGAGCCCAGGTCACACATCGTGTGACCTGGGCTTTTTCATATGCCTAGACTTCCCGGGCCGCAGCTCGATGATCTTTGCTCCCTCGTGCGCGCCCGCCGCGTGCTCATTCGTTTCCGCGGTCGCGGTCGCTGTCGCTTCGACGGTCTGCTTAGGGAGGCCGGCGGGAGTCATCTGCGTGACGCGCTGATCGTGAGTCAGTCGCTCGGCCTGCTCGGTACGGGGATCGACCGCAGGCCCGGCGGGCCGCAGCACTTTCGCGGTTCAGCCCCGGCCCGCCGTATGACGGTTCCTGGGGTGGCCGGAGCTATCGGTGGATCCGGGAATCGAGGCCGACGCCGGGTGTGGGCGCGGGTACCTCGCTCCGTGCTTCGCCGCTGGTGATGTCGGGCAGAACAGGGGCCGGGTGGCCTCTCCCCGCCCCCTCCATCCGCCCCATAGCGAACCGAAGCACAGGCGGTGCCATGAGAGGCGTGAGGATGGCGATCAGGACGATGATGCTGTACATGGCGGGGGTCAGGAGGCCGAGGCGGAGGCCGATGACCGCTATCACGATCTGGACGACTCCCCGGGCGTTGATGCCGGCGCCCAGTGCCAGCGCCTCCCAGCGGCTGAGCCGTCCGGCGGCACCGCCGATGAAGGCGCCCAGGAACTTTCCGGCCACGGCGATGCCGAGGGCGGCCAGGCCCCACAGGGCGACGGTGGTGTCGGCCAGTGACGTCAGGTCGATGCGGAGGCCGGCGAGGGCGAAGAAGAGCGGTGAGAGGAAGGACAGGACCGTGGTGTTGAGCGGTTCCAGTTTGCGGGTCCGGTCCGCCGAGCCGCGGACGCCGATGAGGATGCCGCAGAGGAAGGCGCCGAACACCGCCTCGAAGCCCAGGGCCTGGGCGCCCGCGCCGGACAGGATGAGCAGGATGACGGTCGCGGCGATGGTGTTCCCGGGGGACGCGGAGCGGTCGGCCCAGCTCATCACCCGGTGCACCGTCCAGCGCCCGACGGTGCACACCACGAGGAGGAGGACGGCCAGGTGCCCTAGCGGGGTGGCGATTTCCTGGGCTCCCACGCCGGTGGTGGCCATGGCCGTCACGACGGAGACCAGGAGCCATCCGACCGCGTCGTCGATGGTGGCGACGACCAGGATCAGCTGGCCGACGGTGTGGTGCATCAGCTTCATGTCGACGAGCACCCGGCCGATGACCGGGATCGAGCTGACGCACATGGCAACGCCGATGAAGCAGGCGAAGGTCATGGTGTCGACGTCTGGCGGCTTGAGCCGGCCGGACATCGCGTAACCCAGCCACACGCCGAGCGCCAGCGGCAGCAGGAGGGCGGCGGTGCCGACGGCGGTGGCCGTGCCGCCGTGCCTGCGGGCCAGCTTCAGGTCCAGGTGCATGCCGGTGAAGCCGACCAGGAGCAGGACGCCGAGCTGTCCCACGGCGTCCAGCAGGTGCATCTGCACGGCGTCCGGCGGGAAGAGCCATGCGGCCAGGCCCGGTACGGCCTGGGTCAGGAAGGAGGGGCCGAGCAGGACGCCCGCGGCCAGTTCTCCGACGATGGCCGGCAGGCCCAGGCGCCGGGCCAGCCGGCCCAGCGCCAGTGCCAGGCCGAGCAGGGCGCCTATCTGGAGCAGGAACACCAGCAGTGTGTGCGGCGCCAGCGGGTCGAGGGGCAGTACGGCTGCCGTGGTGAGGGTGTTCATCCGACAGCTCCCTGCTGCTCGGCCCGGCTCGGTGCGGCCGCCGGCTCCCGGCCCCCGTGCGGGGGAGGGGGAAGGAATCCGGATCGTACGAAGGCGCGCACCGTGCGGAGGAAATAGTCGCTGTTCACTTCTGGGCGTTCGACGCCGCGTCCGCGAAGGACATCCCAGGTGCTCGTCGCGTCGAACACCGCATCGCGTCCGGAGCGCGCTCCGTCCGGGCTCCCGTCGGCCGGGAGGAGAGTGAGGAGAGGGAAGGCGGAGTTCGTACTGTCCTGCTCGATGGCGCCGCGCCAGGAACGGGTGGGCACCTCTGATATGCGGTAGCCGAAGGTGCGCAACCAGGCGACGGCCGTCGCCAGGGGGATGTGGTGTCCGCTCGCCAAGTGGAAGACGCGGGAGGTGGTTTGTGGGAGGAGGGAGAGTTCCACCAGGGCGTCGGTGACGGAGTCCACGGGGATGAGGTCGAAAGCGGTGTTCAGGTCGCCCGGGGCCCGGCCGGCCTCTATGCACCCCTTCAGCAGTAGCCAGAGGTAGTCGGATGTCTGGCACAGTCCGCTGCTCGTGGCACCGCCGATCCGTGTGGGCCGGTAGACGGAGACCGGCAGCCCGCGCGATCTCGCCTGGTGGACGAGCGTTTCGGCCGCCCATTTGCTCTGGGCGTAGCCGTTCCGTAGCGCGTCCGCCGCCGGAAGGGGCGTCTCCGGACGGATCGGGCCGTCGTCCTCTGCGGCCACGCCCGGGTACACGCCCACGGTGGAGACGTGGTGCAGGGGAACGGCGCGGTGCAGAGCGGCGAGGCGCAGCACCTCGGCTGTACCGAGTACGTTGGCCCGCCTCAACTGCTCGTACGGCAGGGCCAGGTTGACCGACGCTCCGGCGTGGTAGACCGCGTCCACCTGGCGGGCGAGAGCGTCGAAGTGGGCCGGTGAGAGGCCCAGTTGGTTACGGGCGAGGTCTCCCGGTACCGCCGCGATCCGCTCGGTGAATGTGTCGTCCCACAGCCCGTACCGCTCCAGCGCGGTCTTCAGCCGGGTCGTCCCGGAGGGCACGTCACTCGCGCGGACCAGGCAGTGGACGGTGGCGTCCGTGGTGGAGAGCAGCCGTCGCAGCAGGAACGCGCCCAGGAATCCGGTCGCTCCGGTGAGCAGGAGGTGTGCCGGATCGCGGGTGGTCCGGGTGAGGGCGCGCGCCGGGGTGACGGCGGTGTCGAGGACGGTGTCGGGCAGCAGGTCCGGGGCGTCCGGGAGCTTTGCCGTCTCCGCGAGGAGTGCCGCCATGCGGGCCACCGTCGGGGCGGTGAAGACGGCGCCGAGAGGAAGGCGGACGCGCCAGCGTTCACGCAGCGCGAGCAGGAGCCGGACGGCCAGGAGTGAGTCGCCGCCGAGAGCGAAGAAGTCGTCGTCGGCGGTGATCCCGTCGACGCCGAGCACGTCGCTCCAGACGGCCGCCACCCGGCGTTCCGCGTCACTGAGCGCCGGCGCGTCCCCGGGGGTGGTCGGTTCCTCGTCGGTTCCGGTCATCCTGCCGGTGGTCGGTTCCTCGTCGGTTCCGGTCATCCTGCTGGCCACCGGCTCCTCATCGGTTCCAGCCCCCCTGCCGACCGTCGGCTCCTCACCCGTCCCGGTCACCCTGCTAGCCGCCGACTTCTCATCGGTTCCCGCCCCGCTGCCGACCGCCGTCTCCTCACCCACCCCCATCCCCCTGCCGCCCCCCGCTGCCCGGTGCCGGTGCCGGTGCGGTGCGGGCAGCGCTGCCCGGTCCACCTTGCCGCTCGGGGTCAACGGCAGGGCGGCCATCGGCACCCACAGCGACGGGACCAGCGGTTCGGGCAGCCGGGTCCGCAGTCGTCGGCGCAGCGCTCCGGTGTCCGGACCGTTCCGGTCGGCGGGGACGTAGTGGGTGATCAGCCGCTTGTCGTGGGGATCGGACGCGTCGACCGTCACGACGGCGTCGGCGATGCCGGGCATGGACTTCAGCACGGATTCGACCTCGCCGGGTTCGACGCGGTAGCCGCGGATCTTCACCTGGTCGTCGCGTCGGCCGAGGAAGACGAGCGTGCCGTCGGGCCGGAACCGGCCCCGGTCGCCGCTGCGGTACAGGCGGGCCGGCTGCGGCCGGTCGGGGTCCGGTGCGAACGCCCGCCGTGTGTGGTCCGGCTGTCCGAAATACCCGGTGGCGACACTCCTGCCGCCGATGCAGATCTCGCCCGCCGCTCCCGGTGGGACGGGCCGCATCCGCTCGTCGAGGATGCGGATGCCGGCTCCGGGGACGGGCCGGCCGATGCCCGGGCGGTCGGGCCATCCGGAGGGGTGCCCCGAGAGCCTCTCCACGGTGACCACATGGGTCTCGGACGGCCCGTACTGGTTGTCCAGGACGGCGTCGGTGCTCTCCGTGAAGAAGCGGCGGATCGCCGGCGTGATGAACAACTGCTCGCCCGCACTGATGACTTCTTTGAGCGAAGGGCAGCGGCGGGGTTCCACCGCCGCGTATTCGGCGAGCTGGTGCAGCGCCACGTACGGGAGGAACAGCCGCTCGATCGACTCGGCCCCGATCAGGGCCAGCAGGCGGGCCGGGTCACGGCGTATCTCGTGGTCGACCAGGACGAGCGTGCCGCCGGCGGCCCAGGTGGAGAACAGTTCCTGGAAGAACACGTCGAAACTCAGCGGTGCGAACTGCGCGGTGCGGAGCGCGCCGGTGTCGGCGGACCGGCGGGTCTGCCAGTCGGTGACCGTGGCCAGGGCCCGGTGCGGCATGACGACGCCTTTGGGCCGACCCGTCGAGCCCGAGGTGTAGATCAGGTACGCCGGGGCTTCTTCGCCGACGGAGGGGAGGGGGCTCCTCGGGTTGTCCGCCGCCGGGAGAGCGTCCAGCGGCCAGGGATCGACGTCCGGCAGCGGGGTGAGGTGGTGGAGCAGGGCGCCGCTCGTCAACACGGCTCCGACCCGGCTGTCGCTCAGCATGAAGGCGATACGGTCGGCCGGGTACGCAGCGTCGACGGGCACGCAGCAGCCGCCCGCTTTGAGGACCGCCAGCACCGCGACCGGCAGCCGGAGTCCCCGCTCCAGCAGGATGCCGATCCGGGCGCGCCCGTAGCCCTTGGCCACCAGCCGTGCGGCCAGCGCGTCGGAAGCCTCGTCGAGTCGGGCGTAGGTGAGGTGCCGGCCCCGGTGCGTCATGGCGGGCAGGTCCGGTGTGCGCCGGGCGGCACGGGCGAACGCCTCGTGGGCCAGGGGTGCGCCCGTCGCCGGTGGCGGTCCTTCGCCCCACTCACGGAGTACGGCGTGGTCGTCGTCCGTCAGCAGTGCCGACTCCGCCAGGGCCTGGTCCGGATGCTCGGTCACGTCCCGGAGGAGGAGAGTGAACCGCTGTGCCAGTTTCCCGGCCGTACCGGGCGTGAACAGGCCCGCGTCGTACTCCAGCCGTCCCCGGAAGCCGCCGTCCTCCGGGATGAGGTGGACGAAGACGTCGAACTTCGACGTCCCGTTGTGCGGGTAGCGGCGCTCGCTCCGCACGCCCGGCAGGGACAGGCCCGGGGGCCGGCCGTCGTCCACGGTCAGCACGACCTGGAAGAGCGGGAGGCGTGCGCGGGTCCGCTGCTCCCCGGACTCCCTGACCAGCCTGGTGTACGGCACGTCCTTGTGCGCGACGACCGTACGGACCGTGTCTTTCGTCTGGGTGACGAGGTCGCGGAACGACTGCCGCGGATCCACCGTCTGGCGCAGCGGCATCACATCGGTCAGGCAGGCGATCATGGGTTCGAGTTCGGGGCCCTCGCGGCGGGACACCGGGGTGCCGAGCACCACGTCCCGCTGGTCCCCGTGCCTGCCGATCAGCGCGGTCAGCGCGGCGGCGAGTACGGCGAACGGGGTGGCCTTCTGCTCCCGGCACAACCGCCGCATCCGGCGCGTGAGGCCGGTGTCCAGGGTGAATTCGACCAGTCCGCCGCGATGGGCCGGGACGTCGGGGCGCGGACGGTCGAGCGGGAAGGTGGACTCCGGGGGCGCGTTCCGCAGGGTGTCCCGCCAGTACGCCGGCAGGTCGTCCCGGGGCGTTCCGGCGCTGCGCTGCCGCTGTGCGTACGGGCCGAACTGGAGTGGAATGGGCGGCCGTTCGGGCTCGCGGCCGTTCAGCGCCGCGCGGTAGAGGTCGCTGAACTCCTCGTCGAGCAGGTGCAGCGACCAGCCGTCGACGACGGCGTGGTGGACGGCCACGGCGAGCACCGCGTCCCGGTCGCCTGCTTCCAGGAGGGTGGCCCGCAGCATGGGCGGCCGGTCCAGGGGGAGAGGCGGTGCCACCGCCTCCCGTACGGCGGTGTCCAGCCCGTCGGGGGTGACCCGGCGCCTGAGCAGGGGCACCGGCATCGGAGGCAGCACCGTCTGGCTCGGTGTTCCCCCGGCCAGGCGCAGGCGGCTGCGCAGCGACTCGTGCCGGCGCACGATGCCCGTCAGGGCTGCCTCCAGGGCGGGCACGCTGAAGTCACCGCGGAGCCGGTGGACCCAGGACTCGACGTACTGGTGGGCGCTGTCGTCGAACTGATCGGTGAGCCAGATGGACTCCTGCTCGTACGACATCGGGTAGGTGGGGAGCGATGCCGTGCCGTCCGCTGCCCCGGCCGGGTCGAGCGTCATCACAGACTCCTGTTCATGGTGCGGTGCCGGGAGCGGGGCGGGGACAGCGACGCCAGCAGAGCCGCGTGGTCGAGCTTGCCGTTGGCCGTAAGAGGCAGGGCGGGACACCGTCGCAGCACGTGCGGCACGAGATGACCGGGCAGCCTCGCGGACAGTTCGCGCCGCATGGCCGGCGGCGGCAGGTCCCGGTGCCCGCCGGTGCCCGGTGACGCCACCGTGTAGAACATGGCCAGCCTGCGGCCGCTCCCCGAGTCGTCGGGCAGCACTTCCACCACGCACTCCCGGACACCCGGGACGGTGCTGCCCACCTCCTCGATCTCCCGGGGCTCGATACGGTGACCGGCGATCTTCACCTGCCGGTCGGTACGGCCACGGAAGTGGAGGGTGCCCCGGTCGTCCAGCAGCCCCCGGTCACCGGTCCGGTAGATCCGGGTCGGTACGCCGCCGATCCGGACCACGGGGAAGTGCTCCGCGGTCAGGCCGGGGGCGCCGAGGTACTCCAGTGCCAGGCCGGCACCGGAGATGCAGATCTCCGCCTCGGTTCCGGTGGCCGCCGGCGCGTCCGCTTCCAGGACGTGCACCGCCGTCCCCGGTACGGCGGTGCCGAGCGGGACGCACGCGGCAGCACAGTCCTCGGGGCGCACCCGGTGGGTGGTGGCGAAGACACAGCTCTCCACGGGGCCGTAGCCGTTGATCAGCGCGAGGTCCGGGTGGGCGGCCAGGCACCTGCGGGCCGCCCCGGCCGGCAGCCGCTCGCCGCCGGTGAGCACATGGCGCAGCCCGCCAAGGCTTTCCACGTCCTCTTCGGCGAAGAGGCTGAAGACGGACGTGGTCAGGAAGACCGTGTCGACGCCGTGCTCGCGGACCAGGGTGCGCAGGGTGCCGGGCAGCAGGTGGTCGCCCTCGGTCACCACGCAGGTCCCCCCGGCGGTGAGCGTCCCCCACACCTCCAGCGCGTAGGCGTCCCAGGAGGCCGGGGCCGCCTGGGCCATGGTCCGGCCGGGACCCGACCAGGCGGCCGTCATCCCGGTCAGGCGGGTGGTCGCCCGGTGCGGGGAGAGCACCGCCTTGGGCGCGCCCGTCGTGCCGGAGGTGAAGAACACCGTGGCCGGGTCGTCGCCCGTGACACCGGGCGCCAGGGTGTCGGAGGCGCGGGGATCGGCCAGGGCCGCCAAGGGGCCCGCCGGAGGCGCCCACGTGGGCACCTCCGTACCCGGCAGCGTTCCCGCGGCGACGAGGAGCGGCGGTTTCAGTACGTCGAGGAGCCCGCGCAATCTGGCCGCCGGCCACCGGGGGTCCAAAGCGGCGTACGCCGCACCGCACTTGAGTACGCCGAGCAGGACGGCGATGAGCTGTGCCGACCGGGGCAGTGCCACCGGTACCAGGCTGCCGGGCACCACACCCCGGTCGCGCAACCGCACGGCGAGAGCGGACGAGGCGGCGTCGAGTTCCGCGTAGCCGATGCGCTCGCCGCCGCCGACGACGGCGGTCGCCCCGGGCGTGGCGGCCGCCTGCCGGGCCACCGCCTCATGGATCGGTCCCGGGCCGCTCATCCGTCCGCTGCCCGCGCCACCACCGCGTCCGCGAAGGCGCCGAGGCTGTCGCTGTCGAGGAGGGCCTCGGGGCTGATCTCGACGCCGGTCTCCTTCTGGACGCGGACGCAGACCCGCATGGCCTGCAAGGACGAGCCGCCGAAGTCGTAGAAGCTGTCCTCGGCCGTGACCGGGCCGGCCCGCAGTACCTCCTCGACGAGGCCCAGCACCAGCGTCCTGAGGGACGTACCGGCAGCATGCACTGACACGAATCTCACTCCTCCGATGCGGTTCGTCGCGAGCAGGGGGTACGGCGGGGCCGGGCGCCCGGGCCGCCCTGCGCCGTGGTGGGCGGCCGTGGTCAGCGCGAGGTGCCCGCGGCGGCGGTGGGCAGCGCGGTGTCGCGCCGGGGTTCGGGCAGTTCGCCGCCGGGCCAGGCGGCGAACCGGTGCGCCCCGTACAGCAGTGGTGTCCCGGCCGCGCGGACGACGCCGGTCACCAGGCCCAGGACCAGCGTGTGGTCGCCGATCTCCGCCAGGTGTGTCACCTCGCACTCGGCCGTGGCGAAGGCGTCGTCGGTCAGCCACGGCAGACCGGCCTCGGGCGAGGGCTGCCACTCGGTGTGGGCGAACCGGTCGGCGACCGGCTTCGCGAACACCTCGGCGGTGTGCCGTGCCCGGTCGTGCAGCAGGTTCACCGCGAAGGCGCCGCGGTCGCGGAGGGCTTGGAGGGTCTCGCCGCGGGTGTTCAGGCAGACCGAGAGGATGGGGGGTTCGGCCGTGACGCTGGCCAGGGACGTGCAGGTCAGGCCGCGCGGGTCGCCGTCGGAACCATAGCTGGTGATCACCGCGACGCCCGCCGGGAAAGCGCTCATCAGCGCCCGGAAGCCGTCGAGCGGTACCGGCGTACCGACGGTGTCCCGGTGCTGCCACGGGAGGGGGTGCGAAGCGGCGGGTGCTGCGGCGTGGGATGCGGACAGGCGGCTGGCCATGCTCGGTCGCCCTTCAGGAGGGGTGCGGCGGTGCGACGGGGTGCCCCGCGCCGTCGGGACGCGGGGTGTACGGGGGCGCGGCTGTGCGCCGACGCCCGTGACCGGTGCTGGGGTGACAGGCGTCGGCGGTGGGCGGCCGCCGGGTCAGCGGCGGGCGTTGAGCGACGCGACGTACTCGTAGCAGCTGGGCAGGTTCTCGACCAGGCGCTGGGTGCCGGCCTTGAGGGCCGCGAACTCGGCGCGGGCGCCCGCCGGGTCGATGTGCGCGAGAGCCGGCCGCGGACGGGCCGGCTCGTGACCCAGGCCCAGCAGCATCGTGATCCACGAGTACTGCTCGAAGCCGTGGTAGGCGGGGTAGATGGTGCGCTCGTCGAGCAGGTGGGACGCGGAGAGCTCCAGGCGCTCGGCGAGGCCGTCCGGCAGGGCGCGGACCTTGGCCTCCTTCCAGTACGGGGTGTCGTCGCGCTGCGCCGCCCGGTAGTGCAGGACCAGGAACTCCTTGACGCCGTCCAGAACGTGGGCGACCCGGTTGTTGTAGTCGTCGACCAGGGACTGGTCCCAGTGCGCGTCGGGGAAGTTCTTCACCAGCTGCTCGATGCCGTGCTGGATGAAGAAGATGCCGGTGGACTCCAGGGGCTCGACGAAGGCACTGGACAGGCCGATGGCGACGCAGTTGTTGACCCACGAGCGGCGGTTGCGGCCGATGCGCATCCGGATGTGATTGGCTTCCAGGTCGTCCTGGCCGGGGGCGGCGAACGCGCGGAGGGTGCGCTCGGCCTCCTCGGGCGTGCAGTGCGCGTCGGAGTACACGTAGCCGGTGCCGATGCGGCCGAACAGCGGAATGGTCCAGATCCAGCCGGAGTCCATCGCGGTGGCGGTGGTGTAGGGCTTCATGCCGGTCTCGGCCTGGTCGGGCTGCGGGACGCGCAGGGCGACGGCGCGGTTGTTCGGCAGGACGTCCTGGAAGGACTCGAAGGGCTCCTCCAGGGTCTGGTTGATCAGCAGGCCGCGGAAGCCGGTGCAGTCGATGAAGAGGTCGCCGGTCAGGTCCCCGTGCTCGCGGGTGGTGACGTGGCTGATCCAGCCGCGCTGGTCGCGCGCGACATCGAGCACGTCGTCGACGACGTGCCGGACACCGCGGTCGGTGCCGTACTTGGTCAGGAACTTCGCCAGCAGCGCCGCGTCGAAGTGGTAGGCGTAGGGGAACTGGTCGCGCTGCTCCTCCAGCGTCGAGCGGCCCAGCGAGCCGTCGAGTTCACCGGCGAAGAGCGAGCCGTCGAGCATCCGCGGCGAGCGCTGGGCCTCGCACAGGGCGGGGGTGATGAAGCAGGAGCGGTCGAAGGGCTCGCTGCGGTCGCCCTCGCGCAGCCACCAGTCGGCGAGGGTGAAGCCGTCGGCGGTCCGCAGCCGCTCGAAGGGGTGGTAGAAGTGGTGGCCGGGCTCGCGCCAGTTCTCGAAGCGGATTCCCAGTTTGTAGGAGCCGGAGCACTCCGGGAGCCATTCCGACTCGTCCAGGCCGAGGTAGTCGAAGAAATGCCGGACGGTGCTGAACGTCGCCTCTCCGACGCCGATCGTGGCCACCCGGTCGGATTCGACCAGGGTCACGTCCAGGCGGTCCCCGAACGCCGCCTTCAGGTAGGAGGCGCTCATCCAGCCCGCGGTGCCGCCGCCGACAATGACAACTGACTTGATCACGCTGCTATCTCCTGCGTCGAAGAACCGGAACCAGCTGGTGGAAAACGTGAGCTGGATCGTGCCGGCCACACCTCATGAGGCGGCGGGCCGCTGTGCCTGCGGCGAAGCTAGCCGGGCCGGGTTTCCTTTCGTTATCGACGTTTCCCGGCTGTCGCGGAGGTGATTTCCGGGTGTGTGGCGGTGCCGTATCCGCGCACGTGGGCAAGGAACCCGGCGGCGGCCGTCCGGTGGCCGACCGGTGGGCGGCCCGGCGATAAGGCACCGATAGAGGCGGTGCTTAGGGTGCGCGCATGGCTCTCTCCCCCGCCTCGTCCTCAGGCACTCCGTGGCTGCGTACGTTCCGGCCCGTGGACGCACCGAGAATCCGGCTGATCTGCTTCCCGCACGCGGGGGGCACGGCGAGTTTCTTCCGCAACTGGCACCAGTGGGCGCCGCAGGACTGGGAACTGAGCGCGGTGCGCTATCCAGGGCGTGAGGAGCGCATCGCCGAGCCGTGCCTCGACTCGATGGCGGAGCTCGCCGGGCAGCTGGCCGACGCGCTGGCGCCGGTGATGGGCGTGCCGACGGTGTTCTTCGGGCACAGCATGGGGGCGTCGGTGGCCCACGAGGTCACCGCGCTGCTCGCGGCGCGCGGCGCCCCCGCCCCGCGGGCCCTGTTCGTCTCCGGCCGGGCCGCGCCCGACCGGCTGCGGCGGATGAGCAACGGCGTGCTGGACGACGACGAGCTGCTGGCGAGGGTCGCCGGTCTCGGCGGCCCGGGGGCGGAGCTGCTCCGGGAACCCGAACTGCGGGAGCTGCTCCTGCCGCCGATCCGCGCGGACTACCAGCTGCTGGACGCCTATGCGGCCGGTCCCAAAGCGCCGGCCGTCGACGTACCCGTCACCGCCTATTTCGGTACCGACGACCCCGGCCCCTCGCCGGACGATGTGCGGGCCTGGTCGGAACTCACCACCGCCGGGTGCGAAACGCTCGCTTTCCCGGGCGGCCATTTCTTTCTCGTACCGCACGAGCGGGACGTGGTGCGGGATATCAGCGCCCGGCTCAGCGCCTTGCTGTGACCCTGCGGGCCGCACCGCCCAGCCTTTTCCCCCTCCCCGGCTTCGCAGCTCCCGGTGTCCGCCACCGGGAGCTTTGGAGCGTTGTCCGCACCACCCCTGCGCAGAAATGAGGAAGCACGTGTACCGGACCATGATGAAGTCGAAGATTCACCGGGCGACCGTCACCCAGGCGGACTTGCACTATGTCGGTTCGCTGACGGTGAGCTCCGATCTGATGGAGGCGGCCGACCTGCTCCCCGGGGAAAAGGTGGATATCGTGGACATCGACAACGGCGCGCGGTTGTCCACCTATGTCATCGAGGGGCCGCGGGATTCCGGGATCATCGGCATCAACGGTGCCGCGGCCCGGCTCATCAGCCCCGGCGACCTCGTGATCATCATTTCCTACGCCTCGGTCGAGGACGAGGCGGCCCGCAAGCTGGAGCCGCGGGTCGTCTTCGTGGACGGGGAGAACCGCGCCGTGAGCGTGGGCGGCGATCCGGCGGACGTCCCGGCCGGCTCCGGTCTGCGGCGCGGAGACATCGTGGCCTGAGCACGGGCACCGAGCGTATCTGTACGCGCCGACGCCGGTCGCCGCGCCGGGAGGGGAGACCTCCCGGCGCGGCGACCGGCGTCCGTCGTGGGGCGGCGGGGAGCCCGGCGGCACCCCTGCCGCGCTACGGCAGCGTGAAGAAGATCATCGGGTTGTGGTCGCTGTCGCGCACCGGCTCGTCGAGCCCCAACCCTGCCTTGAACTCGGCGAGTTCCCGGACCACCTCGGGCGCCTTGGCGGTGGACGCCGTGAAGAAGTCGATGTCGTTCTCGGCCAGCCACTTGACGATGACCGAGCCCTCGCTGAAGGGCTTGGGGCGCCGGCCGTGGAAGACGTCGTGGACGCTGGTCGGCGTGTGCGGGGGAACGGCCGGGAAGAGGTTGTCGATGTACCAGTGGGCGAACCGGGCGCCGTGGTCGGCGTCGATGAAGAGGTAGTCCACGTCGGCGGGGACCTTGCCCAGGTGCTCGCGCACATCGCCCTTGGTGAACGTCCAGCGGCCCTCGGAGAGTTCGGCCGGCACGTTGCGTACGACGTTGTCGACGATGTCGAACGAGTGGAGGTGGCCCGCCTCGTTGTCCCGCAGGGCGCTGAGGATCCACATGGTGGACCAGCCGTAGAAGGTGCCGATCTCCACCACGACATCGGGGCGCAGGTCCCGCAGCAGCAGGTAGGTGATCTCGGCCTCGTAGTCGTCGAGCTGCGCCTTCATCGACTTGCCGCGGTCCCGGAGGAACTGGCGCTGGGCATCGCGCACCGCCCGCAGGTCCTTTTCGTACTTCTGGTAGAGCGTGCGGATGTGGTCGGTGGTTATGGCGTCCATGCGTTCCTCCAACGGGCGGGCCCGGTCGGCCCGGCGAGCCGTCATGTTCATCACGTGCAAAGGGGGAGAGGTCGTCAGGCGTTCGTGGTCGCTCGGAGGCCGTCCTTTCGTACGGAGGCGTCCCGTTCCGCCTGCCGGAAGGCGGCGCACAACATGAGGAGCGCCACGGCGAAGACCAGGACCCAGGCGCAGCGGGCAGCCGCCCACGCCGGGGAGTCGGGGCTGGTGTGCAGGCCAAAGAGGGGGTCGCCGAACCCCAGGAAGAGGGTGGTCACGGCGAGCATGGCGGTCTGGTGCCAGAGGAACACGGTGATCGCCGAAAGGTTCAGCGCCGCCACCGCCGCCCACAGGAACTGGGCGGGGCGGGCCCGCAGGGGAGCGTCCGCCGGGGGCCGGGAGGCCCGGCGCGGCGCCGCCACCGCCCGGCGCAGCGGGCGGCACAGCAGCAGGGCGCCGCCGCACTGCGCCAGGCCGAAGGTGACGGCGGCGAGGGAGACGGGATTGAGGTTGGACAGCTCCGCGCCCGGCACACCCACCATGGCGGCGGGGTAGCCGCCCCACAGGATCAGCCCGGCGGTGGCCAGGGCGCCGCCGACGAGCAGTGCGACGGCGGACCGGCGGCGGGCGAACGCACCGGCGGACCAGGCGGCGCCCAGGCAGTACGGGACCAGCCAGCCGGCGATGATGTTGACATCGCGGAGCCGCTCGATCCAGGCGGTGCCGCCGCCCGCGAAGTGCGCGACGTCCAGGAGGGCCACCACCGCACCCGCCACGACGGCGATCCGGATGCCGTGGCGGTACAGCAGCGGGGTGGCCGCGGTCAGGACGACGAAGACCAGCAGGAACCACAGCGGTGAGACGACGAGGTTGAGCAGGGTGTGCACGGTCTCGTGGGCGGTGCCCGTGGCCGTCATGCCCACCAGGACCAGCGCCCACAAGGAGAGCAGCGGCACCGTGGGGCGGGCCAGCCTGCGGGCGCGCCGGGTGAGCCACGGCCGGTAGCGGGTGCCGCGCCGGCGGGCGGTGGCGTAGCCCTGGGCCGCGACCCGCCCGCCGACGAAGAAGAACACCGCCAGCGGCTGGAGCACCCACGTCAGTGGGGAGAGGGCGGGCATGCTCTGGAGCGGGCTGGCGCCCAGCAGATGGTTGTCGGTGTGCAGCACGATCGCGCTGACCAGCCAGTGCCCGAGCACGACGCCGAGGATGGACAGGGCCCGCAGGACGTCGATCGCCCGGTCGCGTCCCGGCGGGGTCGCCGCGTCGACGCGGAGTACCGCCCGGTGCAGCCGGCCGGCCGGGCGCGGGCGGGGCTCGACCCGTTCGGTGACGCGGGTCCGCCGGGATTCTTCGGCGGGGCGCAGCCGTAACTCAGTCACCGGACACCTCCGGTCCACGGCCGAGGCCGATCAGGGCGAGATTGCGCAGCGCGAGGCTGCCGGGCTCGAAGTAGCCGCTGTGGCCGCTGTTCCCGGCGTCGAAGGGGCGGGCGCCGAAGGACGGCGAGGTCGGATCGGTGCCGAAGCCGAGGGTGGTGCCGAAGACGCTCACGCTGACGTGCGGCGCCCGGGCGATCCAGTCCTGGGTGCCGCGGGCCGCCCACACGGGGACGCGGACGGACAGGTCGGCGGTGGAGCGCAGGCCGGTGCCGGGACTGCCGAAGACGGCGACCCCGGCCAGCCCGGCGGACGTCCGGGTGTCCATGCCGCCGAGGGCGCTGCCGCACACCACCGAGCCGTAGGAGTGGCACATGAAGGTGACGGGCGCCTGGGCGTTGGCGGACCGCAACTCCCCGAGCAGGGCGGTCAGGCGGTGGCCGCCCTCCTCGGCGCGGGCGGTGGTGGCGACGTCACGGCTCATGGTGCGCGGGGCCTGGTAGCCGTACCAGGCGACCACGGCGACGGAGGAGTCGGAGAGCCGCCGCATCTCGTCGTGGAGGGCGTGGGCGCCGCCGCTGAGGGAGGCCTGCCGCGAGCCGAGGTAGTCGAAGGTGTCGAGGGTGGTGTCCGAGCCCGGGACGAGTACGACGATGCGCTCCGCGGTGGCGAGGTCGCCGAGCACTTCGACGGCCTGCCCGTCGCCCTGGGCGTCGAAGGAGAGGAACTGCCGCCCGGAAGCGTGCAACTGGCGCAGGTGGCTTTCCCTGTAGGAGTCGCCCAGGCGGTGGGCGGCGCGCTCGGCGTCCGCGATGTAGTCGCGGTTGGCGGCGTACCGCTCGTCGAGCGTCCGCGCCTGGACCGCGGGCAGTTGGGGCGGGGCGGGGGTGCCGGGAACGGGGGACGCGGTGCCGGCGGCGACCGACCCCACGATGGCCGCGGCGATGGCCACCGTGAGCCCGCCTCTTCTCCACCTGGCAGCTCGCACTGTCCCGTCCCCCTCCACGCGTCTCTTGTCCGCCGTCCGCCTCTTGTGCGTACGGTTGTCTCGAACCTAGATTTCGCGGCCGGAAAGGGCGTCACACGCAGGAGCTATCTTCCGGTGTAGCTCTCAGGTATGACATGCGGCGTCGCACGGTGGTGCGCGTACCGAACCTGGAAAAGGTGTTCCGGATTGCGCGTCACGGGCGCCGCCGCGGGGCGCGCGGGGAGGCCGCCCCGGCCCGGCCGCCCGCGTCGTCCGTGGTGGGGCGGGGTGGGTCCACCGGAAGCGGGCCCACCGCAAGATCCCTGGTGACTCGTACGATGGGCGAGTGACACGGGAACACCCGAACGTACCGACAGGGCCGGGGGCGCACCTGGGTGAGCGGAGGAGTCCCGGGGCCGCCCTCCGCGCGGTGGGCCGCGAGTTGTGCGACATCTCCCGCCGGACCCCACTGCCCTTACGCGGCGCGCGGAACCGTTTCCTGCGGCAGCTTCCGCTGGTGTGCGCCGTGTTCGTCGCGGCGGACCTGGCCGCGGCCGGCACGATCATCGTCGTGGACCGGCTGGGGCTGCCGTGGTGGGCCGCCGCGCTCGTCGCCGGTGCCCAGGCGCTGCCGCTGGTGCTCGCGCTGTTCCGCCCGGTGATCGCCTGGTGGCTGGCGTACGCGGCGTCGCTGCCGTACGCGATCGGCGTGGCCGTCGTGGGCACGGCGGCGCCGGACGAGGTGCCGTGGCCGTGGCCCGAGCCCGGTCTGATCGCCTACCTGGGGGTCACGCTGCTGGTCGGCTGCCGGGTGCGGGTCGGGGTGGCGCTCGCGCAGTGGCTGCTGACCCTGCTGCTCGGCGGGGTGCTGACCGCGGTCCTGTCGCCGCCGTCGTTCGTCGGTGACCTGCTGCCGCTGACCGTGCTCCAGGCGTGCATCCTGGCGGCCGCCGCGACGCTGCGGGGGCGCAGCCAGGCGCGCCGCGAGCTGCGGGAGCAGGAGGCGTTGACGGAGTTCGAACGGACCCGGCGGACACTGCTGGAGGAGCGCACCCGCATAGCCCGCGAGCTGCACGATGTCGTCGCGCACCACATGTCCGTCGTCGCCGCGCAGGCGGAGGCGGCGCCGTACCGGGTGGCCGAGCCCCCGCAGGAACTGAGGGACTCCTTCGCGAGCATCCGGGAGAACGCGGTGAGCGCGCTCACCGAACTCCGGCAGATCCTGGGCATGCTGCGGTCCCCGGACGACAAGCCGGACACCCGGTACGCGCCGCAGCCGACGCTGGAGAACATCGATGAGCTGGTGGCCAATGTACGGGCGGCGGGGCTGGACGTCGGCACGGTGATCACCGGTACGCAGCGGCCGGTGCCGCAGCGGGTGGAGCTGTCGGTGTTCCGGATCACCCAGGAGGCGCTGAGCAACGCGCTGCGGCACTCGCCCGGCTGCCGGGCCGAGGTGGAACTGTCCTACGGTCCCGGTGACATCGGGATACGCGTGGCCAACAGCCCGGCCGCGCCCGGTGCGGTGCGGCGCAAGGGCACCGGGCACGGCGTGGTGGGCATATGGGAGAGAACGTCCATGCTCGGCGGGTCCGTACGGATCGGGCCGCGCGAGGACGGCTGGTTCGAGGTGATGGCGTCCCTGCCCACCAGAGAGCAGGAGTGAGGACGTATGACGATCCGGGTGCTGATCGCGGACGACCAGAAGCTGATCCGGGAGAGTTTCGGCATCGTGCTGAACGCCCAGCCGGACATCGAGGTGATCGGTGAGGCGGTGGACGGCCAGGACGCGATCGACCGGATCGCCGAGCTGGGTCCGGACGTGGTCCTGATGGACATCAGGATGCCGGTGCTCGACGGTCTGGAGGCGACCCACCGGATCACCCGGAGCTCGCCGCACGTCAAGATCGTGATGCTGACGACGTTCGACGAGGACGAGTACGTGTACGAGGCGCTGCGGGCCGGCGCGAACGGCTTCCTGCTGAAGGACTCCTCGGCGCAGCAGCTCGCCGAAGCGGTGCGCACGGTGGCCATGGGCGGGGCGCTGCTCGCCCCCACCGTCACCAAGCGGCTGATCGAGGAGTTCGCCCGGGGCGGCTCGCCGCGCACGGTGCGGCGGGGCCGGGTGGCGGGGCTCACCGAACGGGAGACGGAGGTGCTCCGTCTGATAGCGCAGGGGCTGTCCAATTCCGAGCTGGCCGAGCGCCTGGTCATAGCCGAGCAGACGGTCAAGACACATGTCAGCCGCGTGCTGGTGAAGCTGGGGTTGCGGGACCGTACACAGGCGGTGGTCTTCGCGTACGAGACGGGTCTCGTGCGGGCCGGCGACTGAGCGGCTGATAAGGCCAATAGGTAGACGATAAGCCGTTTCTCTAGAATGGTCCGGGCGGATTTCTTTTGCCTTTGCCCGGCGGGTCCTGCTAAGGCCGAAGTGCGGGCCGAATATCGGCGGGCCGATGCCTTCGGTGTACTGACCGTCCGTAGCCTTTGGATGGGGCGGCGGAGCGGAGTCGCGTTTCCGCGCGGTTGTGCGCGGCAGGTGGGCGATGGGCGTCCGGCCGCCCCGGTGCGCCTGTGTCCAGCGCGTTTGCCGCATGAACGGGTGTAACTCCGACGGTTTGCGGTCATTCCCAAAAGTGCGGGCTCCTCCCGAAATAAAAAAAGCGGAACTGATCACTCCGCGTAACCTCAATAGTTAACAATCACATCCTGAGAAACTCAAGTAACATGCTTGAGGCGTACACGCGTTCGCGAGGACGCGACCGTCGAGCTACTGGGGGACGTCATGGGGGCACGACTGGAGTTCAAAATATTGGGTGCGCTTGCGGTGGCGATGCATGGCCGCCCTATAGCCATCGGCGGCGCCAGACAACGGACAATTCTGGCACTTCTCCTGCTAAACCCCGGAAAAATAGTTTCTGTTGAAACATTGATGGAGACGGTGTGGAAGGGGCACCCGCCCGCCACCGCGCGCACCCAAGTGGCGATCTGCATCGCCGCATTACGCAAACGCTTCAAGGCCGAGGGCTGCGACGGCGAGGTCATCGTCACCGCGCACCCCGGCTATCTGCTCGACCTGGACGGCCACTACGTCGACGCGGTGGAGTTCGAGCAGTTCACCGCCGCCGCCCAGGAAGCCCTTGAGGAAGGCTGCGTCGCGGACGCGGCACACGCCTACGAGCAGGCGCTGGCCCTGTGGCGGGGGCCGGCCCTCGCGGGCGTCGCCGGGACGCTCGTCGAGGACGAGGCGGCCCGCCTGGAAGAGCTGCGGCTCGCCACCTACGACACCTACGTCGCGGCCAAGCTGGAGCTGGGCCACCACCGGGAACTGATCCCGGACCTGGTCACGGTCGTACGCGATCACCCGCTGCGGGAGCGGTCGCGCGGCGCCCTGATGCTCGCCCAGTACCGGGCCGGCCGCCGGGCCGAGGCGATGGAGACGTTCCGGGAGGGCTGGGCGCACTTCATCGAGGACCTCGGGCTGGAGCCGGGCCCGGAACTCCAGCGGCTGCACGACGCGATCCTCCGCGACGACCCGTCGCTCGCGCCCCCGGCGACGGCCGCCCGGGCGATACCGGAGGACCGTCAGACGCCCCTCGAACTGCCCGCCGACGTACCGGCCTTCAGCGGCCGCGAGCGGCAACTGGCCGCGCTGGACGGGCTGGTCGACGGCGGGGACGGGCAGCGGTCGATCCCGGCGGCCCTGATCACCGGCAGCGCCGGGGTGGGCAAGACCGGGCTGGCCCTGCACTGGTCGCACCGGGTCGCCGGCCGCTTCCCCGACGGGCTGCTCTACGCCGACATGTCGGGGCACGACGAGAACCGGCCGCCGGTGTCGTCCGAGGCGGTGCTCGGCCGGTTCCTCCGGTCCCTGGGGGTCCCGGAGGCGGACGTCCCGGTCGGTGTGCACGAGCGGATCGCGCTCTACCGCAGCCTGATGGCCGACCGGAAGGTGCTGATCGTCCTGGACGACGTCCGCACCTTCGACCAGATCCGCGCGCTGATCCCCGGCAGCCCGTGCTGCTGCGTGGTGGTCACCAGCCGCTGCCAGCTGGAACAGCTGGTGGTCCGGCACGGCGCGCTGCGCATCGACCTCGACGCGCTGACCCGGCAGGAGGCCACCGGCCTGCTGGAGCGGATCATCGGGGAGGAGCGCGTCCGGTTCGCCAGGGCGGACGCCGACCGGCTCGTCGAGCTGTGCGACCGCCTGCCGCTCACCGTACGGATCGCGGCGGCCAAGCTGACGGCCAAACCGCACTGGTCGGTGGGCTACCTGGTCTCCCGGCTGGCCAACGAGCACCAGCGGCTGGACGAACTCAGCGCGGGCGGGTCGCGGATACGCTCCAGCTTCGAGCTGAGCTACCGGTCCCTGACCGCGCGGGCCGCCCAGCTCTACCAGCGGCTGGGCCTGCTGGAGACGCCGGACTTCGCGGGCTGGGTCGGCGCGGCCCTGCTGGACGAGGACGTCGACGTGGCGGAAGGCCTGATGGAGCAACTGGTCGACGCCCAGCTGCTGCAGACCATGGGCTTCGACGCCACGGGACGGCCGCGCTACCGGTTCCGTACCCTGTCGCGGCTGTACGCGCGCGAAGCCGCCCACCGGGAGGGCGACGTCCTGGAACAGCGCGAGGCGCTCGGCAGGGCGTTCCGCACCTGGCTGACGATCGCCTCGCACGCCCGGCGGCGGGAGCGGGGCCACCACGGGGGACGGCACCACGGCTCGGTGCTGCAACGGACGCTGGGCTCCGAGGTCCTGGACCAGCTGACGGCTTCGGCGTCCGAATGGTTCGCCGCGGAGCGGCTCGCGCTGATCTCCGTCATCGACCAGGCGGCCTGGTGCGGGATGGACGAGCTCAGCCGGGACCTGTCCGCTCTGCTGGTCGCGCCGATGGAGTCCAGCTGCACCGGGTGATGCGTACCGCCGCCCGGACCGGCACGAAAGGACACACGGTGGGCGCGCTCGTCCTCGGGCAGCGCGCCCACCGTGTCGCTCCGCAGCCGGGCCCTAGTCCAGCACGTAGCCGTCGGCCTCCCGCATGCCGCGGGAGCGGCGCAGGTCGGTGACGGCGAACGTGCGCTGGAGCCAGCGGTCCTGGCCGTCGTAGCGGGGACGGAAGGACGTCCGGCCGTGGACGGTCACGCGGTTGTCCACGATGGCCAGTTCACCCGGAACCAGCCGCACGCTCTGCGCGGTGCGGTCGAACAGCTCCTGCAGTTCGTGCATCGCCACCTTGGCGCGCTGCGTCTGCGGTGCGGTGGCCGCCAGGTCGACGCAGATGTCCGGGTCCTCCGGGGCCCCCGTGAGCACCGCGTGCGGTGTGGTGCCGGCACCGGGCAGACCGAACGAGGGCGGCGGCGCGGTGACGAACTCCGGCGCGAGCAGCGCCTCCCGGGACTCGTCGGTGAGCAACGGCAGCACCTCACGGATGCATGCGGTACGCAGCTCCGCCACCCGTTCGTGGTCGGCCCGCAGGCAGAGCAGCATCACGAAGTCGGGACGGTGGGGGTGGAAGGCGTTCTCGGTGTGGAAGGTGAGCAGCACGGAACCCGCGTTGCTCTGGTAGTCCTCCTGTCCGGGTACGGGCACGACGTCCTGCACGATCGCGCCGGTCTTCTCCGGGCGGTAGGCGACGGGGTCGCCCAGACCGGAGGCGATCATGGCGAGCACCGCCGCCGCGACGGTGCCCTCGCGCTGCACCGAGCCGGGCTCGGCGGGGGTGGGCGGCACCTGGCCCAGGGGGAGCCCCCGGACGAGCAGCGTGCCCGTGGGGCCGGAGTCCCTGCGGTACTCGCGCAGGCCGCTGACCAGGCCGGTGGGGAGCCGGGGCCAGGCCCGCCGGGCCCGTGCGAGCCAGTCCGGGCTGTCGATCAGGCAGCCGGCCGGTTCGGTGAGGCGCGCCGCGACGCGTTCGACCTGCTGCGCGTCCGCGGCGTCCACCGTCACCGTCTGCGGCCGGGTACCGGGCTGAGCTGTCACCGTCATCACGATCAGCCCATCGCCTCGACGACACTGCGCGGACGCATGTCGGTCCAGTGCTCCTCTATGTAGGCGAGGCTCTCCGCGTGGCTCGCCTCCTGCTGGGCGACGCGCCAACCGCCCGGCACTTCGGCGAAGGAGGGCCACAGGGAGTACTGGTCCTCGTCGTTGATCAGGACCAGGTAGCGGCCGTCGGGGTCCTCGAACGGGTTGGTCATGGTGTGTCTCTCCAGTGTTCTCGGTGGTGCGTGGTGCGGACGGGAGCGGGCGGCGCGGATCAGGCCGGTCCGGCGAGCGCGGCCTCGTCCAGGTCGAGTGCCGCCCCGTAGACGCGGCGCACCCAGTCGGCCCGGTAGACCGTGTCGAGGTAGCGCTCGCCCAGGTCGGGGGAGATGGCGACGGCGGTGATGTCGTCGCGGCCGGCGGCGTGCGCGGCCAGCCAGCGCGTGGCGCCCGCGATGACGGTCCCGGTGGAACCGCCGAACAGGAACCCCTGGCCGACCATGCGGTGGCAGGCGCGGACGGTCTCCACCTCCGGCACCAGCACGGCGTCGTCCACCAGGGACTCGTCGAACAGCGGCGGCCGCACCCCGGCTCCCAGCCCCGGGATCATCCGGGCCGCGGCGGGGCCGCCGAAGGTGACCGAGCCGACACTGTCCACGGCGACGATGCGCACGGAGGGGCGGTGTTCCCGGTACCAGCGGGCGCAGCCCATCAGCGTTCCGGTGGTACCGGCGCCGATGAAGAGCACATCGAGGGCGGGGAACCGCTCGGCGATGTGCGGCGCGGTGAGCCGGTGGTGCGCCCGCCAGTTGTCCTCGTTGACGTACTGGTTGAGCCAGACGTAGCGCTCGTCGCTGTCGCACAGCGCGCGGACGTGGGCGAGCCGGGTGGCCAGGAGACCGCCTTCCGGGTCGGGTTCGCTGACCGTGTGCACCTCGGCGCCGAGCGCCTCCATCAGCTGCCGCGTGGCCGCGTTGCAGCGGGAGTCGGTGACGCACACGAAGCGGTAGCCCTTGCTCGCCGCGATCGTGCTGAGCGCGACCCCCAGGTTGCCGGAGGACGACTCCACGATCACCGACCCGTCGGTGAGCCGGCCCGCCTTCTCCGCCGCCTCGATCATCTCCAGGGCGGCCTTCTGCTTGATGGAGCCGGAGAAGTTGAACCCTTCACACTTGAGGTAGAGGGGCAGCCCCAGGGAGGACCGCAGGTCCACGTAGAGGTCGTCCTCGTTGTAGTCCTGCGGGGCCGAGATTACCGGCACGGCACCTCCCGCGTGGGCGCGTGGTCCAGGGGCGTGGGCCCGTCATCCGTAGCGGCGCAGTTCATGGAAGAAGTCCTCGACGATGGGTAGGTCTCCGGCGGCGCGCACGGTGTCGTAGACGTGCTTGCCGACCGCGAGGTCGAGCACACCGAGTCCGAACGGGGAGAAGATCACCGGTCGGTCGGTGGGCGGGGTGAGGCGGCCGGTGAGCACGTCGTCGAGGGTGCCGTCGACGAAGTCGCGGTGCCCCACGGCCTGTTCGGTCAGGTGCAGCGAGGTGCCCGCCTTGAGGCAGTGCTCCACGTCGTCGACGACGTTGGCCGACGCGAGGACCACCTCGGGGGACAGATCGCGCAGCGAGATGTGCAGGACGAGGGGGTGGTGGGCGAACCAGGCGGGGTCGCTGACGTGCGGGGCTCCCGAGGTGGTCGCGAAGACCAGCAGGTCACTGCTTCGGACCAGGTCCTCGGCGCGCTCGTGCACGGTGATGGCGGTGCCCTCGCCGGTCGCCCGCCCCAGGTAGTCGGCGAAGCCGCCCGCGTGCTCGGCGGACAGGTCGTGAACGCCCGCTTCGTCGAAGGTCCAGCCGGTGGCCGCCAGGTAGTCGTGGATGTAGCGGGCGATCAGGCCGACGCCGAAGAAGCCGATGCGCCGGGGCCGTTCGCGCCCCCGGCTGAGCCGGTCGGCGGCGAGCGCGGCCGAGGCGGCCGTGCGGGTGGCGCTGATGATGGAGCTCTCCAGGCAGGCCAGCGGGTAGCCGGTGTCGTGGTCGTTGAGGATGAGGACGGCGGAGGCGCGGGGGAGGCCCGCGGCCACGTTCTCGGGGAAGCTGGAGATCCATTTGATCCCGTCGACCCGGGTGTCGCCGCCGACCGACGCCGGGAGCGCGATGATCCGGGACGAGGGGCGGTCGGCGAAGCGCAGGAAGTACGAGGGCGGGTTGACGGTGTCGCCGGCACCGTGGACGCGGTAGGCCGCCTCGACGATCCCGACGACCTCGCGGTGCCTGCCTTCGAGGGCGCGGTGCACCTGGCCGCCGGATATCACGGCGAAGCTGGGCGCTGTGGTGGAAGGGGGCATCGAGGGCTCCACTGGTGAGGGGTCAGGAAAGAACATGGCCGGGCAGCCGGACCGGGTCGCCGAGGACCACCACGACGTCGCGGGCACCCTGGTAGGGGTCGCGGCTGTGGGCCATGCGGAGGTTGTCGACCAGCAGGACGTCACCGTCCTGCCAGGGCTCGCTCACGGTCGCGTCGCGGTAGGCGGCGTTGAGCGTCTCGACGGTTTCGGTGTCGATCGGGGTGCCGTCGCCGTACGCGGTGTTGAAGGGCAGGCCCTCCGGGCCGTACACGTCGACGAGGTAGTCGCGGACGACCGGGTCGAGCGTCCGCTCGTTGAGGAACGCCGCCTGGTTGAACCACACCGGGGCGCCGGTCCGCGGGTGGTGGACGACCGCGGCCCGGCGCTGCCGGGTGCGCAGCCTGTCGCCCGGCAGCCAGGTGTGTTCCAGGGCGGCCGCGGCGCAGTACGCGTCGACCTCCGCGCGGTCGCCGGTGCCGAACGCCTCCGTCCAGGAGACGCCGATGTCGTGGTACATGCGGGTGAGCAGCCAGCCGTCGCGGGTGAAGCGGTCGACCAGACCGGCCGGGAGGGCGCGCATCACCGCCTGGGAGTCGGCCACCCCGGTGCGGCCGCCGCTCGCGGGTGCGGTGAGGCAGCCGAAGAGGAGCAGACCGGGGACCTCGGTGGCGTAGCTCAGTTCGTGGTGCATGCACATCGGTTCGGCGGCGGGCCACTCGGAGGACCCGTACACGCCGTCACCGTGGTCCGCGCGGGGCGCGAACCGCTCCCGTTCGGTCATCGCCTCGATGCCCAGGGCGGCGGCTACGGCGGCCACGTCGGCCGGTGTGGCCACGCCGAGGCCGCGCAGCAGGACGGCGCCGTGTTCGGCGACGGCGGCGTGTACGGCGGTCCGGTGCCGCTCGGCCCAGACGGCGCCGGCCGCCGCCCCCTCGCCGGAGGCCGCCGTCAGCACGGCGAGGCCGCTGTCGGACCGGACGGGCCGGGGGCCGTCGGCGGCGGGGCCCGTGACCGGTACGGGAGCCGCCTCCTGAGAGGCCTGCTGAACCGCCTGCTCGGTACCGGGGACCTCGCCGGTCTCACCGCGCTCCCCAGCCTCACCGTTCTCCCCGGCCTTGCGGTCGACCAATGCGGCGACCTCGGCGACGGTCGGGGTGTCGGCGAGGTCTTCGACCGTCACCACCCGGTCCAGGGCGACGGCGAGGCGGATCGCGGTCAGCGAGGTGCCGCCGAGCTCGGTGAAGTGCGTGTCGCGGCCGATGCGTTCCGACGGGATGTCGAGCAGCTCGGCCCAGATGGCCGCGACGCGGCGTTCGGTGGCGGTCGCCGGTGGGCCGGAGGCGTCCCCGCCGGCCTGGCGTACGGCCTCCTCCGCCATGCGGGCCAGCGCTTTGCGGTCGGTCTTGCCGTTGTCGGTGAGGGGCAGTTCGGCGCGGTGGTGGAGGTGCCTGGGGACCATGTAGGCGGGCAGCGCGGCGGCCAGCGCCCGGCGCACGTCCTCGGTCGCCAGCGGCCCGGTCGTGGTGTAGTAGCCGACGAGAGCGCGCCGTTCGGGGCTTCCGGTGACGACCACCGCGCCGTCACGGACGCCGGGTACCTGGAGCAGCCGGTTCTCGATCTCGCCGATCTCGATGCGGAACCCGTTGATCTTCACCTGGGAATCGCGGCGGCCGAGGAATTCCAGGGTGCCGCCGGGCAGCCAGCGGCCGAAGTCACCGGAGCGGTACAGCCGCTCCCCGGGCCGGTACGGGTCCTGGCCGAAGGCCGCCTTGGTACGGGCCTCGTCGTTGACGTAGCCGCGGCCGACGCAGACACCGGAGAAGACGATCTCCCCGGGTACGCCCAGCGGGACCGGCGACAGCCACTCGTCGACCACGTACACCCGGACATTGCGTACGGCCTTGCCCAGCGGGACCGAGCGCGTGTCGGGCACCCGGTCCATGACCTCGTGATTGGTGTCGTCGGACGTCTCGGTGAGGCCGTACGCGTTGGCCAGCAGCACCTCGGGGAAGGCCGCGAACCAGCGCTCGGCCAGCTCCTTCTTCAGCGCCTCGCCGGTGACGGAGACACAGCGCAGCCGGGGCAGCGCGCGGGGCTCCTCCTCCAGGGCGGACAGCACCACCTCCAAATAGGAGGGCACCAGTTGGGCCACCTGCACACCGCCGTCGGCCAGGGTGTCGATGAAGCGGCGGACATCGAGGACCGCCTCCTGCTCGACGATGTGCGTGCGGCCGCCGACGAGCAGGGCGGACACCAGCTGCCACAGGGAGATGTCGAAGCACTGGGGGGCGGTCTGCGCGACGACGTACCCCTCCTCGATGCCCAGGTCCTCGATCTTGGCCAGCACGTGGTTCAGGAAGCCGTTGTGCTCGCACATGGCGCCCTTGGGCTCGCCGGTGGAGCCGGAGGTGAAGTAGATGTAGGCGAGCTGGTCGGCGGCGACCGGCAGTCCGAGGTCGTCGTCCGGCCCGCCCCGCGCCAGCACCTCGTCGATGACGGCGGTACGGATGCCCTCCCGTCCGGTGAGCGCTTCCTCCAGGTGGGGGACGCCGCGTTCGGCGAGCACCCAGCGGGCTTCGCTCCGCGCCAGGACGGTGGCGATCCGCTCGGCCGGGAACCGGGGCTCCAGCGGCAGGTAGCAGCCGCCCGCCTTGAAGACGGCGAGCACCGCGGCGAGCCACTCAAGGGTGCGTTCGCAGACCACGGCCACGATGTCCTCGGGGCGCAGGCCCTGCTCGTGCAGGGACCGGGCGAGGATGTTGGCGCGCCGGTTGAGTTCCGCGTAGGTCCAGCTGCGGTCGCCCTGGACCGCGGCGACGGCGTCGGGGTGGCGGCGCACCCGCTCCTCGAAGAGCTCGTGGCACCGGCGGTCGGGAAGCTCCCTGACCGGCCCCGCGAACCCCAGGAGCAGCTGGTCGAGTTCGGCCGCCGACAGCAGGCTGTCGAGGTGGTGCGGGGCGTTCGGGGCCGTGGTCATCCGGTGCAGGGCGCGCTCCAGGTACGCGGCGACGCGGTCGGCACCGACGTACTCCTGGGCCTGGGCGGCCCGCCACGCGGCACGGGCCTGCTCGCGGCCCTGTTCGGTGGCGGCCCAGGCGATCAGGTCGCGCCAGGTGCCCCCGCCGACCCGCCATTCCTGGAACCCGGTGACCGCGGCGGCCACCTTGGCCTGCGCCGCGAGCCACACCGACCGGCTGTCGACGGCGGACTCCCCGGCGAGCCGGTCGATTCCGGCCGCGACCTCCGGGGGCAGTACGGGGAGGCCCTGCTCCGCCGTACCGTCGCCGGCCTGACCGCCGCCTGCGCTGTCCCTCACGAGTCTGCACCCCACACCGGACATCTGTCGGATCGCAGGATCACCGAGTGATCCCACCTGGTGGAAGTGACGCTAGAAGGGGCCCTTATCGCTGGACTATCAGCTCTCCCGGGACCGGCGAAATCCTCGTCGGGGCGCTGTTAGGGGGTGGTCGGACGCGGCGCGCGCGGGAGCCGGGGGGCTTGCTGGGGGAGGGGGCGGGAGGGTGGGGAGGGCGGGGTTCCCACCCACGCTTTGGTGTGGTTCCCTCCCCCACGCTTTGGTGTGGTTCCCGCTCACGCGCTGGCGCGGTTCCCGCCCTGCCCTGGCGCGGTTCCCGTCCGCCCCCCTTGGGTAACCCCCAGGTGGGGGAACGGATCCGTTCGATTTGCTCCGGTAGGCGCGCGGGGGCGGTCCGGTTCCCGCGTTTCGCCGCGGCACGTCAGGCGAAGCGATACGGTTCCGCGTTTCGCCGCGGCACGTCAGGTGAAGCGATACGGTTCGCGCGTTCCCCACGGCACGTCACGCCAAGCTGCTGGCCCGGCCCGCCGTGTACAGCTCCGTATACGCCGCCCCCAGCTCCCGCAGCGCCTCCGCGATGCCGGTGCGGGGCACCGCGGTGTAGCCCACCACGAGGGCGGGGGCGGCCTGGTCGGGCCGGGCGTGGTAGCGGCGGCCGCCGCGCACCAGCACCGAGCGGTGCATCGCCCGCGCGACGAGCGCGGACTCGTCCGTACGGAGCGGCAGCCGCAGGTAGGTGTGCAGCCCGACGGCCGAGCCGACGGTGTGCGCACCGGGCAGGAAGCGGCGCACGGACCGTTCCAGGGTTTCCCTGCGGACGCGGTAGCGGGCGCGCTGACGGCGCAGGTGGCGGTCGAAGTGGCCGGCGTTCAGGAACTCCGCGAAGGCGAGCTGGGTGAGGGCGTCGGAGCCCAGGTCGCGGTGGGAGCGCAGCCGTTCCATGGGCGCCAGCAGCCGGGCGGGCAGGGCGAGCCAGCCGAAGCGAAGGCCGGGCGCGAGGGACTTGCTGGCGGTGCCCCCGTAGACGACGCGTTCGGGGGCGAGGCGTTGCAACGCCGGCGGGCGGGTTCCGTGCTCCAGCCACAGGTCGCCGTCGTAGTCGTCCTCGATGATCCAGGCATCGTGGTCGCGGGCCCAGCGCACCAGCGCCTCCCGCCGGGGCGCGGAGAGGGTGGCGCCGGTGGGGAACTGGTGGGCGGGGGTGAGCAGTACGGCGCGCGCGCCCGTTCTGGCCAGCGCCTCGACGTCGATGCCTTCGGCGTCCACGGGGACGGGGACGGGCCGCAGCCCCACCTCCCGGACGAACTGCCGCTGCCGGTGGTGGCAGGGGTCCTCCATGGCGAGCCGGTCGATGCCCTGCTCGTCCAGTACGGCGCACAGCAGGCCGAGCGCATGGGCGAAGCCGGAGACGACCATGACCTGTCCCGGGGTGGTGAGCACCCCGCGGGCCCTGCCCAGATAACGCGCCAGTTCCTCCCGCAGCGCAGGCGTCCCGGAGAGCGGCGGGTAGTCCATGGCGCAGGGGGCGGCGGACCGGACGGCGTGCTGGTAGGAGGCGAGCCATTCACGGTGCGGGAAGCCGGACAGGTGCGCGGTGCCGGTGCGCAGGTCCCAGCGGGCCGGGGGCACCAGCCCGTCGTCGAGCAGGGTCGGCAGGGCGGGGGCGGGCGCCAGGTGCGCGGCGATGCGGGTGCCGGAGCCCTGGACGGCCTCCAGGTAGCCCTCGGCGATGAGCCGGCCGTACGCTTCGACGACGACGCTCCGGGAGACGGCGATGTCCGCGGCGAGCTGCCGGCTGGACGGCAGCCGGGTGCCGGGACGCAGCACTCCGGAGGAAATCTCTTCTCTTATCGTGCCCTCGATCTGGGCGGTGAGCGGCTCGTCGGATTCCCGGGACACATGGATCAAGGCATGCCAGGCCATTTCTTCGGCTCCCCCAAGTGGACTGGAATTACTGATGGCATGTGGTCTGGGCGCGGTGCGGCGGTGGGGCGGAGAATGGCCGGGCGCCGAGAGCGGGGCCCGTACGGCACCGCGCGCAGGCGTCGGCCCGCGCGGGCGCGCCGCCTTCCGCCCGGCGGCGAATACGCTAGAAGAGGCGTTTATCGCTGGACTATCGACGCCGCCGGGTTTCCCGGCCGCCGGCCGTGCCCGGTCGCGCCCGGTGCGGGCGGCGGCGCGGGCTTTCCGGCCGCGAAGCGGCCGCGATAACAAGACGAAAGCTGGACCGCCTACCTTTCCGACCGGCTGGTGAACTGGGACCCGTGACTTCACGGGTTCCTTTCGTGTGTTCGCCGGCGCAGAAATCGCGAGGCCCATTCTCTTTTCCGTAACACCCATGGCCTCGACACGGGACCGCACAAGGAGTCGACGGCATGGTGGGAGCATCGATGCACGGTTCGGACCTTCCGGATGAGGGGCAGCCCGGCGCCGGCACGGCGCCGCCCCGGCCGGTGCCGGACGAGTGGAACGCGACCGCTTCCGAGGTGCCCACGGCGAACCTGCGGGAGCAGTTCGAGGCGCAGGCCGCGCTGACGCCCGGCGCGGACGCGGTGCGCTGCGGGGACGACCTCCTCGGTTACGCGGAACTCAACGCCCGGGCGAACGCGCTGGCCCGCCTGCTGATCCGGCACGGCGCCGCGCCCGAGCGCTATGTCGCGGTCGCCCTTCCCCGTACCGTCGATCTGCCCGCCGCCCTGCTGGCGGTGGTCAAGACGGGCGCCGCCTACCTGCCCGTCGATCCGGAGCACCCCGCCGACCGGATCGGTTCGGTTTTCGCCGACGCGGCCCCCTCGTGCGTGCTCACCACCCGTGCCCTGAAGCGGCAACTGCCGCCGACCGACGCCCGGTTGATCGCCATCGACGACCCGGACACCCGTGCCGCGCTCGCGGAGCTGCCGGCCGGGAACCTCGGCGCGGACGAGCGGCCGGCCGGCTGGTCCCCGGCGTCCCCGGTGTACGCCTTGTTCACCTCCGGATCCACCGGCCGCCCCAAGGGCGTGGTGATCACGGGGGAGAACCTGGTCAACTTCCTCGCCGCGATGCGCGAGACGTTCCGGCCCCGGCCCTCGGACCGGTTCCTCGCCGTCGCGACCGTGGCGTTCGACATCGCGGGGCTGGACTTCTACCTTCCGCTGCTCTCCGGGGCGTCCGTCCACCTCGCCACCTCCGAGGAGGTGCGTGACACCCCTCGTCTGGCCGCGCTCCTGTCCTCCTCCGGCGCGACGTTCATGCAGGCCACCCCCTCGCTGTGGCAGGGCCTGGTGGCCCAGTTCCCCGAGGCGCTGAAGGGGTTGCGGATCCTCGTCGGCGCGGAGGCGGTACCGCCCGCCCTGTCCCGGCGGATGGTGGAGCTGGCCGCGGGCGTCACCAATCTGTACGGCCCGACGGAGACCACCGTCTGGTCGACCCTCGCGGACGTCACCGGCGAGGGCGCGGCCCCCATCGGCCGGCCGATCGGCAACATGCGGATGTACGTCCTGGACGACGCCCTGCGGCCGGTCCCGGTGGGCGTGCCGGGTGAGCTGTACATCGCCGGAAAGGGCATGGCGCGCGGCTATCTGGGCCGTCCGGGCCTGACCGCCGGACGGTTCGTCGCCCACCCGTACGGTGCCCCGGGCGAGCGGCTGTACCGCACCGGGGACCTGGTGACATGGCGGCAGGACGGACAGCTGGCGTACCTCGGCCGGACCGACTTCCAGGTCAAGGTGCGCGGCTACCGCATCGAGCTCGGCGAGATCGAGTCCGTGCTCGGCGGTCATCCCGGAGTCGCCCAGACGGTCGCCGTCGTGCGGGAGGACCGCCCCGGGGACCAGCGGATCACCGCCTATGCGGTGCCGGTGCGCGACGGCGAGCGGCTCGACGTGGCCGGACTGCGCGACCGGGCGGCCCGGGCGCTGCCCCCGTACATGGTGCCGTCCGCCTTCGTACAGCTGGACTCCTTCCCGCTCAATCCGAACGGGAAGGTCGACCGCAGGGCGCTCCCGGCGCCGGAGGCCACCCTCACGGCCGCCGGGCGCCGGCCCCGCGACGACCGCGAGGAGATCGTGTGCGCGCTCTTCGCCGAGATCCTGGGCGTGGAGCAGGTCGGCATCGACGACAGCTTCTTCGAGCTGGGCGGCCACTCGTTGCTCGCGACACGGCTGACCAGCCGCATCAGGGCCACGTTCCACGCCGAACTGGGTATCCGGGACCTGTTCGAGGCACCGACGCCGGCCCGGCTGGCGGGCCGGCTGGCGGGGGCGGCCGGCGCGCGGGCGGCGCTGGTGCCGATGGCGCGTCCCGCGCGCGTCCCGCTGTCGTTCGCGCAGACCCGCATGTGGTTCCTGGACCAGCTGGGCGACGCGCGGGCGGCCTACAACCTGCCGGTGGCCCTGCGGCTGACCGGCCCCCTGGACATCGGCGCGCTGCGGGCGGCGCTGGCGGACGTGGCGGAGCGCCACGAGAGCCTGCGGACCGTCTTTCCCCGGGAGGACGGCACTCCGTACCAGCGGGTGCTGGACGGTCCGGCCGCCCGGCCCGTCCTGGAGGTCGTGCCGACGGATCCCGGGAGGCTGCCGGAGGAGCTGGCCGGGGCGGCTCGGCACCGGTTCGACCTGACGGCGGAACTGCCGCTGCGGGCGTGGCTGTTCGAGACGGAGCCCGACGAGCGGGTGCTGCTGTTGCTGGTGCACCACATCGCCGGTGACGGCTGGTCGATGGACCCGCTGATCGGAGATCTGTCGGCGGCGTACGCGGCCCGGCACCGCGGCGAGGAGCCGGCGTGGGCGCCGCTGCCCGTGCAGTACGCCGACTACACCCTGTGGCAGCGGCAGGTCCTCGGCGACGAGCACGACCCGCAGAGCGTGCTGGCCGCCCAGGTCGCCTACTGGACGAAGACCCTGGCGGGGCTGCCGGAACAGCTGGAACTGCCCACCGACCGGCCGCGTCCCGCGGTCGCCGGACACCGGGGCGACGTGGTCGAGCTGTCCTGGGACGCGGAGCTGCACCAGGACCTGGTACGGCTGGCGCGGGAGCACCAGGCCAGCGTGTTCATGGTCGTCCAGGCCGCGCTCGCCGCCCTGCTGACCCGGCTCGGCGCCGGTACCGACATCCCCATCGGCTCGGTCATCGCCGGCCGTGGCGATGAAGCGCTCGACGACCTGGTCGGCTTCTTCGTCAACACGCTGGTGCTGCGCACCGACACCTCCGGCGACCCCACCTTCGCCGAACTCATCGACCGGGTACGCGAGACCGACCTCGCCGCCTACGCCCACCAGGACCTCCCCTTCGAGCGGCTGGTGGAACTCGTCAACCCCACCCGGTCGCTGGCGTACCATCCCCTCTTCCAGGTCATGCTGGCGTTCCAGAACGACGACACCGCGCTCGACCTGCCCGGGGTGGCCGTGCGCAGGCGCCCGCTGGCCGTCACGTCGGCCAAGTTCGACCTGGCCTTCGAGGTGACCGAGGAGTACGGCGCGCAGGGCCGGCCGGCCGGGATGCGCGGGACGGTGGAGTACGCGACGGACCTCTTCGACCGGGCGACGGTCGAGGCACTGGCCGCCCGGCTGGAGCGGCTGCTGCGTGCCGTGGCCGCGGACCCCTCCCGGCCCATCGGCTCCCTGGCCATCCTCTCTCCCGCCGAGCGGGACCAGCTGCTCACCGGCTGGAACGACACCGCCCGCGCCATCGCCCCGGCGACCCTCCCGGACCTCTTCCAGGCACAGGTGGCGCGGACCCCGGACGCGCCGGCCGCCGAGCAGGGCGGGACGGCCCTGGCGTACCGGGAACTGAACGCCCGGGCGAACCGGCTGGCGCACGACCTCATCGCCCGGGGCACCGGTCCCGAGCGCGTGGTGGCCCTCGCGCTGCCGCGCTCCCTGGACCTGGTCGTCGCGATCCTCGCGGTCCTCAAGGCGGGCGCCGCCTACCTGCCCGTCGACCCGGACTACCCCGCCGACCGCATCCGCTACATGCTGCGGGACGCCGGGCCGGTGCTGGTGCTCGCCGACCGGGACACGGCCGGGCGCCTGCCGGAGGCCGGGCCGCCCGTGGTGACGTATCACGACCCGGCCCGGCGCCCGGCGCGGAACCCGTCCGACACCGACCGCCGCGCCCCGCTGCGCCCCGACCACCCCGCCTACGTCATCTACACGTCGGGGTCCACCGGCCACCCCAAGGGCGTCGTGGTGCAGCACACCGGTATGGCCTCCTTCGCCGCCGACATGGCCGACCGCTGGCGGGCGGCGGACGACAGCCGGGTGCTGCAACTGGCCTCGCCCAGCTTCGACGCGTCGGTGCTGGAGATGTGGACGGCGTTCGGCTCCGGCGGCTGCCTGGTGGTGCCGCCCCCCGGCCCGCTCGCGGGGGAAGCGCTCGCCGAGACGCTGGCGGAGCTGCGGATCAGCCATACGCTGGTGACCCCCGCGGCCCTGACGAGCATGCCGGTACGGCCGCTGCCCGCGCTGCGCACGCTGCTCACCGGCGGTGACGCGATCACCGGCGAGGTGGTCGACCGGTGGTCGGCCGGCCGTGCCGTCCACAACGCGTACGGCCCGACCGAGGCCACGGTGTGGGTCACGGCCAGCGAACGGCTCTCCGGGAACGGGACGCCGCCGATCGGCCGGCCGGGCTGGAACACCCAGGTGTACGTCCTCGACGAGCGACTGCGTCCGGTGCCGGTGGGGGTGCCCGGCGAGCTGTACGCCGCCGGGCCGCGGCTGGCCCGGGGCTATCTGGGCCGGCCCGGGGCCACCGCGTCCGCCTTCGTGGCCAATCCGTTCGGGGCGCCCGGGGCACGGATGTACCGCACCGGGGACCTCGCCGTCCGGCGCCCCGACGGGCAGCTGGAGTTCGCCGGGCGCGCCGACAACCAGGTCAAGGTCCGGGGCTTCCGCGTCGAGCTGGGTGAGATCGAGAACGCGCTGGCGGGTCTGCCGGGCGTCGCCCAGGCGGTGGTCACCGTCCGCGAGGACCGGCCCGGCGACCGACGGATCGTCGCCCATGTCGTCGCGCGTGCGGGGCACGACGCGGACCCGGCCGGACTGCGGGCCCGGCTGGCGGAGTCCCTGCCGGAGTACCTGGTGCCCTCGGCATGCGTCCTGCTCGACGCGCTGCCGCTGACGCCCAACGGCAAGGTCGACACCGCCGCGCTGCCCGCCCCGGAGTTCACGGCGGCCGCGGGCGGCCGGGGGCCGCGCACGGCGCGGGAGGAGATCCTGTGCGGGATCTTCGCCGGGACGCTGGGCCTCGAACGCGTCGGGACGGACGACAACTTCTTCGACCTGGGCGGGCATTCGCTGCTGGCGATGCGCCTGATCAGCCGGACCCGCGCCGCGTTCGACGTGGAGCTGTCCGTCCGGGACCTGTTCGAGGCGCCGACGGTGGCGCGGCTCGCCGCGCGGCTGGCGGACCGGGACGGGACACCGGTCGCGCCCCTGGTGCCGATGGAGCGGCCGCGGCGGGTGCCGCTGTCGTCCGCCCAGCACCGCCTGTGGTTCCTGCACCAGCTGGAGGGGCCGAGCGCGACGTACAACGTGCCGATGCGGCTGCGGCTGAGCGGACCGCTGGACATCGGGGCGCTGCGGGCGGCGGTGGCCGACCTGGCGGACCGGCACGAGTCGCTGCGGACGGTCTTCCCGGAGACCGGCGGCACGCCCTGCCAGCAGGTGCTGGAGGGCGCCGAGGCCCGGCCGCCGGTGGAGGTGGTCCGGGTCGCCGCCGGAGAACTGGCCGAGGCGGTGCGGCAGGCCGCCGGGTACGTCTTCGACCTGACGACGGAACTGCCGCTGCGCGGCTGGCTCTTCGAGACGGCGCCGGACGAGCACGTCCTGCTGCTGCTGGCGCACCACATCGCCAGTGACGGGTGGTCGATGGGGCCGCTGGTGCGCGACCTGTCCACGGCCTATGCCGCGCGGCGCGCGGGCGGGGAGCCGACGTGGGCGCCGCTGCCGGTGCAGTACGCCGACTACACCCTGTGGCAGCGACAGGTCCTCGGCGAGGAGAGCGATCCGCACAGCCCGCTCGCCGCCCAGGCCGGCTACTGGCGGGAGCAGCTGGCGGGCCTGCCCGACGTGCTGGAACTGCCCACCGACCGGCCGCGCCCCGCCGAGGCCGGTTACCGGGGCGACAGCGTCCCGCTCGCCTGGGACGCGGACCTGCACGCCGGTATCGCCCGCCTGGCGCGGGAGCGGCAGGCGAGTGTGTTCATGGTCGTCCAGGCGGCGCTCGCCGTCCTGCTGACCCGGCTCGGCGCGGGCACCGACATCCCCATCGGCTCGCCGGCCGCGGGCCGTACCGACGACGCCGTCGACGACCTCGTCGGGTTCTTCGTCAACACGCTGGTGCTGCGGACCGACACCTCCGGCGACCCCACCTTCGCCGAACTCCTGGACCGCGTACGGGAGACCGACCTCGCCGCCTACGCCCACCAGGACCTTCCCTTCGAGCGGCTGGTGGAGCTCGTCAACCCCACCCGGTCGCTGGCGTACCACCCCCTCTTCCAGGTGATGCTGAGCTTCGAGGCGTCGCCCGCCGAGGTGGACTTCGCCGGCATCGACGGCGAGTTGGAGCAGATCGGGTCCCAGACCTCCAAGTTCGACCTGGAATTCGCGCTGGAGGAGACCGCCACCGCCGACGGCCGGCCGGCCGGAATGCGGGGACTGCTGGACTTCGCGACCGACCTCTTCGACCGGGAGACGGCCGAGGCGCTCGCACTGGGCCTGGAACGGCTGCTGCGGCAAGCGGTGGCGGACGCCGCCCGGCCGGTCGGTGAACTGGACCTCGTGTCCGGGCCCGAGCGCGACGACCTGCTCGGCCGCCGCGCCTTCGGCGTGCGGGAGCTGCCCGGCGGCGAGGCGCTGCCGGCGGGGGCGGGCGTGTACGTCCTGGACGCGGAGGGCCGTCCGGTGCCGGCCGGAGTGCCGGGGCGGCTCGTCGTCACCGTCCCCGAGGCCGCCGACCTGTCCGGTGTGACGCTGTACGGGCAGGCGCCGGAGGACGGCGCGCCCGATCCGTTCGCCGCGGCACCGGCGCGCGTGTTCCCGACCGGCGTGTGCGCCCGCTGGACGGCCGACGGCCGGCTGCGGCCGATGGCCGCGGCGGCGGAGAAGGACGCCGAGGAGGCCGGGGCGGCACGTACCCCGGTGCGGCGCCGCTCCCGCACGCCGCAGGAGGAGATCCTGTGCGGTCTCTTCGCCCGGACGCTGGGGCTGACCACGCTCGGGACCGACGACAACTTCTTCGACCTGGGCGGGCACTCGCTGTCGGCGGTGCGGCTGCTGAGCCGGATCCGCGACGCGTTCGGTGCCGAACTGGCCGTCCGCGACCTGTTCGAGGCACCGACCGTCGCCGGGATCGCGGCCCGGCTGAACTCGGCGGGCGAGGCCCGCGCGGCCCTGGCCCCGCGGCCACGCACCGAGCGGGTCCCGCTGTCCTACGCCCAGCGCCGCCTGTGGTTCCTGCACCAGTTGGAGGGGCCGAGCCCCACCTACAACGTGCCGATGGTGCTGACGCTCTCCGGCGCGCTGGACGTCGGGGCACTGCGCGACGCGCTGGCGGACGTGGCGGCGCGCCACGAGAGCCTGCGCACCGTCTTCCCGGAGGCGGACGGCACGCCGTACCAGCGGGTACTGGAGGGCGCGGACGCGCGGCCCGTCGTCGAGGTGACCGAGGCGGCCCCCGACGAGGTGGCGGCGCTGGTCGCCGAGACCGCGCGGTACGCCTTCGACCTGACGCGGGAGCTGCCGGTGCGGGCCCGGCTCCTGCGCACCGGCCCCGAGCAGCACGTCCTGGTGCTGCTGGCCCACCACATAGCCAGCGACGGCTGGTCGATGGACCCGCTCACCCTGGACCTGTCGGTGGCGTACGCGGCGCGCTGCGAGGGCACCGCGCCCCGGTGGGAGCCGCTGCCGGTGCAGTACATCGACTACACGCTGTGGCAGCGCGAGGTGCTCGGCGACGAGAGCGACCCGGAGAGCGTGATCAGCCGCCAGGCGGAGTACTGGAAGCGGCGGCTGGCCGGTCTGCTGGACCGGCTGGAGCTGCCCACCGACCGCCCGCGGCCCGCCGTCGCCGGTCACCACGGGGAGGACGTCGACTTCTTCTGGGACGCGGACCTGCACGCCGGTGTGGCCCGGCTCGCCCGGGAGCACCAGGTGAGTGTCTTCATGGTGCTCCAGGCGGCGCTCGCCGCCCTGCTGACCCGGCTCGGCGCGGGCACCGACATCCCCATCGGCTCGCCGACCGCCGGCCGCGCCGACAGCTCCCTCGACGACCTGGTCGGCTTCTTCGTCAACACCCTGGTGCTGCGCACCGACACCTCCGGCGACCCGACCTTCGCCGAACTGCTGGACCGCGTACGGGAGACGGACCTCGCGGCCTACGCGCACCAGGACGTGCCCTTCGAACGGCTCGTGGAACTCGTCAACCCCACCCGCTCCCTGGCACACCACCCGCTGTTCCAGGTGATGCTCGTGCTGGCGAACACCACCGAGGGCGAGTTCGCGATGCGCGGGCTGAAGGTGGCCGACGGGCCGTTCCGCGCCTTCGCCGCCAAGTTCGACCTCACCTTCCACATCGGGGAGCGGCACACCGAGGACGGCTCCGCCGCGGGCCTCGTGGGCGCGCTGGAGTTCGCGACCGACCTCTTCGACCGGCCGACCGCCGAGGCGCTGGCCGAGCGGCTGGAGCGCCTGCTGCGCGCGGTGGTCGAGGACGCCACCCGGCGACTCGGCGAGCTGGAGATCCTCTCCCCGGCCGAGCGCACGCACCTGCTGACCGGTGTGAACGACACGGCGCGCGAGCTGCCGCCGACGACGCTGCCGGAACTGTTCCAGGAGCAGGTGGCCCGCACGCCGCGGGCCCCGGCCGTGGAGTACGCGGGGACGGTGCTGTCGTACGCCGCACTGAACGCCCGGGCCAACCGGCTGGCGCACCACTTGCTGGCGCAGGGCGTCGGACCCGAGGACGTGGTGGCGCTGGCGCTGCCGCGCTCCGCGGACCTGGTGACGGGCATCCTCGCCGTCCTGAAGGCGGGCGCGGCGTACCTGCCGGTGGACCCGGAGCACCCGGACGAGCGGATCGCCCGGATGCTGGAGAGCGCCCGGCCGGCATATGTGCTCACCCACGAGGCGGTCGCCGGACGGCTGCCGGCGGTTCCGGGGGCCGGGCGGCTCGTGCTGGACGGCCCGGACGCGGCCGGGGTGCTCGCCGCACGGCCGGACCACGACCCGCGTGACACCGACCGGCGCACGCCGCTGCTGCCGTCGCACCCGGTCTACGTCCTCTACACGTCGGGATCGACCGGCGTGCCCAAGGGCGTGGTGATGCCCGCCGGCGCGCTGATCAATCTGCTGGCGTGGCACGGCGACACGCTGCCGGGGGGCTTCGGCCGGCGCACCGCGCAGTTCACCGCGGTGGGCTTCGACGTCGCGACGCAGGAGACGCTCTCGGCGCTGCTGCACGGCAACACCCTGGTCATCCCCGACGACGACACCCGCCGGGACACCGCGGCGCTCGCCCGGTGGCTGGACGAGCAGCAGGTGTCCGAGCTGTTCGCGCCGAACCTGGTCATCGGCGCGGTGGCGGAGGAGGCCGCCGCGCAGGGCATCGGCCTTTCCGCGCTGACCGACCTCGCCCAGGGCGGCGAGGCGCTGAGCCTCGGCCCGGCGCTGCGGGACCTGTGCGGTGCGGGGGCGCGGCGGCTGCACAACCACTACGGGCCGACCGAGACCCATCTGGTGACCGCGTACACGCTCCCGGAGCGGGCCGAGGACTGGCCGGCCGCCGCGCCGGTGGGCAGGCCGATCTGGAACGTACGGGCGTATGTGCTCGACGAGCGGCTGCGGCCGGTGCCGCCCGGCGTCCCCGGGGAGCTGTACCTCGCCGGCGCGCAGCTGGCCCGGGGCTACCTGGGCGCGCCGCGGATGACCGCCGAGCGGTTCGTGGCCTGCCCGTTCGGCGCGCCGGGGGAGCGGATGTACCGCACCGGCGACCTGGTGCGGTGGGACGGCGACGGGCAGCTGGCCTACCTCGGGCGCGGGGACCACCAGGTGAAGATCCGCGGGTTCCGGATCGAGCCGGGCGAGGTCGAGAGCGTGCTCGCCGGACACCCCGCCGTGCGCCAGGTGGCCGTGGTGGCGCGGGAGGACACACCGGGGGAGAAGCGGCTGGTGGCCTATGTGGTGCCGGCCGGGGACACCGGCGTGGACATCGCCGAATTGCGCGCCCTCGCGGCCGCCGGGCTCCCGGCGCACATGGTGCCCGCCGGGTTCGTCGTGCTGCCGGACCTGCCGCTGACGCCCAACGGCAAGCTGGACCGGCGGGCCCTCCCGGCCCCCGGTCACACGGCGGCGGCCACCGGCCGGCGGCCGCGGGACGCGCGGGAGCGGACGCTGTGCGAGATCTTCGCGGCGGTGCTGGGACTGCCCGAGGTCGGCATCGACGACGGCTTCTTCGACCTGGGCGGACACTCCCTGCTCGCCACCAAGCTGATCAACCGGATACGGACGGACCTGGGAGCCGAACTGTCCATCCGGGCGGTGTTCGAAGCGCCGACGGTGGCGGCGCTCGCCGAACGTCTGACCGATGCCAAACGCAGGGCACGGCCCGCGCTGCGGCCGATGTCGAGGACCGGGAAGTAGCCATGATTCCGCTGTCATTCGCCCAACGCCGGCTGTGGTTCCTCCAGCAGTTCGAGGGACCGAGCGCGACCTACAACCTGCCGATGCTGCTGCGGCTGACCGGCGACCTGGACGTCGCGGCCCTGCGGGGCGCGCTCCAGGACGTGGTGGAGCGGCACGAGAGCCTGCGGACCGTCTTCCCGGACGTCGACGGCAACCCCCACCAGGAGGTGCTCGCGGCCGACGGGGCCCGTCCGGTGTTCGAGACGGTCCGCACCGACGAGGAGCGGCTGCCCGCGCTGCTGCGGGAGGCCGCCTCGTACGCCTTCGACCTGACGCGGGACATCCCGGTGCGGGCGTGGCTGTTCGAGACGGCACCGGACTCCCACCTCCTGCTGCTGACGGCGCATCACATCGCGGCCGACGGCGGTTCGCTCGCCCCGCTGACCGGGGACCTGTCCGTGGCGTACGCCGCCCGTCGTACGGGCGCGGCACCGCGGTGGGACGACCTGCCGGTGCAGTACGCCGATTACACGCTGTGGCAGCGGGAGGTCCTCGGCGACGAGGACGACCCGGACAGCCTGATCAGCGAGCAGGTCGCCTTCTGGCAGGACACCCTGTCCGGGCTGCCCGACCAGCTGGAGCTGCCCACCGACCGGCCGCGGCCGGCGGTGGCCGGTTACCGGGGCGACCATGTCGCGCTGTCCTGGGACGCCGGGCTGCACCGTGATCTGGTGCGTGTGGCGCGCCGGCAGGGATGCAGTGTGTTCATGGTGGTGCAGGCGGCGCTCGCGGCGCTGCTGACCCGGCTGGGCGCGGGGACCGACATTCCCATCGGTTCGCCGATCGCCGGGCGTACGGATGACGCTCTGGAGGACCTGGTCGGGTTCTTCGTCAACACGCTGGTGCTGCGTACCGACACGTCCGGCGACCCGTCCTTCGCCGAATTGCTGGAGCGGGTGCGGGAGACGGACCTTGCGGCTTACGCGCACCAGGACGTGCCCTTCGAACGGCTCGTGGAAGCCGTCAACCCGGCCCGCTCGATGGCGCACCACCCGCTCTTCCAGGTGATGCTGCTCCTCCAGAACAACGCCAAGGCCGTGCCGGAGTTCCCGGGACTGCGGGCCGAGCTGGACGGCGTCGACACCGGGGTCGCCAAATTCGACCTCTCCTTCGACCTGGAGGAGAAGCTGGATCCCGCGGGTGAACCCGGGGGGATCGCCGTCGAGGTGGAGTTCGCCACGGAGCTGTTCGACAAGGGCAGCGTCGAGCTGATGGCGCGGCGGCTGGAACGGCTGCTGCGAGCGGCACTCGCCGACCCGTCGCGGACGGTCGGGGAGCTGCCGGTGCTCTCGGAGGAAGAGCGCCACCGGCAGCTCGTCACGTGGAACGCCACGGACCGCGAGGTGCCGGCGGCGAGCCTGCGGGAGCTGTTCGAGGCCCAGGCCGACCGGACACCCGGCGCCGACGCGGTGCGCTGCGGGGACGTGTGCCTGAGCTATGCGGCGCTCGACGCCCGCGCCAACCGGCTGGCGCGCCTGCTGCGCACCCACGGCGTCGGCCCGGAGAGCTATGTGGCGCTCGCCCTGCCCCGGTCCGTCGACCTTCCCGTCGCGCTGCTGGCCGTCGCCAAGACCGGCGCCGCCTACCTGCCCGTCGACCCCGATCACCCCGCCGACCGCCTCGCCCACGTATTCACCGACGCGGCCCCGGTCTGCGTGCTCACCACCGCTGCCCTCGCACCGCGGCTCCCCGGCACGGGGGCCGTGCAGGTGGTGCTCGACGCGCCGGACACCACGGCTGCGCTGGCGGCCCTGCCGGACGGCCGCCTCACCGGGCCCGAGCAGCCGGTCGGCACGACGCCGGACAGCCCGGCCTACGCGATCTACACCTCCGGGTCGACCGGCCGCCCCAAGGGCGTCGTCGTCTCGGTCGGGAACCTGGTCAACTTCCTGGGCGCGATGCGGGAGGTGTTCGCTCCGCGACCGTCGGACCGGCTGCTCGCCGTCACCACCATCGCGTTCGACATCGCGGGACTGGAGATGTACCTGCCGCTGATCTGCGGCGCGTCCGTCCACCTCGCCACGTCCGAGGAGGTGCGCGACACCCCGCGCCTGGCCGCGCTGCTGACCTCCTCCGGCGCCACGCTGATGCAGGCCACCCCCTCCCTGTGGCAGGGCCTGGCGGACCAGTTCCCCGAAGCGCTGCACGGGCTGCGGGTCCTGGTCGGCGGCGAGGCGCTGCCCACCCCGCTGGCGCGCGCCCTGGCCGCGCACGCCGCGGGTGTGACGAACCTCTACGGCCCGACGGAGACGACCATCTGGTCGACCCTCGCGGACGTCACCGGGGAGGGCGCGGCCCCCATCGGCCGGCCGATCGGCAACACCCGGGCGTACGTGCTGGACGCGCGGCTGCGGCCGGTACCGCCGGGCGTCCCGGGCGAGTTGTACCTCGCCGGGCGGGGCGTGGCACGCGGCTACCGCGGGCGACCCGGGGTGACGGCGGGGCGCTTCGTGGCGAACCCGTTCGGCGGCACCGGCACGCGGATGTACCGCACCGGCGACCTCGTACGGTGGCGCGCCGACGGGCAGCTGGAATTCGTCGGCCGCGTCGACCACCAGGTCAAGGTCCGTGGCTTCCGCATCGAACTGGGCGAGATCGAGTCCGCCCTCGCCGGGCACCCCGCCGTCGGGCAGGCCACGGCGCTGGTCCGGGAGGACCGGCCGGGCGACCGGCGCATCGTGGCCTACGTGGTGCCGGCCCACGGCGGCGCGGCACCGTCGCCGGCCGGGCTGCGGCGCCATGCGGCCACCCTGCTGCCGGAGTACATGCTGCCCACCGCCTTCGTCGTGCTCGACGCCCTCCCGCTGACCCCGAACGGCAAGGTCGACCGGGCGGCGCTGCCGGCCCCCGACGGCGCGCCGGGCACCGGCGGCCGGGAGCCGCGTACCGCACGCGAGGAGATCCTGTGCGGCATCTTCGCGGAGGTCCTCGGCATCGAGCGGGCCGGGCTCGACGACGACTTCTTCGAGCTGGGCGGGCATTCGCTGCTCGCGACACGGCTGACCGGCCGGGTCCGTGCCGCCTTCGGGGTGGAGCTGGCGGTCCGGGACCTGTTCGAGGCCCCGACGGCCGCCGGCCTGGCCGGGCGGCTGGACGGCGCGGCGGGCGCCCGGGCGGCGCTGGAGCCCGCGGTGCGGCCCGCGCGGACACCGCTGTCCTTCGCGCAGCGGCGGCTGTGGTTCCTCGACAAGCTGGAGGGGCCGAGCACCACGTACAACGTGCCGATGCTGCTGCGGCTGACCGGGGAGCTGGACGTCCCGGCGCTGCGGGCGGCGCTGGCGGACCTGACGGAACGGCACGAGAGCCTGCGCACGGTCTTCCCGGACGTCGACGGCAAGCCGTACCAGCTGGTGCTGGAGGGCGCCGCGGCACGGCCCGTCGTCGAGGCCGTGCAGACCGCCGCCGGGCAGGCCCCGGAGCTGATCGCCGCGGCCGCCCGGCACACCTTCGACCTGGCCCGGGAGATCCCGCTGCGGGCCTGGGTGTTCACCACGGCACCCGAAGAGCACGCGCTGCTGATCCTGGCGCATCACATCGCCGCCGACGGCGCCTCGCTGGCGCCGCTCGCCCGTGACCTGAGCGTCGCCTACACCGCGCGCCTGGCCGGCTCCGCGCCCGCTTTCCCGCCGCTGCCGGTGCAGTACGCGGACTACACGCTGTGGCAGCAGGCCGTCCTGGGCGACGAGGACGACCCGGACAGCGTGATCCGGGCCCAGATCGACCACTGGCGCACGGCCCTGGCCGGTGCTCCGGAGGAGCTGGCGCTGCCCACCGACCGCCCGCGGCCCGCCGTCGCCGGTTACCGGGGCGACCAGGTCGCCTTCACCTGGGACGCGGACCTGCACGCCGGTGTGACCCGGCTGGCCCGTACGCACCAGTGCAGTGTGTTCATGGTGGTGCAGGCGGCGCTCGCGGCGCTGCTGACCCGGCTGGGTGCGGGGACCGACATCCCCATCGGTTCGCCGATCGCCGGGCGTACGGATGACGCTCTGGAGGACCTGGTCGGGTTCTTCGTCAACACGCTGGTGCTGCGTACCGACACGTCCGGCGACCCGTCCTTCGCCGAACTCCTGGAGCGGGTGCGGGAGACGGACCTGGCGGCTTACGCGCACCAGGACGTGCCCTTCGAACGGCTCGTGGAAGCCGTCAACCCGGCCCGCTCGATGGCGCACCACCCGCTCTTCCAGGTGCTGCTGGTCCTCCAGAACACCGAGGACGCCCAGCTCGCCCTGCCCGGGCTGCGGGCCGTCCTGGAAGACGTCGAGACCGGCGCCGCCAAGGTCGACCTGACGTTCAACATGGAGGAGCTGTACTCCGCCGAGCGGGCTCCGGCGGGGATGACGGGAACCGTGGAGTTCGCGACCGCCCTCTTCGACCGGGAGACGGCCGAGGCGCTGGCCCAGCGGCTGGAGCGGCTGCTGCGTGCCGTCGTGGCGGACGCCTCGCTGCCGGTGTCCCGGCTGGACGTGCTGTCCCCGGCCGAGCGGCATCGGCTGCTGGCGGAGTGGAACGACACCGCGCACGAGGTGGCGCCGGCCACCCTCCCGGACCTCTTCCAGGCGCAGGTCGAGCGCACCCCGCACGCCCCGGCGGCCGAGCACGAGGGCAGCGTCCTGACGTACGCGGAGCTGAACATCCGGGCGAACCGGCTGGCGCATGAGCTGATCGGCCGGGGCGTGGGCCCCGAGCGGACCGTGGCACTGCTGCTGCCCCGCTCCCTGGACCTGGTCGTCGCCCTGCTCGCGGTCCTCAAGGCCGGCGCCGCCTACCTGCCCGTCGACCCGGAGTACCCCGCCGACCGCATCGACCACATGCTGCGCGACGCCGGCCCGGCCCTCGTCCTCACCACGGCCGGTGCCGCCGCGACACCCGTACCGGGCCTGGCCGCGCTGCCCGTGCCCGGCAACGCCGGCGCCTGGGCCCACCGGCCCGGAACCGATCCGACCGACGCCGACCGCACCGGGCCGCTGCTGCTGGGACACCCCGCGTACGTCATCTACACCTCCGGCTCCACCGGCCGCCCCAAGGGCGTCGTCGTGGCGCACACCGGTATGGCGAGCTTCGCGGCGGACAAGATCGAGCGCTGCGGTGTCGAACCGGGCAGCCGGGTGGCGCAGTTCTCGTCGCCCAGCTTCGACGCGTCCGTACTCGAACTGTGGCTGGCGCTGCTGTCCGGCGCCTGCCTGGTGATCCCCCCGGCCGGACCGCTCGCCGGTGAGGTGCTGGCCCAGCGGCTGGCCGGACTCCGTATCAACCACGCGGTGCTGGCACCGGCCGCGCTGGCGAGCGTGCCGGCCACACCGCTGCCGGAGCTGCGGTCGCTGACGGTCGGCGGAGACGCCTTCACCGGTGAGGTCGTCGCCCGCTGGGCCGGGGGACGCCGGATGTTCAACGGCTACGGTCCGACCGAGTCGACGGTCTGGGTGACGTCGAGCCCGCCACTGTCCGAGCCGGTCGCCCCGCCGATCGGCCGCCCGGTGCGCAACGTCCAGGTGTACGTCCTCGACGACGCGCTGTGCCCGGTGCCGGCCGGGGTGCCCGGCGAGCTGTATCTCGCGGGCGTCCAGCTGGCCCGCGGCTACCTGCACCGCCCCGGGATGACCGCCGCGCGCTTCGTCGCCAACCCGTTCGGCGCGCCCGGATCGCGGATGTACCGCACCGGTGACCTCGCCACCTGGCGGGCCGACGGGCAGCTGGAGTTCGCCGGGCGCGTCGACCACCAGGTCAAGGTCCGCGGATTCCGCATCGAGCTGGGCGAGATCGAGAACGTCCTGGCGGGGCACCCCGCCGTGGCGGAGACCGCGGTCGTCGTCCGTGAGGACCGGCCCGGCGACAAGCGCATCGTCGCCTATGTCGTCACGGCCGGGGACGCCGCGCTGGACGCCGGCGCGCTGCGGGCGCACCTGGCCGGGCAGCTGCCCGACTACATGCTGCCCGCCGCGTTCCTCGAACTGGCCGCGCTGCCGCTGACCACCCACGCCAAGCTGGACGTCCGGGCCCTGCCCGCACCGGACTTCGCGGCGGCGGCGGGCACCAAGGCGCCGCGCACCGCGCGCGAGGAGACGCTCTGCCGGATCTTCGCCGAGGTACTGCGCCTGGACCGGGTCGGTGTCGACGACAGCTTCTTCTCGCTGGGCGGGGACAGCATCCTGTCCATCCAGGTGATCTCCCGGGCGCGGCAGGAGGGCATCGTGCTCACGGCGCGGGAGATCGTGCGGCACCAGACCGCCGAGGCGCTGGCGGCGCTCGCCGCCGAAGCGCCGTCGGCGGCCGCCGAGGACCCGCGGGACGCGGTCGGCACCCTGCCGCCGACACCGATCATGCACTGGCTGCGGGAACTCGACGCGCCGATGGACGGCTTCCACCAGTCGATGGTGCTCCAGACCCCGGCGGGTCTGGCCCGGCAGCAGCTCATCGACGTGGTGCAGGCGCTGCTCGACCACCACGACGCCCTGCGGATGCGCCTCACGGAGCGGCCGGCGGACGACGGCGCGGGGCTGCCGGAATGGGAGCCCGAGGTGCTGCCCCACGGCACGGTGGCGGCCGGGGACTGTGTGCGGCGGGTGGCCGCCGAAGGGCTGCGCGGCGCGGCACTGGACGACCTGATGGCGGACGAGGGCGAACGGGCCCGGGCCCGGCTGCGGCCGCGCGAGGGGGCCATGGTGCAGGCCGTGTGGTTCGACGCCGGGCCCGCCGTACCCGGCCGGCTGCTGTTGATGCTGCACCACCTGGTGGTGGACGGGGTGTCGTGGCGGATCCTGCTGCCGGACCTGGCCGCCGCCTGGCGGGCCGTGGCAGCGGGCGAGCAGCCGTCACCGGAGCGCGCGGGGACCTCCCTGCGGCAGTGGGCGCGGCAGCTGCCGGCGGCCGCGCACCGTCCCGAGCGGATGGCCGAACTGCCGTCGTGGACCGCCCTGCTGGGCACCGAGGAACCGCTGCTGGGCAGCCGGCCGCTGGACCGTACCCGGGATGTGGGAAGCACCACCCGGTCGCTGACCGTCACCCTGCCCGCACCGGCCACGACGGCGCTGCTGACCGCGGTGCCGGAAGCCTTCCACGCCCGGGTCGACGACATCCTGCTGGCCGCGCTGGCACTGGCCGTCGTCGACCGGCGCCGGGGCCGGGGCGAGACCGGCAGCCAGGTGCTGATCGACCTGGAGGGGCACGGCCGGGAGGAGATCGTGCCCGGTGCGGACCTGAGCCGCACCGTCGGCTGGTTCACCAGCCTGTATCCGGTGCGGCTCGACCCGGGGCCGTTCGACCGGGCCGAGGTGTGGGCCGGCGGCCCGGCGGCGGGCCAGGTGGTCAAGCGGATCAAGGAGCAGCTGCGCGCCGTCCCCGACCACGGCGTCGGCTTCGGCCTGCTGCGCCACCTCAACCCCGGGACCGCGGCCGAGCTGTCCAGGCTGCCCGGCGCGCAGATCGGCTTCAACTACCTGGGCCGCCTCACGGCCGCGGCGGGCGGTGCCACCGACGACTGGGGTGTCGTCGCGGAAGCACCGACCCCGCCCGGCGCCGACCCGCGGATGCCGGCCGGTCACCCACTGGTGATCAACGCGGTGACCGAGGACCTGCCCGACGGACCACGGCTGTCGGCCACGTGGGAATGGCCGCGGGACCTGCTGGCCGAGCAGGACGTCCGGGCGTTCGCCGAGAGCTGGCTCGCGGCTCTGACCGCGCTGGTGACCCACTGCGAGGACCTGGACGCCGGCGGCCTCACCCCCTCCGACCTGTCCCTGGAATCGCTGAGCCAGGACGAAATCAATGACCTCGAAGCCGAATTGGACATGCTGTGAAGACTCCGTCCGCCCTTGAGGACGTCCTGCCGCTCGCGCCGCTGCAAGAAGGACTCCTGTTCCACGCGCTGTACGACGGGCAGGCACCCGACATCTACAACGTGCAGCTCGTCCTGCGGATCGAGGGCGAGGCCGATGCCGCCACGCTGCGCGCCTCCGCCGGCACGCTGCTGGCCCGGCACGCCAACCTGCGGGCCGGATTCCGCCCCCGCAAGAACGGGCAGCCGATCCAGGTGATCCACCGCACGGTGCCGCTGCCGTGGCGGGAACACGACCTGACCGGGTACGCGGACGGGCCGGACATGCAGGACGCCGAGCTGGAACGGCTGCTGGCCGCCGACCGGGCCGAGCGGTTCGACCTGGCCCGGCCGCCGCTGCTGCGGCTGACCCTGTACCGGCTCTCCGACCGCCGCTTCTGCCTGGCGCTGACCTGCCATCACATCCTCCTCGACGGCTGGTCGACGCCGCTTGTCCTGAGCGAACTGTTCACGCTGTACGGACAGGGGGGCAGCGCTGCGGGGATGCCCCGGGTCACCCCGTACCGCGACTACCTGGCCTGGCTGGGCCGGCAGGACCGGGCGGCGGCGGAGGCCGCCTGGCAGCGGGCGCTGGCGGGGCTGGAGGAGCCGACGCTGGTGGCGGCCACCGACCGGACACCCGAGGTGCCGGGCCGGGTGGCGCTGGAGCTGTCGCGGGAGGACACCGCGCGGCTGACCGCGGCGGTGCGCGAGCGGCGGCTGACGATGAGCACCCTGCTGAACGGTGTGTGGGCGGTCGCGCTCGCCCAGCTGACCGGGCGGGACGACGTGGTGTTCGGCACGACCGTGTCCACCCGGCCGGCCGACCTGCCCGGCTCGGAGTCGATGGTCGGGCTGTTCGTCAACACCGTGCCCGTCCGGGTGCGGCTGGACCAGCGGCGGTCGCTGCTGGACAACCTCGTACGGCTCCAGGAGGAGCAGAGCGCCCTGCTGCCCCACCAGTACCTGGGTCTGGGCCGCATCCAGCAGCTGGCCGACGTCGGCGACCTCTTCGACACCGCCGCGCTGCTGGAGAACTACCCGCTGGGCACCGCCGAGGACGAGGACGTCGCGGCCGGGCTGCGCCTGACCGAGGTGGACGGGCGGGACGCCACGCACTACGCCCTCAACCTGGTGGGCGAGCTGGCGGGCGACCGGCTCGCGCTGCGCCTGGACCACCGCGCCGACGTGATGGACCGGGAGCGCGCGACCGCCCTCCTCGGCCGGGTGCGGGCGCTGCTCACCTCGGTGCTCGACACGCCGGACATCCCGCTGAACCGGGTCGAGCTGATCAGCGCCGCCGAACGCGAGCAGGCCCTCGGCACCTGGAACGACACCGCCCATCCGCTGCCCGGAACCCACCTGGCCGCACTGTTCGAGGCACAGGCCGCCCGGACACCGCAGGCCACGGCGGTGGTGGCCGACGGGGGCGGCTGGACGTACGCGGAACTCAACGAGCGGGCCAACCGGCTGGCCCATCTGCTGATCGGCCAGGGTGTGGGGCCCGAGCAGCTGGTGGCACTGGCGCTGCCGCGCTCGGCCGACCTGCTGGTGGCGCTGCTCGGCGTGTGCAAGAGCGGCGCGGCCCACCTCCCGCTGGACCCCGGCCAGCCGCGGGAGCGGATCGCGTCCACCCTCGCCGACGCCGCCCCCAGCACGGTGATCACCGCCGCCGGGACGGCCGGCGCGGTGGCCGGGACGGCCGTCCCGCACCTCGTCCTGGACTCTCCCGGCACCCGCGCGGCGCTGGCCGCGCAGCCGGCCACCGATCCGTCCGACGCCGACCGCGTCGCCCCCCTGCTGCCGTCGCACCCGGCGTACGCCCTCTACACCTCCGGGTCCACCGGCCGGCCCAAGGGCGTCCTCACCACCCACGCCGGTGTCTGCGGGCACCTGGCCTGGATGGCCTCCACGTATCCGCTGAAGCCGCGGGACCGGGTGCTGTTCCGGACGGCGGTGAGTTTCGACGCGTCGGTCTGGGAGATCTGGCTTCCGCTGATCACCGGCGCCGGCCTGTGCGTGGCACCGGACGACGTGGTGCGGGACCCGGAGCGCCTGGTGGCCTTCATCGCGCGGCACGGCATCACGGTGGCCCAGTTCGTCCCTTCGCTGCTCGCCGAACTGCTCCGCGTGCCGGTGGACGCGGCACTGCCGCTGGAGCACGTCTTCGTCGGCGGCGAACCGATCGGGGCCGGGCAGGCCGCGGCAGCGGTCGCGGCCTGGGGCGTGCGGGTGCACAACCTGTACGGCCCGACCGAGACCACGGTCCAGGTGACGGCGCACGACTTCGACCCGGCGGCCGACACCGGGACGGTGCCCATCGGACGGCCGGTGTGGAACACCCGGCTGTACGTGCTGGACGCCGCGCTGCGCCCGGTGCCGGTGGGGGTCGCCGGCGAGCTGTACGTCGCGGGTGACCAGCTGGCCCGCGGCTACCTGAAGCGCCCCGGCCTGACCGCGCAGCGGTTCGTCGCCCACCCCTACGGCGCGGCCGGCGAGCGGCTGTACCGCACGGGCGACGTCGTGCGCCGACGGGCGGACGGCCTGCTGGAGTACCTGGAGCGGGCCGACGACCAGGTGAAGATCCGCGGCCAGCGGATCGAACCGGGCGAGGTCGAGTCGGTCCTGGCCGGTGACCCGAGGGTGGGCCGGGCCGCGGTCGTGGTCCGCGAGGACCGGCCCGGTGACCGGCGGCTGGTCGCCTACCTCGTGCCCGCCGGCGAGGAGGGGCCGGACGTGGCGTCGGTACGCGCACGGGCCGCCGACGTGCTGCCCGGCTACGCGGTGCCGTCCGCGTTCGTCGTGCTGGACGCGCTGCCGCTGACGGCCAACGCCAAACTGGACCGCCGCGCGCTGCCCGCCCCGGAGATCGGCGCGGCCGCCGGGTCACGGCGGCCGCGCGATCCGCGCGAGGAGATCCTGTGCCGGCTCTTCGAAAGCGTGCTGGGCGTACCGCGGGTGGGCATCGACGACGGCTTCTTCGACCTGGGCGGGCACTCCCTGCTGGCGATGCGGCTGATCAGCCGGGTCCGCGCCGTACTGGGGGTGGAGCCGGCGGTGCGGGACCTGTTCGAGGCGCCGACGGTGGCGCGGCTGGCGGCACGGCTGGACGGGGTGGCGGGGGCGCGGCCCGCGCTGACCCGGGCGGCCGGGCGGCCCGGGCGGGTGCCGCTGTCGTTCGCCCAGCGCCGCCTGTGGTTCCTGCACCAGTTCGAGGGGCCCAGCGCGACCTACAACGTGCCGGTGGCGCTGCGGCTGACCGGAGCGCTCGACGTCACGGCGCTGCGTGCCGCGCTCGCCGACCTGGCGGAGCGCCACGAGAGTCTGCGCACCGTCTTCCCCGAGGCCCACGGCACGCCGTACCAGCAGGTGCTGGAGGGCGCCGCGGCCCGCCCGGCGCTGGAAACCGCCGATGTCGGCGCGGACCGTCTGGACGCGGCGGTGCGGGAGGCGCTGGCCCGGCCCTTCGATCTGACGGGGGAGGCGCCCCTGCGGGCCCATGTGTTCACGCTGGCCGAGGACGACCACCTCCTGCTGCTGGTGGCCCACCACATCGCCAGCGACGGAGCGTCGGCCGGACCCCTGCTGCGGGACCTGTCGACGGCGTACCGGGCGCGTTGCGCGGGCCGGGCGCCCGCGTGGGCGCCGCTGCCGGTGCAGTACGCGGATTACACGCTGTGGCAGCGGGAGGTCCTGGGCGACGAGAACGACCCGGGGTCGGTGCTCGCCGGGCAGATCGCGTACTGGAAGGACACCCTGTCCGGGCTGCCCGACCAGCTCGAACTGCCCACCGACCGGCCCCGGCCCGCCGTCGCCGGCCACCAGGGCGCCAGTGTCGCCTTCCAGTGGGACGCGGACCTGCACACCGGCCTGGTGCGGCTGGCCCGGGAGCACCAGGCGAGCCTGTTCATGGTGGTGCAGGCGGGCATCGCCGCGCTGCTGACCCGGCTGGGCGCGGGCACCGACATCCCCATCGGTTCGCCGATCGCCGGGCGTACGGACGACGCTCTGGAGGACCTGGTCGGGTTCTTCGTCAACACGCTCGTGCTGCGCACCGACACGTCCGGCGACCCGTCCTTCGCCGAACTGCTGGAGCGGGTACGGGAGACGGACCTTGCCGCCTACGCGCACCAGGACGTGCCCTTCGAACGGCTCGTGGAGATCCTCAACCCCACCCGCTCGCTCTCCCACCACCCCCTGTTCCAGGTCATCCTTACCTTCCAGAACAGCGAGGAGATCGAGGCCGACCTGCCGGGGGCCGAGGTCCGGGACCACATCCTGTCCGCGGTGGCGGCGAAGTTCGACCTGTCCTTCACCGTCGAGGAACGGCTGACCGGCGACGGGACGCCGGCCGGGCTGCGCGGTTCGGTGGAGTTCGCGGCGGACCTCTTCGAACCGGACACCGCGCGGCGGATCGCCGAGCGGCTGGAGCGGCTGCTGCGGGCCGTGGCGGCGGACGCGGCCCGGCCGATCGGCGAGCTGGAGGTGCTCGCCGCCGAGGAACGCGCACAACTGCTCACCGGCTGGAACGACACCGCACACCACGTCCCGGCCGCGAAGCTGCCGGAGCTGTTCCAGGCCCAGGTGGCACGGACGCCGGACGCCGTGGCCGTCGTACACGACCGGGAACAGCTGTCGTACGCGGAGCTGAACGCGCGGGCGAACCGGCTGGCGCATCACCTGATCGGCCGCGGTGTCGGGCCGGAGCGGATCGTCGCGCTCGCGCTGCCGCGCTCCGTCGACCTGGTCGTCGCGATCCTCGCGGTCCTCAAGACGGGCGCCGCCTACCTGCCCGTCGACCCGGACTACCCCGCCGACCGCATCACGTACATGCTCGGCGACGCCCGGCCCGTGCTCGTCCTGAGCGACGCGGCGACCGCGCGGACGCTGCCGCGGACGGACATACCCGTACTGGACGTGCCGGGGACGGCCGGAACGTCGGCCGGGCTGCCGGACCGCGACCCGGTGGACGCGGACCGCCTGCTCCCGGCGGGCGTCACGAACCCCGCGTTCGTGATCTACACCTCGGGCTCGACGGGCCGCCCCAAGGGCGTGGTCGTCGAACACCGGTCGCTGAACCTCTACCTGGCGTGGGCCCGCAGCGCCTACGGGGCGGTCGGCGGCCGGGCGCTGGTGCACTCGCCGGTGTCCTTCGACCTGACCGTGACCGGCCTGTTCGGGCCGCTGACGGCGGGCGGCTGCGTCCAGCTCGTCGAGCTGACCGAGGAGTCGGCCGACGAACTGCCCGAGCGGCCCACGTTCGTCAAGGCGACCCCTTCCCACCTGGGCCTGCTGCTGGCCCTGCCCGAGCGGTTCTCCCCCACCGGCCAGCTGGTCCTGGGCGGCGAGTCGCTCCTCGGCGAGATCCTGGACGAATGGCGGCAGCGGCACCCCGGTGTCACCGTCATCAACGAGTACGGGCCGACCGAAACCACCGTCGGCTGCACGGAATTCCGGATCGCGCCCGGAGCCGAAGCCCCCTCCGGCGTCGTCACCATCGGCCGGCCCATCTGGAACACCCGGATGTACGTCCTGGACGCCCGGCTGCGGCCGGTGCCCGCCGGGGTGACCGGCGAGCTCTACATAGCCGGCGGACTCCTCGCCCGCGGCTACCTGAACCGCCCCGGCCAGACCGCCGGCCGGTTCGTGGCCGACCCCTTCGCGCCCTCCGGCGCGCGGATGTACCGCACCGGCGACCTCGCCAAGTGGCGCGCCGACGGGCAGCTGGAGTTCGTCAGCCGCGTCGACAACCAGGTCAAGGTCCGCGGCTACCGCATCGAACTCGGGGAGATCGAGGCCGTGGTCGCCGCCCACCCCTCGGTCGGCCCGAGCGCCGTCATCGTCCGCGAGGACCGGCCGGGCGACAAGCGGATCACCGCCTATGTCACCCCCGCGGACGGGCACCGGACGGTGGACACCGCCCAGCTGCGGGCCCACGCCGAGGAGGCGCTGCCCGGATACATGCTGCCGTCCGCGTTCGTCGTGCTGGACACGCTGCCGCTCACCCCGAACGGGAAGCTCGACCACGCCGCGCTCCCGGCCCCCGAGGCCGCCGCGGCGCCGGACGGCAGGGGGCCGCGGACCGCGCAGGAAGAGGTGCTGTGCGACATCTTCGCGGAGGTCCTCGGCGTCGAACGCGTCGGCATCGACGACAACTTCTTCGACCTCGGCGGACACTCCCTGCTCGCCATGCGGCTGATCAGCCGCATCCGCACCGCCTTCGACATCGAGCTGTCCGTCCGGGACCTGTTCGAGGCCCCCACGGTCGCGGGGGTGGCCGCCCGGCAGGCCGACACCCCGCAGGGCAACTCCGGGCCCGCCCCGATGGACCGGCCGGAGCGGATACCGCTGTCGTTCGCCCAGCGCCGCCTGTGGTTCCTGCACCAGCTGGAGGGCCCCAGCCCCACCTACAACGTGCCCCTGCTGCTGCGGCTCACCGGCACGCTCGACGTACCGGCGCTGCGCGCGGCGCTGGCCGACCTCACCGGACGGCACGAGAGCCTGCGCACCGTCTTCCCGCATGCGGAAGGCACCCCGTACCAGCTCATCCGGCAGGGTGCGGCGGGGTGGCCCACCGTCGAGTGTGTCCGGCCCGCCCCGGACGAGCTGGAGTCGGCCGTCACCGAGGCGGTCCGGTACGCCTTCGACCTGACGCGCGAGATCCCCCTCCGGGCATGGCTGTTCGAGACGGGCCCGCAGGAGCACACACTGCTGCTGCTGATCCACCACATCGCCGGTGACGGGGCTTCGGTGGGCCCGCTGGCCCGCGACCTGTCGACGGCGTACGGGGCGCGTCGCGCGGGCCGGGCACCCGCGTGGGCGCCGCTGCCGGTGCAGTACGCGGACTACACGCTGTGGCAGCGTGACGTCCTCGGTGACGAGCACGACCCCCGGTCCGTGCTCGCCGGGCAGGTCGCGTACTGGAAGGACACCCTGTCCGGGCTGCCCGACCAGCTCGAACTGCCCACCGACCGGCCCCGGCCCGCCGTCGCCGGCCACCAGGGCGGCACGGTGGAGTTCGCGTGGGACACCGCGCTGCACCAGGACATCGCACGGCTGGCGCGCGAGCACCGGGCGAGCGTCTTCATGGTGCTCCAGGCCGCGGTGGCGACCCTGCTCACCCACCACGGCGCCGGCACCGACATCCCCCTCGGCACCGCCACCGCGGGCCGGGCCGACGAAGCCCTCGACGACCTCGTCGGGTTCTTCGTCAACACGCTCGTGCTGCGCACCGACACCTCAGGCGACCCGACGTTCGCCGAACTGCTGGCGCGGGTACGGGAGGCGGACCTGGCCGCCTACGCGCACCAGGACGTGCCCTTCGAACGGCTCGTGGAGATCGTCAACCCGCTCCGCACCCTGGCCCGCCACCCCCTGTTCCAGGTGGCGGTGGGCCTGGAGGAGACGACCGGGGCCGAGCTGGAGATGCCCGGGCTGACGGTCGAGCACCTGCCCGACGGCATGGGCGTGGCCAAGGTCGACCTGGCGTTCAACTTCGCCGAGCGCGTGGGGGACGACGGGAGGCCCGACGGGCTGCGCGGCGTCGTGGAGTTCGCGACGGACCTCTTCGAGCGGGAGACCGCGCGGGCGTTCGCCGAGCGGCTGGAGCGGCTGCTGCGCGCGGTCGTGGCGGACGCGGCCCGGCCCATCGGGGAGCTGGACGTGCTCGGCGCCGAGGAGCGCGAGCGGCTGCTCACCGGCTGGAACGACACCGCGTACGACGTTCCGGCGGCGACCTTCCCGGAGCTGTTCCAGGCCCAGGTGGCCCGGGACCCCGCGGCCCCGGCGCTGGAGTTCGAGGACGTCACGCTGTCGTACGCGGAGCTGAACGCGCGGGCGAACCGGCTGGCGCATCACCTGATCGGGCGCGGCGCCGGGCCGGAGCGGACCGTGGCGCTCGTGCTGCCGCGCTCCGTCGACCTGGTCGTCGCGATCCTCGCGGTCCTCAAGGCGGGCGCCGCCTACCTGCCCGTCGACCCGGACTACCCCGCCGACCGCATCGCGCACATGCTGGCCGACACCCGGCCCGCCCTGGTCCTGACCTGCGACGGAGCGGCCGGCGGACTGCCCGGGACCGGCGTGCCGGTGCTCCGGGTGGCAAACCTCGCGCCCGGCGCCGACCACGACCCGACGGACGCCGACCGCACCACCGGGCTGCTGCCGGACCACCCCGCGTACGTGATCTACACCTCCGGCTCCACCGGCCGCCCCAAGGGCGTCGTCGTCGCCCACCGGGGGCTGGCCAACCTGTCGGCGCACCAGACCGAACGGCTGGGCGCCGGGCCGGGCTGCCGGGTCTCCCAGCTGGTGTCGCCGAGTTTCGACGTCTCCGTGGCGGAGCTGTCCATGGGCCTGCTGGCCGGCGCCTGCCTGGTCATGCCGGCCGAGCAGCCGGCCGGGGAGGAGCTGGCCGACTTCCTGGCCGGCCGGGGCATCACCCACGCCCATGTGCCCCCGGCGCTGCTGACGGCCATGCCGCGCCGGGAGCTGCCACGCCTCGTCTCGCTCATGGTCGGCGCGGAGGCGTGCCCGCCCGATGTCATCGCGTACTGGTCGCGGGGGCAGCGGATGGTCAACGCGTACGGGCCCACCGAGGCGACCGTGGACAGCTGCTACGCGCTCTGCGGCCCGCACCAGGGCCCGGGCCGCACGCCCATCGGCCGGCCGGTCTTCAACACCCGGCTGTACGTCCTGGACGACCTGCTGCGGCCCGTCCCGGCGGGCGTGACCGGCGAGCTGTACATCGCCGGCCGGGGACTGGCCCGCGGGTACCTGGGCCGGCCGGCCCTGACCGCCGGCCGGTTCGTCGCCGATCCGTACAGCGGCACCGGGGAGCGGATGTACCGCACCGGTGACCTCGTGCGGCGCAGGCACGACGGCCAGCTGGAGTTCGTCGGCCGCGTCGACGGGCAGGTGAAGGTGCGGGGCTTCCGCATCGAGCTGGGCGAGATCGAGAACGTCCTGCTCGAACACCCGGCCGTGGGCCGGGCCGCGGTCATCGTGCGGGAGGACCGCCCCGGGGACAAGCGGATCACCGCCTACGTTGTGCCGGACCAGGCGGGGACGGACCGCGCGGGAGCCCCCGAGGCCGGCGCGGGCATCCTGGACATCGCCGAGCTGCGGGAGTGGGCCGCCGGAGCGCTTCCGGAGTACATGCTGCCGTCCGCCTTCGTCGTCCTCGACGCCCTGCCGCTGACCCCCAACGCCAAGCTGGACCGGGCGGCGCTGCCCGCGCCACGGGTCACCGGCGCCGAGGGCGGGCGGGGCCCGCGCACCGCCCGGGAGGAGGCGCTGTGCGCGCTCTTCGCGGAGGTCCTCGGAGTGGAGCGGGTCGGCATCGACGACAACTTCTTCGACCTGGGCGGGCACTCGCTGCTCGCCGCGCGGTTCGTCGGGCGGGTGCGCGCCGCGTACGGCGTGGACTTCCGCGTCCGCGACCTGTTCGCGGCCCCCAGCGTCGCCGCCATCGCCGGGAGGCTGGACACCGGGCGCGACGGCAGCGGACCGGGCAGCGCCGCCGCTGCGGGGAACGGGCTGGACGTACTGCTGCCGCTGCGCACCACCGGCGACCGTACGCCGCTGTTCTGCGCGCCGCCCACCGTGCCGCTGAGCTGGTGCTACACCGGCCTGCTCAAGGAGTTGGGCCCCGACTGCCCGCTCTACGGTCTCCAGAGCCCGGGGCTGGACGGCACGGGCGAACTCCCGCGCGACTTCGCGCAGATGATCGAGGAGTACGTCACCCGCATCCAGCAGGTGCAGCCCGTCGGCCCGTACCGGCTGCTGGGGTACTCGCTGGGCGGCAACATCGCCCAGGCGCTCGCCACCCGTCTCCAGGAGCGGGGCGAAGAGGTGGAGCTGGTGGCCGTTCTCGACGCCTACCCGGGCGGGGACGCCGCACCCGTACCGCTCACCGCCGCCGAGGCCCTCGCCCGCTTCCACGCGGATCTGTGCGGCGACGGCGGCGGGACCGGGGACCCGGCCCGGATGCGCACGGAGGTGATCGACTCGCTCCGGCCCGGACTGCCCGGTGACCTGACCGAGGAGCAGCTCTCCCGGCTGCTGGACGCGATGACCGCCGCGGTCGGGAACACCAGCCGGTACGAGCCGCGGGTGTACAAGGGCGACCTGCTGCTGTTCACCACGACCGTCGGACGCCCGGACCACGGCGCGATGCCCGCGGCGTGGCAGCCCCTCACGGACGGCGAGGTCGTCAGCCACCTCGTCCCCGCCACGCACGACGGCCTGCTGGAGGGCGGGGGACTGCGCGCGGTCGGCGCGGTGCTCTCCGAGCGACTGCGGGCCCTGGACGCCGCGCGGGGCAAGTAGCCGCGGCCCCCGTCCCGGCCGGCGCCCGCTCGGGCGCCGGCCGGACCACCGCTCCGTTCCCCTGGCCACAGCGGGGGAGCCCTCCGGCGCCGGACGACCGATCCGGACGACCGATAACGAAAGAAAACCGCGCCCCCATACGGTCCTGGCCACCCGCCGATACCCGATCCCGAGAGCGAGACCATGGACGGGACACCCCTTTCCGACACAGCCGGCCTGCACCGCCGCAGGCTCCTCGGCCTCGGCGCGGCCGCGGCCCCGGCCCTGCTGGGTCTCTCCGCGCCCCGGGCACGGGCCGCCGGCGCGCCCGCCGTCCGTCCGCCCGCCACGGCCGGCGGGGACGGCGGGCTGCACGAGGCGAGCCTCACCGAGCTGCGGGACCGGCTGGCCGGCGGGAAGCTCACCTCGGTGGCGCTGACGCGGTTCTACCTGGACCGGATAGCCGAACTGAACCACCGGGGACCGGCCCTGCACGCCGTCCTGGAGACCAACCCGGACGCCCTCGAACTCGCCGCCACGCTGGACGCGGAACGCCGCGCGGGCAAGCTCCGCGGACCGCTGCACGGCATCCCGCTGCTGATCAAGGACAACATCGGCACCGCGGACAAGACGCACACCAGCAGCGGCCTGCGGGCCCTGCTGGGCGTCCGTCCCGCGCAGGACGCCACGGTGGTCGCCCGGCTGCGGGCGGCCGGCGCCGTGCCGCTCGGCAAGGGCAACCTGACCTCGCCGGTCAGCGGGTCGAGCGGCTACAGCCAGCGGGGCGGCCAGACCCGCAACCCGTACAAGCTCGACCGTTCGCCGAACGGCTCCAGCGCGGGCCCCGCGGTGGCCACCGCGGCCGGGCTGTGCGCCGGAGCCGTCGGGACCGAGACGATCGGCTCGATCCTGGGACCCGCGGGCGCCAACGGTGTGGTCGGCCTCCGGCCCACGACCGGGCTCACCAGCCGCACCGGCATGTTCCCCGGCGCCCGCAGCTTCGACACGATCGGACCGCTGTGCCGCACCGTGGCCGACGCGGCGCTGCTGCTGGGCGTGCTCACGGGGGTCGATCCCACCGACGCGGCCACCGCGGCGAGCGAAGGCCACTTCCTCCGGGACTACACCCCCTGCCTCAAGCCGGGTGGTCTGCGCGGCGCCCGGATCGGCGTCGTCCGGGAGGTCTTCACCGGCTACAGCCCGCACGCCGACAGCGTGCTGGCACAGGCCGTCGAGGTGCTCAAGGACGCGGGCGCGACGGTCGTCGACCACGCCGACATCCCCACCGCCCAGCAGCTGACGGGGAATTTCCAGGCGGCGCTCACGCTCCAGCTGACCGAGATGAAGCATGACTTCGAGCAGTACCTGGCCCGGACGCCGGGGACGCATCCGCGCAGCCTGGCCGAGCTGATCGCGTACAACAAGGCGCACGCGGACACCGAGTTGGAGTACTTCGGGCAGAGCGTGCTGGAAATGCTGGCCGCCTACCCGGGCACGCCGTCGGACGCCGCGTACAAGGAGGCGGTCACCACGGTGCGCCGGGTGGCCAGGGACGAGGGCGTCGACGCGGCGCTGCGGAAGCACCGGGTGGACGCGCTGCTGATGCCGACCGGCGCGCCGTCCTGGAAGATCGACATGATCAACGGCGACCCCCCGATCATGGGCAGCGCCCTCGCCGTGGGCTACGCCGGCTACCCGGCGATCAGCGTGCCGGCCGGTTTCGTCCACGGGCTGCCGGTGGGAGTCACCTTCGCCGGCCCGGCGTGGAGCGAACCCGCCTTGCTCCGCTTCGCGCACGCCTTCGAATCCGCCCACCCGGTCCGGCGTGCCCCGGCCTTCACACCGGCGAGCGTCGGACTGTGAACCCTCCGCAGGGCACGGGGCACCAGCGCGGCGCCATGCAGGCGCGGCGGCACGACGACGGCTCTCTCCAGTACTGGCGGTGATCTCCATGACTTCCCACACAGCGGTCGTGAGCGGCGGCACCCGGGGCATCGGACTGGCCCTGAGCCTCCGGCTCACCGCGCTCGGATACCGGGTGATCGCCCTCTACCGGAACGACAAGGAAGCGGCCCGGCAAGCGGAGGACGCGGGTGCGGGCCGTATCGAGGCGCTGTGCCTCGACGTGGCGGACGCGGCGTCGGTACGCGAGGGCTGCCGCCGCGTCCTGGACGAGCACGGCGCTCCCGAGGTGCTGGTCAACAACGCGGGCCGCAACCGGGACCGCCCCTTCGCCGAGCTCACCGACGAGGACTGGGACGAGGTGCTGGCCACGAACCTGTCCGGCCCCTTCCGGATGTGCCGCGCCCTCGCCCCCGCGATGGTCGCCGCCGGCCGCGGCACGATCGTCAACATCGGCTCGACGACGGCGATCCGGCCCCGCCGCGACGGCGCCAACTACTGCGCCAGCAAGGCCGGGCTGCTGCAGCTGACCAAGTGCCTGGCGCTGGAACTCGCCCCGGCGGTCCGCGTCAACGCCCTGATCCCCGGCTTCACCGACACCCCCGAGGTGACCGAGCGGTACGGCCTGGACGTACCGGAGAAACGGGAGGCGATCGTGCGCGGCATTCCACGGAACCGCATCGGCGCGACCGCGGACATCGCGGACGCGCTGGAGTTCCTGGTCACCTCCGGCAGTTCCTACATCACCGGCCAGCAACTGATCGTGGACGGCGGTCATTTCATGGGCTGAGGCCGATGGGTCCGATGGCGTCCGGTTCCGTGAAACGAGTAAGTGAGGAAGCGACAAGAATGCAACTGACGCAGCAGCAGATCGACGCATACCGCGAAAGCGGTTTCCTGTTCTTCGAGTCCCTGCTGGACCAGCGGGAAACGGACCGCCTGCGCGAGGCGCTTCAGCGGGACTGCGCCGTCCCCGGCCCCCAGCTCATCCTGGAGGAGGGGAGCGACGAGGTCCGGGCCGTCTACGCCTCGCACCACCGGCAGCCGGAGTTCGCCGCGCTGATGCGGGACCCGCGCATCCTGGAACCGGCCAGGCAACTGCTGACGGACGACGTCTACGTCTACCAGTTCAAGATCAACACCAAGCCCGCCTTCGGCGGCGAGAAGTGGTCCTGGCACCAGGACTACGCCGCCTGGCGGATCGCCGACGGGCTGCCGGCCCCGCGCCTGATCAACGTCGGCCTGTTCCTCGACGACGTGGACGAGTTCAACGGCCCCGTCATCTACCTTCCCGGCTCGCACCGCGCCGGGCTCGTGCGCGACGACCGCGACGCCTCCGCCAAGTCGGAACAGCACCTCGACCCCGACGACATCTCGCTCACCGCGCCGCAGCTCGCCGAGCTCACCGAGCGCAGCGGCATGGTGAGCCCGAAGGGCCCGGCCGGCTCCGTGGTCCTCTTCTCCCCGGAGATCGTGCACGGCTCCGCGCCGAACATGTCGCCGTTCCCGCGCCGGCTCCTCATCGCCACCTACAACGACTGCGCGAACGTCCCCACGGGGCAGGGCGCTCCGCGCCCCGAGTACGTCGTCTGCCGCGACACCCGGCCGCTGCGCAGCCTCGAATCCTCCTTCCTCGGCGAGTTCGGGGCGGTGGCGGCGTGAGCGGGACGCGAGACGCCGCGCGGAGCCGGGCGGTCGTGCTGGAAGAGTTCGGCGAACCGCTGACGGTGCGCGAGTTCGGCATCCCGTCGCCTCCCGAGGGCGGCATGACCGTGGACTGCGCCTACGGCGGGATCTGCGGCACGGACCTGCACCTGCGGGAAGGGCACCTGGACATCCCCACGCCCCTGGTCCTCGGCCACGAGGGCCTGGGCACCGTACGGGAACTGGCCGAAGGCGTCACCCACGACTCGGCCGGCGCCGCACTGCGGCCGGGAGACACCGTGATGTGGGCCTCGTCCATCGCCTGCGGCCGGTGCGTCCCCTGCGCCCAGCACCGCGAGCCCACCCTGTGCCAAAACCGCCGCACCTACGGGGTCAACCGCTCACTGGACGACGGGCCGGGCCTGAACGGGGCCTGGGCGCAGCAGATCGCCCTGCGCGCGGGCACCACCGTCGTGCGCCTCGACGACGGCATCGACCCGCTGGCCGCGATGTCGCTGGCCTGTGCCGGCCCCACCGTCGTCCACGCGCTGTACGAGCGGCGCCCGGTCCGCCTCGGCGAGGTCGTCGTCGTCCAGGGCAGCGGCCCGGTCGGGCTCGCGGCGGCGGCGCTGAGCCACCTCGCGGGCGCGTCGAAGGTGATCATTGTCGGCGGGCCCGCGGGCCGGCTGGAGGCCGCCGCGGCGGCGGGCATCGGCGACGTCCACCTGAACATCGCCGACGCCGAGGACCCCGACCAGCTCCTGGACCAGGTGCGGACGGCGACCGGCGGGGACGGGGCCGACCTGGTCATCGAGTGCGCCGGTGTGCCCAACGCCGTCGCGCAGGGGCTGCGGCTCGCCCGCAGAGGAGGCTCCTACCTCATCATCGGCCAGTACACGGACGCGGGCGACACCCTCCTCAACCCGCACCAGATCGTGTACCGCCAGCTCGACGTGGTCGGCTCCTGGGCCTTCACCGGCGCCCACCTGGCCGAGTACGTGAAGCTGCTCCCGGCCCTCACCGCGCGCTTCGGCCTGCGCGATCTGGTGACGTCGTATCCGCTGGACGAGCACGCCGCGGCGCTGGCGGCCGTCGCCGAAGGAACGGTGATCAAGGCGGTCCTCGCCAGCTGACCCCACGGCACCGGACAGTCCCAGCTCAGTCATGGCCTGAGCTGGGCTTTCCGCGTTCCGCGGCCGCCATGCCAGGACGACGGCCGGCGACTTCCCCGCGGCGACGGGGACACGGGCGTCACACGGCTGCGCTGACGGCCGGAGCCCGCCCCGCCTGCCGTACGGAGGATGTGAGCCAGGCCCTACGCCGCCGCCCGCCCGTCTGTGACCATGCCCGCATGGTCACGGAGGGGGAGCACGCCCGGTTGTGGACCGCGGCCGGGAGCGGGCAGGTCGAACTGCTCGCCGCGCGTTTCCGGCGCTTCTCCTTCGACCGGCACACCCACGAGCAGCTCGCCGTCGGCGTCATCGAGCAGGGCGCCGAGGGACTGCGCACGCCCGGCGGCACGGTGGTGATCCCCGCCGGACACCTGGTCGTCCTCAACCCCGGCCAGGTGCACACCGGTTTCGCCGCCGAGGAGTCCGGCTGGCGGTACCGGATGTTCTACTTCGACACGTCCCTGGTCGCCGAACTGGCCCGGGCCCACCTGGGCGCCGCGGACGTCTGGTTCACCGACACCGCCGTACGGGACGCCGCGCTCTTCGCCCGGCTGCGCCGCGTCCACCAGGAGCAGGAACACGACGGGGACCCGCTCACCGCGGAGTCCCTGCTGCTCGACGGCCTCACCGCGGTGCTCCGCGGGCACGCCCGTACCGGCCCGAGGGCCGCCGGGACCCCGCACGGCGGGCGGCGCGGCCCGGACCTGGCACGGCAGGTGCTGCACGACCGGTGGGCCGAGCCCGTCACCGTCGCGGAGCTGAGCGCCGCCACGGGCATGCCGCGGGCCTCGCTCATCACCGCCTTCCGCCAGGCGTACGGGCTTCCGCCGCACGCCTATCTGCTGCGCCTGCGCGCCAACCGCGCCCGCCGCCTGCTGCTGACGGGCCGGCGTCCGGCGGAGGTGGCGACGGCCGCGGGCTTCGCCGATCAGGCCCATCTGACGCGTGTCTTCAAGCGGTACTTCGGCGTGACGCCGGGAGCGATCCGGCCTGAGCCGGGGCCTGGTCCGGCCTGAGCCGGGCGGGATTCGCCCTGAGGCGAGAACGATTCGCCCCGCCCTGAGTCGGGTGCGATCCCCCCCCGGACCCGTAGCGATTCGCCCCTGAACCGGGCGCCGCCCCTCCATCGGCCCGCCCCCGGGCCCCGACTTTCGTTCAAGACGATCACCGGTCGCCCCGTGAGGCTGGAACCGCCGTGTCGCGAGAGACGACGCGAGAGACGAAAGGCGACTTCAGCGATGGTGTGGGCGATAGCGGTTTCCCCGCTCGTCATGGTGCTGGGAATGATCACAGGGCTGCGCCGCCCGGCGCACTGGGCGGCGGCCGCGGGCGCCGGGCTGGCGCTGCTGCTGATCTGGTGGCTGCCGGACTTCACCCTGCCGGGCGATGTCCTGGTCACCGGCGCCGGGGAGGCGGGGCTGCTGGTGCTCAACGCCGCCGCGGTGATGCTGCCCGGCGTGTACCTCAGCCAGGTGCTCACGCGCCGGGAGGTGCACCGGTCCTTGCGGGAGTGGGTACGCGGGCTGCCGCTGCCGGGTCCCGCGAAGATCGCGCTGGTGGTGGCGGGCATCGCCCCCACGGTCGAGGCGCTCACCGGATTCGGGGTGTCGCTGCTGGTCACCGTGCCGGTGCTGCTCGCCCTCGCACCACCCGCGACCGCGCTGCGGCAGGCCATGCTCGGCATGAACATCATGCCGTGGGGCACCCTCGGCCTCGCCACCGTCATCGGCGCCGCGCTCACGGCCACCGACCCGGCCACCCTGGGCGGCGCCACCGCGGTCACCAGCGGTCTGGTCTTCCCGCTGGTGACCGTGTGGGCCGCGCTGCTGGCCCGGCCGCGGCGCCGTCTGCGTACCGCCGCCGTGGCGTTCGCCTCGGGCGTGGCGCTTTCCCTCGGGCTGCTGGTGCTGAACCGGGCGGGAGTGGTGCAACCGGCGGGTGTGCTGGCGGGGTTGGTCACCACGGCGCTGGGGCTGACGGTGTGCGCCGTACGAAGGGCACGCACCGGCAGGGGCACCGGCACCGGTTCGGGCACCGGCACCGAACCGGCCGGCCGGCTCCTGCCGCCGCGCGCCGTCCTGCACGCGTACGGCCTGGTTCTCGGCGGCATCGCGCTGACGCGCCTGGCGGCGGCGGTGGGCGTGCCCCCGCTGGCGCTGCACGTGGGGAATTCGAGCTTCGCGCTGCTGTCCTCGCCCGGGCTGCCCCTGCTGGCCGCCGCCCTGCTGCTGGACCGTGGCCGGGCCCATGTCCCGGACGTCCGCGCCGCGTTGACCCGTGCGGGGCGGCCGCTGCTCGCACTGGCCGGGTTCGTGCTGCTCGGTCGGCTGATGGTGGACAGCGGCATGATCGGGGCGCTGGGCGCGGCGGTGGCCGCGGCGCCGCCGCTGGTCATCGCGCTCGCCGCCCCCGCGCTCGGCATGCTCAGCGGCTTCATCACCGGCTCGAACGTCGGCGGCAACGCGCTGATGATGCCCCTTCAGCAGCGCCTCGCACCGGGTGGGGCCGGGCTCGACGTATGGTTCGCGGCCCTCCAGAACAGCGCGGCGGGCCACGCCGTCTTCACCTCGCTACCGATGATCATGCTCATCCTGGCGGTGGCGGGCGACCGTGCCGGGAACGCGGGCTTGGCGGAGCACACCCTGCTGCGCTTCGGCCTGCGGGTGGCGGCGGCGGTGTACGCGGCTCTGGCGGCCACCGCCGTGTTCGTGGTCGTGAGCGCGTGAGGCCGCGTGGCGGGGCCGGGCCGGGTGACCGTAGGCGTTCTGGCCGTGCCCCGGCTACCGTTCAGCCCGGCCCCGGCCGGGATCACCGCCCTCACGAGAAGGACGTACGTGCATGGTCAACCGAGCGAAGGACGCAGCCGCGACGGAGCGCGTCGGGATCATCGGCGTGGGGGAGATGGCCCGCGCCATGGTGGAGGGCCTGTGCGAGGGGAACGAGAACCCGCCGCAGATCTTCCTCTCCCCCAGGGGAGCGGGCGCCGCGGCCGAACTGGCCGGCCGCTTCCCGACCGTACGGGTCTGCTCCGGCAACCAGGACGTGATCGACCGCGCCGCGCTGATCGTCATCGCCGTCCGCCCCGACCAGCGCGCCGAAGCCCTCACCGGGCTCACGGTTCCGGCGGACCGGGAGGTGGTCAGCGTGCTGGCCGGGGTGGCGATCGACGAGGTGCGCCGGCTCCTCGGCACCCGGGCGCCGGTCGTACGGGCGATCCCGCTCCCCGCCGTACGCGGGCGCACCTCGGTCACCGTCATCTGCCCGGACCGCCCCGCCGCCGCGGCGCTGTTCGGCACGCTCGGCGGCGCGCTGCCGCTGGCGGACGAGGCGTCGTTCAATGTCTTCTCCGCCCTGACGGGAACCATCACCAGCCACTACGCGTACCTCGCCACGCTGACCGAGTGGGCCGCGGGCCACGGCGTCCCGGCCGAGGACGCGGACCGGTACCTCCGCGGTCTGTTCCAGGACGTCGGACGGGCCCTGGGCGACGGCTCCCGGCCGCTGCCCCGGCTCGTGGGCGACCACGAGACGCCGAACGGGAGCAACGAGCGCGTCCGCACGACCTGGTTCGACGAGAAGAACGCGGCGGCGCTCAAGGAGGCGCTCGACGCCCTTCTCGCGCATCTCGGGGGAGCCGGCCGGCGGACGCCGGACATGCCTTGACGCAAATAATTCGCGTTAAGGTGGGCTGGTGAATGCCAGCAGGAGCGCGGAGTCCGCACAGGAGCGCGCACCGGGGGCCGGGACGGCGGGCGCCAAGGGTGTCCGCAAGGCCGCCCGCCCCGGTGGCCGCAGTGCGCGGGTGCAGGAGTCGGTCCACCGGGCCGTACGGGAGCTGATCGCCGAGCGGGGGCGGGACGGGCTGACCGTGCCGGTCATCGCGGCGCGGGCCGGGGTCACACCGTCCACCGTGTACCGGCGGTGGGGCGACTTGCAGGAGCTGCTGTCGGATGTGGCCGTGGAGCGGCTGCGGCCGGAGGGGCCGCCGGAGGACCACGGTTCGCTGCGTGCCGACATGAGGGCCTGGGCCGAGCAGTTCCTTGAGGAGATGGCGTCCGCGGCCGGCCGCGCGTACATCCGCGACGCGCTGGCCGGTGACCCGGACGGCGGCAACGCCGGGCAGTGTTCCCGCTACGCCGCCGAGCAGGTACGCACGGTCCTGGACCGGGCGCGCGCCCGGGGCGAGGCGGTGCCGGAGCTGGAGGCGGTCATGGACCACCTGGTGGCGCCGATGATGTACCGCATCCTGTTCCGGCCCGGGCCGGAGACCGGCCCGGGCGCGGCGGACTACGCCCGGAGCCTGGTGGAGCGGCTGCTGCCCGCCTGACGCGGGCTCGGGCTCTTACGGCACGCACGGCTGACGCAGCGCATGCGGCTCATGCTGCCCTGACAGCCCTGACAGCCCTGACAGCCCTGACAGCCCTGACAGCCTTTACAGCGGCGCGAGTTCCGGCACCGGCCGGTGGGCGCTCTCGTAGGCGTGAGCCAGCCGGAGCAGGGTGGCTTCGGCCAGCGGACGGCCGATCAGCTGCATGCCGATGGGCAGCCCCGCGCCGTCGCGGCCGACGGGCACGGACAGCGCCGGGAAGCCGGTGAGGTTGGCGGGTGCGGAGAGCCGTACGTACGCGTCGGAGACCGACTCGGCCGAGCCGTCGGCCCAGGTGAACTCCGCCTGCCCGGCGCGGGCGGCGGTGGCCGGGACGGCCGGCGCGGCGATCACGTCGATACCGCCGGCGCCCTCCGCGCCGTCGGTCCCGTCGAAGAGCGCCAGCCACCGCTGGTGCATGAGCGTCCGGGTGCGCTGGGCGCGGATGTAGTCGGTCGCCGGGACGAACTCGCCCGCCTCCAGCAGGACGCGTACGTCGTCGGCGTACAGCCCGGGCGTGGCCCGCAGCATGTCCTGGTGGTACGCCGTGGCCTCCGGGACCATCAGGCCCCACTGGGCGGCGTGCACGTACTCCGTCATCGGGACGCGCACGGGCACGGCGGTGGCGCCGAGCGCGGTGAGCGCGTCGACGGCGGTGCGGACCGCGGCCTCGACCTCGGGCTGTACGCGCTCGAAGTAGTAGTTGACGGGGACGCCGACGCGCAGTCCGGCGACCGGCGCGCCGAGGGCGCGGGTGTAGTCCTCGCGCGGGTGGGCGAGGGACGCCGGGTCGCGCGGGTCGTGTCCGGCGAGGGCCTGGAGGACCAGGGCCGCGTCGGCCGCCGTGCGGGTGAGCGGGCCCACGTGGTCCAGCGACCACGACAGGGACGTCACGCCGTGCCGGGGGACCAGGCCGTACGTCGGCTTCAGGCCGACGACGTGGTTGAGGGCGGCGGGGACGCGGATCGAGCCGCCGGTGTCCGTACCGAGGGCGAAGGTGGCCGTGCCGGCGGCGACGGCGGCCGCGGAACCGCCGCTGGAACCGCCGGGTACGTGCTCGGGCGACCAGGCGTTGCGGGTCTGCGGGGTGGTCAGCCCGTACGCGAACTCGTGGGTGTGGGTCTTGCCGGTCAGCACCGCGCCGGCCGCGCGCAGCCGCTCGGTCACGGCGGCGTCCGCGTCCGCTACGTGGTCCGCCCGTACCCGGGAACTGGCCGTGGTCGGTACGCCCGCGACGTCGATCAGGTCCTTCAGCGCCACCGGAACGCCGTGCAGCGGTCCCCGGAGCCGCCCGGCGGCGATCTCCCGCTCGGCCTCGGCGGCGGACCGCAGCGCGGCCTCGCGGGCCACCGACACGTAGGCGCCGAGCTTGGGCTCCACGGCCTCGGTCCGGTCGAGGACGGAGGTGGTGAGTTCGACGGGGGACAGGGAGCGGTCCGCGACGAGGCGGGCCGCTTCGGTCAGCGAGAGCCGGTACGGCTCGGTGGGAAGGCTGCTCATGAGGTCCTCCGGGAGGGGGTGACGCCGGGCACGGCGGTGAAGGAGGGCGCGGGCGGGGTCTCGCCCAGCGGGACGCCGCGCAGTGCGCCGAGGACCGTGTCGATGGCGTGCACGGTCGCCGCGACACCGGCCAGGCGGCCGGACGGGAGCGGCAGTCCGGCGCGCCGGGCCAGGTGGGCGAGGTGGTCGGGCGGGAGCGGGGGGTGTGCGGGCGAGGACACGGGGCCTCCGGGGGAGTGGGCGGGGGCGGCTCTGGGATCGCGCTAAAGCAAAAGCTTTGCGTTTGGTGAGCGTAGGGGGCTAGGCTCAACAAACGCAAATGCTTAGCTTTTACGGGGCTCGGGTCGGACGCCTCCCTGCTCCCGGCTTCGTCCGCCCCTCCCGCTCCCGCCCGTACGGAGGCCTCCATGACCACCCGCCCCGAAACCCCCTGGCGCATCGGCGACATCGTCGTGCACCGCGTCGACGAGGTGGCGCTGCCGCCCGAGACCGGTGCCTGGCTGCTCCCCGACGCGACGCCGGGAGTCGTCACCGATGTGCCCTGGCTCGCGCCGTCGTTCGCGCGGCCCGACGGCACCCTCCGCGCCGCCGTGCAGACCTTCGCGCTGGAGATCGGCGGCCTGCGCGTCCTGGTCGACACCGGCATCGGCAACGGCAAGACGCGCGCCAACCCGGCCTGGCACCAGCTCGACACGCCCTACCTCGACCGGCTGGCCGCCGCCGGATTCCCGCCGGAGAGCGTCGACTACGTGATCCTCACGCACCTCCACGCGGACCACGTCGGCTGGAACACCCGCCTCGCCCCCGACGGCGGCTGGCGCCCGACGTTCCCCCGCGCCCGGTACCTCACCGCGCGCGCCGAGTACGCCTACTGGTCCGGCGTCGAAATGGAGGAGAGCCGCCGCCAGATGTTCCGCGACTCGGTCGAACCCGTACGGGAACACGGTCAGTTGGACCTGATCGATGTCGCCGGCGCCGGCACCGAGATCGTCCCGGGGCTCACCCTCGTCCCGGCTCCCGGCCACACGCCCGGACAGAGCGCGGTCGCCCTGCGCAGCCGGGGTCAGTCGGCCCTCATCACCGGCGACTGCGTGCACCACCCCGTGCAACTCGCCCACCCCGACCTGTGCAGCAGCGTGGACATCGACCCGGAGGAGGCCGTACGGACCCGCCGCCGTCTCCTCGACGAGGTGGCGCGCACCGGGGCCCTGCTGCTCGGCAGCCACTTCCCGGCGCCGACCGGCGGTCTGGTGCGGCGGGACGGTGCGGGGGAGGGGACGTACCGCCTGGTGGCCGGCGAGGGGTGAAGGGGGCCGCTTCCGTGGCGGGCGGGCGCCCCGCGCGCCGGGGCGTGCGCTACCCGGAGCGCGCGCCCCGCATGGCGGCATTTTTGAATGCTTAAGGGCATATCGGGGCAAGGCTGTCGCAGTCACTGCTGTCCGTCGCCGGCGTCGCCGCCTGCGGTGTGCGTTCCCCGGGAGGCCCCTCGATGAACCAGAGATCGTTCCGTGTCGTGGTGGCCACCGGATGCGCGCTGCTGCTCGCGGCCCTGGTCCCGGCGAGTACGGGAACGGCGAACGCCAGTTCGACGGTGGGTCGGGTGACGGCTCCGCTGGCCGGTGCGGTGAAGTTCCCCTGGTTCGGCGGCCCGGTCGTCGTGGCGCACCGCGGCGCCTCCCAGGTGGCCCCGGAGAACACCCTCGCCGCGGTGGACGCCGCGGAGCGCCAGGGCTTCGAGTGGGTGGAGAACGACGTACAGCAGACCAGGGACGGGAAGCTCGTGGTGGTGCACGACGCCACGCTGGCCCGCACCACCAACGTCGAGCAGCTGTTCCCGCAGCGCTCGCCCTGGCGGGTGCGGGACTTCACGGCCGCCGAGATCGCGCGGCTGGACGCCGGGAGCTGGTTCGGCAAGCGCTTCGCGCGCGAACGGGTGCCCACGCTCGCGGAGTTCCTGCGCCGCATGGAGGCCCGCGACCTGCGGCTGCTGCTGGAGATCAAGAACCCGCAGCAGTATCCCGGCATCGAGTCCCGCATCATCAGGGAACTCGCGGGTGCGGGCTGGCTCGACCGCAGCCACGTACGCCGCAGGCTGGTCGTGCAGAGCTTCAGCGCGACCAGCGTGCGCACGGTGCACGGCCTCGTCCCCCAGGTGCGCACGGGCTTCCTCGGCAATCCGCCGGTCAACTCCCTCGCGTCGTACTCGCGTTACGTGGACCAGATCAACCCCCAGCTGTCCAAGGTGAACGCGCAGTACGTGTCCGCCGTCCACCGGCTGCACGGGGTGCACGGCAACCGGATGGAGGTCTTCGCCTGGGACGTGCCGCCGCGGAACTACCACCGGATCGCCGCCGCGTACGGCTTCGACGGGGTCATCGTCTAGGCCCACGGCCGCGTCCGGCTCCGGGCGGGACCGGCTGTCCGGGGCCGCCCGGAGCCGTCATGACAGGATGGCCGGTCGTGACGATTCGGGTGCTGATCGCGGACGATCAGGAGATGGTCCGCCGTGGGCTGCGGCGGATACTGGAGAGCCGGCCGGACATCGAGGTGGTGGGCGAGGCGGCGGACGGCGTGGCGGCCCTGGAGGCGGCCCGCGCCCTGCGGCCCGACGTGGCCCTCGTGGACATCCGTATGCCGCGTATGGACGGCCTGGAGGTCACCCGCAGACTGGCCGGGGCGGGCTCCGGTCCGGGCACCGGCCCAGGTACCGGCACCGGCTCAGGTGCGGGCACCGGCCCGGCGGGCGGTGACGCCGAGCCGCTGCCCAAGGTCAGGGTCGTCGTCGTGACCACCTTCGACCTGGACGAATACGTGTACCCCGCGCTGCGGCACGGCGCCTGTGGCTTCCTGCTCAAGCGCTCGGGCCCGGCGCTGCTGATCGAAGCCGTGCGCGCGGCGGTCGCCGGGGACAGCCTGATCAGCCCCTCGATCACGGTCCGGCTGCTCAAGCACGTCACCGGTTCCCGGCCCGCCGCGCCCCGCGCCCTGGAGGCCCTGACCGAGCGCGAGACCGAGATCGCCGGGCAGGTGGCCGCCGGGCTGACCAACGCCGACATCGCCCGCGAACTCTTCATCTCGCCGGGCACGGTCAAGACCCACGTCGCCAGCATCCAGCGCAAGCTGGGCGTACGGAACCGGGTCGGCATCGCGGTGCACGCCTGGGAGATGGGGTACGCGGGGCGGGAGGCCCCGCGGTGGTGACCAGGCCGCGCCTGGCGTGGTCCGCTGCCGGGGCGCTGTGCCTGCTCCTGCCGGTGCCGCTGGTCAGGGGCGGGGCACCGCTCGAAGTCCTGGTCGCGGCGCTGCCCGCGGCCGTGGCCGCGTTCGCCGCGCCGATGCGCTGGCCGTGGGGCCGGATCGGCCTCACCACCGCCGTGATCACCGCGGCCGTGCTGTCCCTCGCCGCCGACCTCGTCTACCGGGGGCCGAAGAGCCATGCGGCCCTGTGGGAGTTCGCCGAGGCCCCGGCGCTGCTCCTGCTGGCCGCGCGGCAGATCCGCCAGGCCCCGGCCCGGCAGGCCGCCGTGGGCGGATTCCTGGCGGTGCTGGCGTTCGTCCTGCTGCCGCTGCGGTTCCTGCACGCCGATCCGCCCGTGAAGGGCGAGGCGGCCGCCCTGGTGAGCGCGCTGGCCCTGTTCGTCGCGGTGGGCGCGGGCGGCCTCGCGCTGTACCTGCGGGCCCAGGAGGACCGCCGCCACCGCGCGGTGGCCCAGGCCCGCCGCGACCAGCGCCTCGAAGTCGCCGGCGACCTCCACGACTTCGTGGCGCACGAGATCACCGGCATCGTGCTGGAGGTGCAGGCCGCCCGGGTCGCCGAGTACGACCGGGAGCAGACGGCGGAGCTGCTGGCCCGGCTGGAGGACGCGGGCCTGCGCGCACTGGACTCGATGGACCGTACGGTACGGACGCTGCGCGACCCGGAGGGACACGCGGCGACCGATTCCGCGCGGGCTCCGGAGGCGCTCGGGGACACCGGCGCCGCCGACGCGGGCGAGCTTCCGCCGACCCGCCTGTACGGGCTCGCGGACCTGGCCGAGATGGTCGAACGCTTCGGCGCGACCGGCGTACGGACGGCGCTCGCCCTCGACGACACCCTGACCGGCACCCTGCCCCGCGCCACCGAGGACGCCGTACACCGGGTCGTACTGGAGGCGCTGACCAACATCCGGCGGCACGCGGCCGGTGCGGGAGCGGTGAGCGTGGAGGTCGCCGGCGCTCCCGCCGGTGTCGGGGCGGGGGACGGCCGGGGGGTGGCGGTGACGGTCACCGACGACGGCGGAGGCCGTCAGGCGGGGCCGCTGGGCCTGCCCCGGCACGGTGGCGGCACCGGTCTGGCCGCTCTCACCGCACGCGTCGAAGCGCTCGGCGGCACGCTGGAGTACGGGCGGCACGGGGCGGGCTGGCGGGTGCGTGCCGTGCTCCCGATGACCTGAGCCGGGCCGCCGGGCGTTCCGGCGGACCGCTCTGCCCGCGCAATATCTGCCGAACGGCAGATGTGGCCCGGCCGCTCGCCGCCGATCCTCGGAGGTGCACCCATTCCCGCACCTCGGAGGAGCGATTCCGGTGGTTCCACGCAGCATCCGTACGTCCGGCTGCCGCCTCGCTGCGGTCGGCGCCGCCCCGCTGGCGGCCCTCGTCCTGACCGGCTGCTCCGTGGACGCCAAGTCCGCCGCGCCCGCGGTGAAGACGTTCCCGTTCACCGGCCGGACGCTGAACGTGAAGACCCACGAGATCCCGGCCGACCTGGTCGCCACCGACCGCAGGGACATCAAGGTCACCCGCTGGTTCGACGCGAAGAGCGGTGCGAAGAAGCTGCGGTGGGAGCTGACGGGGCAGACCCTCGACCTGGAGGCCGGGTGCACCGGCCTGGCCATCTGCGATGCGCGCTTCAAGGTCGAGGTGCCGCGCGGCGTGACCGTCCTGCGCGACGGCGCCAGGACGGACCTGAACGGCGGCGCGAAGCCGACCCCGGGCGGCGATACGAAGACCGGCGCACGCAACGGCGCGAAGCCGGCCCCGGACGGTGACATGAAGCCGCCCCCGGACGGCAGCACGAAGCCGGCCCCGGACGGCAGCACGAAGCCGGCCCCGCACGGCAAGGACCACCCCGGCGCATGACCACCCTCGAACTCCTCGGCGTCAGCAAGGTCTACCGCGGCGGCAAGCAGGCCGTGGACGGCCTGACCCTCCGCATGGGGCCCGGGCTGCTGGGCCTGCTCGGCCCCAACGGCGCCGGCAAGTCCTCCTTGATGCGCATCGCCGCCACCCTCACCCGGCCCACCACCGGACAGCTCCGCTACGACGGCGAGGACGCGGTCCGGCGCCCCGGGCCGCTGCGCGCCGCCCTGGGCTACCTCCCGCAGGACTTCGGCGTCTACCCGAACCTGACGGCCCGCGAGTTCCTGGCCTACCTGGCCGCCGCCAAGGGCGTACCCGCGGCCCGGGCCCGTACCCGCATCGGCGAACTGCTGGAACTGCTCAACCTGACGGAGGCGGCCCGCCGTCCGCTGGGCGCGTACTCGGGCGGCATGCTGCGCCGCGTCGGCATCGCGCAGGCCCTGCTCGCCGACCCCAAGGTGATCATCGTGGACGAGCCGACCGCGGGGCTGGACCCCGAGGAGCGGGCCCGCCTGCGCAACCTGCTCGCCGAACTGGCCATGGAGCGCATCGTGCTGCTCTCCACCCACATCGTCTCCGACATCGAGTCGGTCGCCGGGGACATCGCGGTCGTCGCGGGCGGCCGGCTGCTGTGCCGCGGCACGCCGGAGGAACTGCTCGCCGGGGTGGCCGGGCAGGTATGGGAGGTGCTGGTGGGCACGCGGGAGGTGGCGGCGGTACAGGCGCGGCACGTCGTCAGCCGGATGGTCCGGACCCCCGAAGGGGTACGGGTACGCCTGTTGTCACCGGCGCGGCCGTACGAGGGAGCGGTGCAGCGCACGCCCGATCTGGAGGACGCGTACCTGGCGACGGTCGGTGCGGGAGGCGTCCGATGAGCGTCGGCGGGCCACTGATGGGTACCGGCAGACCGCCGGTGGGTACCGGCAGACCGCCGGTGGGTACCGGCACCGGCAGATCGCCGGTAGGCACCGGCAGGCGTCCGACGGGCGTCGGCAGGGTCGGCCGGCTGGCGCTCGGGGATTTCCGCGACCGGGTGCGCCGCCCCGCGTACGCCGCGACGCTGCTGGGCGCCGTCCTCCTGGGCTACCTCGCCGTTCCGCAGCCCTCCTCGCACTGGGTCATCCTCCAGATCGGCGATTTCCGGGGGACGTACAACAGCGCGTACGTCGGGGTCGCGACCGCCCTCGCCGCGGCGCTGTGGCTGCCGCTGGCCGGGTTCTACGTCGTACGCAACGCGCTGGCCAGGGACGAGCGTTCGGGCGTGGGGCGGCTGCTCGCGGCCACCCCGCTGCGGACCACGGGCTACTTCGCGGGCAAGCTGCTGAGCAACGTGCTGGTGCTGGCCTCGATGCTGGGCGTGCTGGCGGTCACCGCGGTGGTCATGCAACTGGCGCGCGGCGAGTCGTACCGCATCGATCCGGTGGCGCTGCTGATGCCGTTCGTGCTGGTCGCGCTGCCGCTGATGGTCGTCACCGGGGCCGCGGCGCTGCTGTTCGAGTCGCTGCCGGTGCTGCGCGGCGGGGTGGGGAACGTCGTCTGGTTCTTCGTGTGGATGGCACTGGTCCTGGGCGGTCAGCGGCCGGGCGCGCCGCTGGGCGGCATCGGTGTGCACGGCGCGGTGACCTCCATGACGGACGATCTCGCCGCTCAACACTCGCACGTAACAGGGGAGTTCAGTCTCGGCTTCACCTACCTGGAGCAGCCGCTGCGCACGTTCGTGTGGCACGGCTTCACTCCGGAGCAGGGCTTCGTGCTGGGCCGGGCGGGTCTCGTCCTCGCCGCCATGGTGCTGGCCCTGCTGCCCGCCCTCTGGTTCGGCCGCTTCGATCCGGCGCGCGGGGGAGCGCGCGGCGCGACGGCCGGCCAGAGGGTGCAGGGGGCGGTCTCGGGGACGGCCCCAGGCACGGTCCCGGGGGCCGTCCAGGAGCCGCCCCCGGCCCCCGGCCCTACCACGGCCCCCGGCCTCACCGCGGCCCCGGCCCCGACGCCGGCCTCTGCCCATCGGCCCCTCCCATCCCTGAGCCTCGCCGCTCCCACACCCCCCGGCGCCACCTACCACCGCCTTCTCCTGGGCGAACTCCGCATCCTTCTCCAAGGCGTCGCCTGGTGGTGGTGGACCGGTGCCGCCCTGATCTCCATCGTGGGCCTGTGCGTGCCCACGTCGGGTGCGGCCCGGGTGGTCCTGCCGCTGGCCTGGATCTGGCCCGTACTGATCTGGTCCCGGCTCGGCGCCCAGCGCCACGAGCACGGTGTGCAGGCCCTGCTCGGCAGCTACCCGGCAGCCCGGCACCGTGCGCTGGCCGAATGGTCCGCGGGCTTCGTCCTCACCGCGGCGACCGGGGCCGTACCACTGCTGCGGCTGGCGATGGCGGGGGACTGGCACGGCGTCGCCTCCTGGGCGGGCGGCGCGCTCTTCATTCCATCGCTGGCCCTGGCGCTGGGCTCGCTCTCCCGCACCCACCGCCTCTTCCAGGCCCTGTACCTGCCGCTCTGGTACTGCGTCTTCAACGGCCTGCCGCTGCTCGACTACATGGGCGCGACCCGGCCCGAAGGCCAGCCCGCCGCCCTCTCCCCCCTGCTCGTCGCCGGACTCGCCGCTCTGCTGCTGGCCGGAGTGGTGGCAGCGGCGGGCCCTCCGCGCCGAGCCCCGGCCGTCTCGTAGGGTCTCGTAGGGTCGAAGGGGTGGCACGCTGCCGACCGTACGGAAGCGGCCGCCCCAGGGCACGAAGGAGCAGAGACCGACCATGAGCGACACCGTCTGGGGCGGGGACCAGCTGGACCTCGACGCCTACCTCGCACGCATCGGCTACGAGGGCGAGCGCGCGCCGACCGAGGCCGCCCTGCGGGAACTGCACGCTCGTCACGCGGCCACCTTCGGCTTCGAGAACCTGGAGATCGTCCTCGGACGGCCGGTCCCGCTGGACCTGAAGTCCCTCCAGGAGAAGATGGTCGGCCGCCGCCGCGGCGGCTACTGCTACGAGCAGAACCTGCTGTACGCCGCCGCCCTGGACCGGCTCGGCTTCCAGGTATCCGGCCTGGGTGCCCGCATCCGCATGGGCGAGTCCAAGATCCGGCCGGTCACCCACGCGCTGCTCAAGGTGCGGCTGGACGGCGAGGACTGGATCACCGACGTCGGCTTCGGCGGCGAGGCGCTGCTGGCGCCGCTCCCGCTGCGCGACGGCATCGAGGTCCGGCAGGGCGGCTGGACGTTCGGCCTGGTGCGGGAAGAGGCGGGCGGTACGGGGAGTACGGGCGGTGCGGGAGGCGCGGACGGAACGCACGGTACGGACGCGGCCTGCGGTACCTGGGTGCTGCGGTCACGGCACGAGGACGGCTGGTTCGACCTGTACGCCTTCGGCCAGGAAGCGCGCTACCCGGCCGACTACGGCATCTTCAATTACTACATCTCCACCCACCCGCGCTCGCCGTTCACCGGCCGGCTGGTCGTCCAGCGGCCCGGTCCCGACCTGCGGCGCACCCTGATCGGTACGGAGCTGACGCTGACCCGCCCCGACTGGTCACGGGTGGTGCGCCAGGTCCCGGCCGGGGAACTGCCGGCCGTACTGGAGTCGGACTTCGACCTCGTACTGGACGAGCGGGACGCGGCCGAACTGGTGGCCCTGCACCGGGAACAGCCGGTGGCGTAGGGAGGACCCCGACGAGTGAGCAAGGCCCGGCCCCGGAGGGCGGCCGGGGCCGTCCCGGGCGCGGCTACCGTCCCGGGCGTGGCTACCGTCCCGGGCGCGGCTGCCGTACGACCGCGAAGCCCTCGATCTCCACCAGCGCCGCCTCGTCCCACAGCCGCGTCGCGCCGATCACCGCCATCGCCGGGTAGTCGCCGCCGACCAGCCGCTTCCACACCTGCCCGATGGCCGCCGCGTTGGCGCGGTAGTCGGCCACGTCCACGGCGAAGACCGTCAGCTTGGCCAGGTCGCCGGGCCCCGCGCCGGCGGCCTCCGCGGCGGTCAGCAGATTGCCCAGCGCGCGTTCGAACTGCTCGACCACGCCGTCACCGACGATGCGGCCCGCCCCGTCCAGCGCGGTCTGCCCGGCCAGGAACACGATCGTCCCGGGCGCGGCCCGTACGGCGTGGCTGAAGCCGGTCGGCGGCGACAGCTCGGGCGGATTCACCCGCTCGAAACGGCCCGGTGCCCGTCCCTCGCTCATCCCTGGTGCGCCCCCTTCATGTCCGGTGTGCTCCCTCCGCGGCCAACTCGTACCGCACTCCCAGGGATTGCAGCGCGTCCCGCTCTTCCTGCGGAAGCCGTTCGTCCGAGATGACGAGGTCGAAATCGGCCAGCGGCGCCAGCTCGTACAGCGCCTGGCGGCCGAACTTGGAGTGGTCCACCAGCAGCACCCGGCGCCGCGCCGCCGCCATCAACGCCCGCTTGACCAGGACGTTTTCCTGCGCCTGGTGGTAGCAGTGACCGTTGTCGACGGCGGAGGTGGACAGGAACGCCACATCGGCGCGGAAGCTGCGGGCGATGTCGGCCGTGGACATGCCGAGGAAGGCGTTGAAGGCCGCGTGGTACTCGCCGCCCAGCGCGATCACCCGGATGTCCGGCTCCTCGGCCAGCTCATTGATCACTTGGAGCGAGTTGGTGATGACCGTGTACGCACCGCGCGAGGCGAGCGAACGGGCCAGTGGCAGCGCCGTACTGGAATCGTCGATGATCACGGCCTGGCCGGGTTCGGCGATCGCCAGCGCCGCCGCGCAGATCGCCTCCTTCGCCGCCACCTGCTCGTTGCCGCGCCAGCGTGCGTTGGACTCGAACAGGGCGTTGGGCGCGGCGGTCGCCCCGCCGCGCACCTTGCGCAGCCAGCCCTGGTGCTCCAGCGAGTCCAGGTCGCGGTGGACCGTCATCTGGCTGACGCCCAGCTCCTGGACCAGGTCCTCGATGCTGACCTGCCCCTCGGCCAGCACCCGGTCCGCGATCCGTTTGCGCCGGTCCTTGGGGCTCAGCTTCCCCTCGGGAGCCGCGGTCCGGACGGCCTTGCCGCCGCCCTTCGCGGACCGGTCCGCTCCCGTGGCCGGTGCGGAGGCGTCTGGAGTTGCTCCGGTGTCGGCCAACGCTGATCCCTTTCCGTACGTGCTCGGCTGTCCGCCGAGTCTATGGCGTGGTCACGTCCGGGACTGCCGCCTCGCACAGGGCCCGGCCGCCGAGCGTCCCGCGCGCCGCGTACGGGCGGAAGCGGACGAACGCCGCCTCGTGGTGGAACGGCCGGACCCGGTGCGCCGCGACCGTGTCCCGGTGCTCCGGACGCCCGGCACCGTAGGCATACGCCGTCATCTCGCGCAGACTGCGCCACACGGAGAACGTGGAGACGAAGCGCGGCGGCCGGGCCAGCGCGGCCGAGAAGGTCATGGCCGGGTCGGCGGCGGCCTGCCCGGCCGCCCGGGAGTTGGCGCGCAGGAACGGCCCCAGACGGCGGAGCCGGGTCTCGCCCAGGGTGAGCACCACGACCTGCTCGTCGTCGTCCGCCGGCCGGACGTCGGGCGCGACCTCGACGGGCATGCCGGACCAGGAACCCCGTACCCCGAGCGGTTCCAGGCGCACATGGCATCCGGAGGCGAAGTGCCCGGCCAGCGGGTGGTCCGCCAGGAAGCGGTCCAGGGCGGCGTCGTCGTCCCACGAGGCGATCAGCGCGGCGCGCCCCGGGCGCAGCCGCGGCAGCCCGGCCGCGATGTCGCCGGTCAGCGCGGTCTGTGCGTGCCGCAGGCCGGGGAGGGCGGCGGGGCGTGGACGGGAGCGCAGGACATCGCGGGCGGTGCGGAGGCCGATGTCGGCGAAATGCACGGAAACGATCACTTCGTACCCCGTTCCAGGGGCGGCCCGCCATACGGGCCGATCCCCTCAGCCATAGTTACTGTTGCGTATACTTCTTGGTACACGCTTGAGTACACGCCCCAGTATCCGCCGAAGACACCGCGAAGGCGAGCCCATGAGCGACATCGACCGGACACGCGCGAGGGACATCGACCGGAACCGGCCGGGCGGCATCGACCGGACCCGTGCGGCCCGCGCCGAGACCCGCAGGCACATCGAGGACACCGCCGCCCGCCTCTTCGCCGAACGCGGCTACGCCGGCACCACCATCGGCGACATCGCCGCCGGAGCCGGCCTGAGCAAACCGATGCTCTACCGCCACTTCGACTCCAAGAAGGAACTCCACCTCGCCCTCCTGGAACGCCACCGCGACGAACTCGCCGCCGCGCCCGTCCAGCAGCTCCTGCACGGCGAGGGCGACCTGCTCGCACGCATGGAAGCGATGTACGACGCGTGGTTCGGGCATGTGCAGACCCACCCGTACACCTGGCGCATGATGTTCCGCGACACCACCGGCGACCCGGAGGTCCAGGACTTCCACCGCGAACTGCAACGCCGCCAGCGCGCCACCGATGTGGCGCTCCTGCGCGAGTACATCCCCGGCCTGCCGGAAGCCGAACTGGAACCGCTCGGCGAGGCGATCCGCAGCTCCCTCTACGGCCTCGCCCTGTGGTGGCTGGAACGCCCCGGGCAGCCGCGCGAGGTGCTGGTCGCGGCGATGGTACGGATCACGCGGGGGCTGCTGATGACGGCCGGGGGGTGAGGCGGGAGCCCGGCCCGGCCGACACCGCCTGGGAGCCGCCCTCGTACACGCCGTGCAGCGCGGCCCGCAGCCGCCCCGTCCAGTACGCCGTCGTCTCCCGCGCGAGCCGGGTCTCCGGCGCGAACATCTCGAAGCCGTGCCACGCGCCCGGCACGTAACGCAGCGCGACCGGCACACCGGCGTCCACCAGTCGGCGGGCATAGGCGAGCCCGGTGTCGCGCAGCGGGTCGAGGCCGCAGACGACGACGCACGCGGCGGGCAGGCCGCGCAGGTCGGTGGCGCGGGCCGCCGCCGCGTACGGGTGCGCGCCGGCCCCCTCGGGTGCGTAGTTCCGCCAGCCCCGCTGCACGAACGCGCCGTCGGGCAGCCGCGGGTCGGCGTCCGCGGGTGTCGGGCGCTCACCGGCCGTGTCGTCCAGGTCGGGCACGACGAGCGACTGGTGGACGAGGGCCGGGCCGCCGCGGTCGCGGGCCATCAGCGCGACGGCGGCGGCGAGACCGCCGCCGGCGGACTGCCCGCCGACCGCCAGGCGCGCGGGATCGATGCCGAGCGCCGACGCCTGCCCGGCCGTCCACTCCAGGGCGAGGAAACCGTCCTCGACCGCCGCCGGACACGGATGCTCCGGAGCGAGGCGGTACTCCACGGACACCACCGCCGCCCCCACCGCGCGGACCAGCTCGATCGCCGTACGGTCCTCCCCGGGCGGCGCCTGCCCGAAGGTGTAGCCCCCGCCGTGGAACTGCACCACACCCGGCAGCGGTGCCCGTTCGTACGGCAGCGGTCCTTGTCCGTACGGCAGCGAGCCAGGCTCGTCCGGCGCGCGCTCCGGCCGGTAAATCTCCACCGCCAGCTCCGAACCGTCCGGCCGCGGCACCCCGAACCGCTCGCTCACCACCCCGGTGCGGTCCGCCGGGAAGTGGCAGGCCAGGGCGTGCAGACCGGCGCGGGTGCCCGCGATGTCGGCGTACGGGTCGAGCATCGGCGGCAACCGCTCCAGCACGGGCACCAGTTCAGGGTCTACAGGCGTAGCGGGCACGGCAGGCTCATCGGGCTCAGCAGGCACAGCAGACACTCACCACCTCCACCGCTCGCACTCGCTCGGCCCAGCGGGACCCTCCTCCCTCGTCTACCCCGTCATCCCGCCTACCTCGTCTGCCTCGTCACCCCGTCACCGCCTACCTCGTCATCCAGCCTCCGCCCCCGCCCGGCCTTCCCCCTCACTTCGCATCCGCGTAGCACTCCACCACCGCCGTACTGAACGGGAACCGGACCGGTGTCTCGCCGAAGGCGATCCGCCCCGCCACCTCGGCGGCCTCCGCGACGAGCCCGGCCACCGCCGGGGCCTCCTCCTCGGGGGCGTGCACGATCACCTCGTCGTGCTGGAAGAAGACCAGCTCCGCCCGGAGCGGCGTGAGCGACCGGCGCAGCGCGGCGAGCATCAGCAGCGCCCAGTCGGCGGCGCTGCCCTGCACCACGAAGTTGCGGGTGAACCGGCCACGGGCCCGGGCGCCCGCCGTGCTCCCGTACGCCGGTGCCTCCTCCTGCGGCAGGCCCGCCTCGTCGGGCGGTGTCACCGAGGCGGGCGGGCACGTACGCCCCAGCCAGGTCCGTACGAGACGGCCCTCCTCGCCCGCGCGCGCGGCCGTGTCCACGTACTCCACCGCGTCCGGATAGCGTCGCCGCAGGTCCGCCATGTGCTTGAGGGCATCCCCGGACGTCTGGCCGTAAACGGCCCCGAGCAGCGCCAGCTTGGCCTGGTCGCGGTCACCCCCGAACGCCCGCGCCGCCAGGTCCGCGTACAGATCGCGGCCGCTGCCCGCCACCTCCATCAGCCCGCGGTCCCGCGAGATCGCGGCGAGCACCCGCGGCTCCATCTGCTCGGCGTCGGCGACCACCAGCCGCCAGCCCGGATCGGCCACCACGGCCCTGCGGACCACCTTCGGAATCTGCAGCGCGCCACCGCCGTTGGTGGTCCAGCGGCCCGAAACCGTGCCCCCGGGCAGGTACTCCGGGCGGAACCGGCCCTCGTGCACCCACTGCTGCAACCACGACCAGCCGTGCGCCGTGTGCAGCCGGTACAGCCGCTTGTACTCCAGGAGGGGCGCCACCGCCGGGTGCCGGACCTCCTGCAACTCCCACTTGCGGGTCGAGCGCAGCGTGATTCCCGCGCCGGCGAACGCCTTGATGATCTCGGCGGGCAGGTCCGGGCGCACCCGCACCCCCGCCCCGAACGCCCGCGACACCTCCTCGGCCAGCTCCGCCATGCGGCGCGGCTCCAGCCCGCCCGGATAGCGCTCGCCCAGCAGCTCGTCCAGCAACTCCCGGTGCACGTCCGCCCGCCACGGCAGCCCGGCGCGTGCCATCTCGGTGGCCACGAGCAGCCCGGCCGACTCCGCGGCCAGCAGCAGCCGCATGCGGTCCGGATGCTCGGCCCGCTCCGTACGCTCCAGCTGCCCGGCGTACACCTCCAGCAGCGCCGTGAACTCGTCCACGCCGGGCGGCAGCGGCACCGGGCCCGGTTCGAACAGCGACGGCTGCGTCTCCGCGCCGCGCACCGGCGGATCGTCGGGCACCGGCAGCCGGTGCAGCCGCGCCCACGCCGCGGCCAGCGACCGCGGCTGGCCGGACTGCCCCTCCTCGTGCCCGATCAGCAGTGCCTCGGCCGCCTCCACGTCGTAGCACCGCTCGACGCGCACCCCCGCCGCGAGCAGCTTGCGGTACGTCTCCGAGGTCGAGCGCCACACCCACCGCTCCGCCTGCGGACACGCCCGTACGGCCTCCACCACGCTCCCCGCCCGGACCGGCACCCCCACGGCCCGCCCGGCCCCGTCCACAGCACAGGCCACCACCCCGCCCTCACCGGAACCCCCGACAACCCACCGCATGGGCCCACCTTCCCACCCACCACTGACAACGGCGCGGCGCGCTGTGCCCCGGCCCGGCCGCGGCTACCCGCCTACGCCCGGCTGCCGCCGGCCGTCGTCCTCCGTGGCGAAAGTGAGCAGGTCACCGGGCTGACAGCCCAGCTCGCGGCAGATCGCGCTGAGCGTGCTGTAGCGGATCGCCTTGGCCCGGTCGTTCTTCAGGACGGAGAGGTTGGCGACGGTCACCCCGACCCGTACGGCCAGCTGGGCCAGCGTCATACCGCGTTCGTCCAGCAGCCGGTCCAGGTGGCACTCGATCCGGTGCGCTTCCTCCGGCGGCATCAGACCAGCCCTTCCGTATCCGCGCGCAGGCGGGTGCCGTTGCGGAACGCCGCCGCGGCGGCAGCGGCGAGGATCGCCAGGAACACGGGCAGGACCGCGTAGTCCTGGGCGGGTGCGATGGCCGCCGCCATGGGTTCCCCGCGGACGAGGAGGTTGGTGGTCATCATGTAAAGCAGCGGGACGAGGACGCCCAGCAACATGAGGGCGACGGCGACGACGGTGAGGCGCCGTGTGTTCTCGGGCACGAAGAAGTCGCCGTCCCGGAAGGTGCGGGCCATCCGCAGGAGCACCGCGAGCACCACGACGAGCAGCAGCCCGCCCACGGCCACCGGAAGGACCAGGAGCAGCCGCTGCCCGAGCCCGGGATCCGCGAGGACCAGCTCGGCACGGTCCGAGCCGCGCAACGTCATCGCCGTGGACGTCATGCCACCTGGCAGCCGCGCGGCCGCGTCGACCCGTACCTCCCTGGAGTCGGCCGACGCCCATGGACCGGCCACCCCCAGGACCGGAAAGACGATGTGGAAGAGCCCCACCAGCAGCAACGCCGCTCCGAGGATCAGCTCCAACACATAGTCCGCCGCCCGCGTCCACCAGTGCCTCATGGTCCCGCCCTCCGTCGCATATCGTTTTTCGATGCTATCGAAAAACGATATGGCATCGCCGGGCGGTCACCCGCACCAGCCTCCGTTCCCTCCCGTTCGCCTCAGCCCCCTCCCACCACGACCTCCAGTTCCTGCCCCAAGCACGCTCCCAGCCGCGCCACTTCCTCCTCCAGCTCCGCCCCCGGCAGCGTCGAGCCCTCGAACGTCGTGAGTTCCACGGTCGGTCCGGTCAGGGACCAGGTGCCCACCACCCGGCCGCCGAGGAGCACCACCGGGGATATCCACCCCGCCGCCCGGCTCACCTTGCTGCGGTGGGCCGGCGGGACCAGGCGGGCGTCGGAGGTGCCGGGGGCGAGGACGTACTGGTCGAAGGCGGGGAGGAGGCGCAGGCCGTGGTGGGGCTCCGTGCGGGCGAGGCCGTCCGCGTCGTCGGACATCAGATACGCCCGCCGGCCGTCCACCTCGACCTCCGCGACCCGGTCGCCCAGCGCCTCGAACCACCCCCGCAGCACCGCCTTGCGCGTGGCGCCCCGCAGCAGCCACGCGTCGAACACCTCGGGCGTCGCCGGACCGTGCGCGCGCAGATACGCCGGGATCACGGCCTCCGCCGCCTCTTCCGGGGCCGGTATGCCGCGCCACCCGGGCAGCCATGACCGGGGCGACGCGAAGGTCACGTGCTGCCCGCGCGCCGGGCCCTGGCACAGCCGCCCCGTCCACGCCAACGGCTTGAGCACCGTGCTCCACCCGGACGCCAACTGTTCCCCGAGCCCGGCCAGGCCCGGCCGCGCGAGCACCGCCTCGGTCAGCTCCCGCCGGGTCAGCACCTGCCCGTCCAGGATCTCCTCGACCGCCTCGCCCAGCGCCGCCATCTGCCGCGGGCTCACCCCGAACGCCCGCTGCCAGGCGCCCTTTTCCCAGGTCCGCGCCGCACCGAGCAGGGAGAGATACGCCCCCGCCCCACCGGCCGGCAGCAGATGCAGCGTCCCCCGCATGGCCCACGTCCTGACGAGTGAACGCGCCTCCAGCGCCTCCCGCACGCCCGCCACCGAGGGCTTCTCCTGCCGCACCGCGACCGCCAGCTCCGCCGCCGAGGCCACCTGCGCCTGCACCCCGGCCAGCCGCCCGACGATCTCCTCGGCCGACGCGTCCGTACGCGGCACGAGGCCCTGCCGCCGCAGCCGCCAGGCCAGCACCTGCTCGTGCGTCACCCGCACATCCCCGTTCATGACCTCATTGCACACCACCCCACTGACAACGCCCTTGCCGCGCGACCCGCGCCGCCATCGACGCCTGCCGCGCGGCCCGCGCCACCTTCATCCCCGGCCGAACCGGCCCGCGCCGCCATCGGCCCCGGCCGAACGGCCCCGTCAAGTCGCACCGTCAACCGCCACATTGGCCGGTTACGTCCCCTACCCGGCCCAGGAGAGTAAGGGGAGAATGCGCCCGCCGAGCCCACCAGGACCCGGTCACCACACGCCGTACTTCGCCCCGCCCCACCCCGCCCCGCGCCACTTCGCCCCACCCCGCACACGGCAGACAAGGGAGTCGCCCATATGGCCATCGCGCACCGTGCCATCGGTTCCGGACCGCACCCGGTGATCGTCCTTCACGACTGGTTCGGGACCTCGGCCAACTGGGGCTCCGTCCTGGACTTCCTCGACCGGGACACCTTCACGTACGCCTTCCTCGACTGCCGTGGCTACGGCGACCGCAAGTACGTCCCGGGCCGCTACGACCTGGCGGAGATCGCCGGCGACGCACTGGCCCTCGCCGACCAGCTCGGCTGGGACCGGTTCTCCCTGGTGGGGCACTCGATGGGCGCCAAGGCCGCGCAGCAGGTGCTGGCCGGCGCGCCCCATCGGGTGAACCGCCTCCTGGGCCTCGCGCCGGTGCCCGCCGCCCCGTACCCGATGGACGACGCGACGCGCGAGCTCTTCTACGGCGCCCCGGCGGACCCGGACAAGCGCCGCGCCATCATCGACCTGGTCACCGGCCACCGCGCGAGCCGCATCTGGCTGGACCGCATGGTCCGCCACTCCCTGGACATCTCCCGTCAGGAGGCACACGCCGCCTACCTCGCCAGCTGGCAGCAGCTCGACCTCTCGGAGGCGGTCGCGGACGCGGTCAAACGCCATCCCGTGCCCGTACGGGTGGTCGTCGGCGCGTACGACCTGGCGGTGACCGCCGACCTCATGCGGGAGACGTGGCAGCGCTGGTACCCGCAGGTCGAGATCGTCACGATCGAGGGATCGGGCCACTACCCGATGCACGAGGTCCCGGTGGCCCTGGCCACCACGATGGAGGAATTCCTCCGGGGATAGGCCGGGGCCCCGGCTCCGCCGTTCCGGACGCGCCCGCGCCCGCGACCTCTGTCAGCATGGCTACGTACTGCCCGTAACGCCGCAAAACGCAACGAAGTGGACTCGCCGCCGCTCCGGCGCGCGGCGCGGCGTCACGGCGGGCGCGGCGGCCGACGGAGGGAAATACGGGCATGCGGGTGGCGCTGGCGCAGACGGACTGTGCGCTGGGCGAGGTGGACGCGAACGTCGCCACCGCGCGCGAGCAGGTCGGGCAGGCCGCGGAGCAGGGCGCCGACCTCGTCGTCTTCCCCGAGCTGAGCCTGCACGGGTACCACCTCGGCGTGCTGCCCCGGGACGTGTCGGTCGAGGCGCAGGACCCCCGGCTGCGCGACCTGAGCACACTCGGCCCGGACGTCCTCGTGGGCTTCCATGAGCACACGGTGCTGCGCGCGTACAACACCGCCACCTACTACACGGACGGCGCACTGCTGCACGCCCACCGCAAGCTGTACCTCCCCAACTACCTCTCCTGGGAGGAGCGCAAGCACGTCAGCCCCGGCCAGTCGCTGCGCGCGTACAGCCTCACGAAGTCCCCCAGCGGCGGCCGGGGCGCGACGCTGGTCTGCAACGACGCCTGGCAGCCGGTACTGCCCTGGCTCGCCGTGCAGGACGGCGCCGAGGTGCTGTTCATCCCCACCAACAGCGCGGCCAGCCTCGACCCGGAGGCCATGGACACCGGCTCGTACTGGGACACCCTGCTCTCCTACACCGCGCGGATGCTCCAGTGCTGGATCGTCTTCGTCAACCGCGTGGGCAACGAGCACGGCGCCACCTTCTGGGGCGGCTCGCGTGTGGTGGACCCGCGCGGCACGGTGGTGGCACAGGCCCCGAAGTGGGAGCCCGCCCTGGTCACGGTCGACATCGACCCCTCCGAGGCACGCCGCCAGCGCCGCGCCGTCCCCCTGGTCGCGGAGGCCCGGCTGGGTCTCATCGACCGGGAGGTGCGGCGCCTGATCGATGAGGGCGGGGACAGCTGAGCCGGGAAAAGGGGAGGGCACGCTCGTTCGGGTGAACGGTCACCCGAATGCCCGCATGGTGTCGCCGGTACTGCCAGGCTCGTTCCCGTACGAAGGAGGTCCACCGTGGCACTGACCGTTCCGGAACCCGAGCCGTGCGCTGCCGCCGGTGAGCGTGAGCCTGTGTCGGCCGAGGACGCCTTCGAAGCGTTGAGCGCGGCAGCCCCCAAGGGATGGCGCGTGGAGCTGCTCGAAGGGGAAATCCACGTTGCACCTCCTCCCGTAGGCAGGCACGAAGAAGTCGTGTCGGAACTCTCAGGGCAGGTCCGCGATCACCGTAAGGACCTGGGGCGCTACACGAACCTCGGGCTCTCCGTCCCAGGTGCCTCATCCACGGGGAAGGTGATCCCCGACTTGGCGGTCGCCCCGAAGGGCAGCTTCGACGACGAAGTCGACTATCACGACCCGTCGCCGGTCATGCTGGTCGCCGAGGTGCTCTCGCATACGACGGCGGGACACGACCGGATCAAGAAGTTGCGCGGTTACGCCCGTGCCGGCATCCCCTGTTACTTGCTGATCGACCGTGCCGCCGACCTCGCCATCCTCTGCACGGAACCGTCCGGCGACCGTTACCTGCGCATGAGCGAGATCGACTTGGCCAAGAAGGCCATTCCCCTGCCGGACCCCCTCAACTTCGAGATCGACACCACCCAGTTCTGAGCGGCCGAACGGCCTGTCCCGCTTCCTCAGCGGGACAGGCCGCCCTTACGCCTACCAGCTCGACTTCCGCACCCCCGGCAGGAATCCCGCATGCGCCTGCTCCCGCAGGCGGACGCGGGAGAGCCCGAACGCGCGGAAGTAGCCGCGCGGGCGGCCGTCGACGCTGTCGCGGTTGCGGACGCGGGTGGCGCTCGCGTCGCGCGGCTGGCGGGTCAGTTCGCGCCGGGCGGCCAGCCGCTCCTCCTCGGGGGTGTGCGGGTTGCGGATGACGGACTTCAGCAGGGCCCGCCGGGCGGCGTAACGGGCCACCGTCGCACGCCGCTTCTCGTTCTTCGCGATCTTGCTCTTCTTGGCCATCAGACCTTCTCCCCTCGGGCGCGGATACGGGCGACGGCCGCCTCGATCCCGATCGTGTCCACGGTCTTGATCCCCTTGGCGCTCAGCGTCAGCCGGACGTGCCGGCCCTCGCTCGGCAGCCAGTAGCGCTTGTGCTGGATGTTCGGGTCGAAGCGCCGCGAGGTGCGGCGGTGCGAGTGCGAGACGGACTTGCCGAAGCCGGGGGCGCGGCCGGTCAGCTGGCAGTGGGCGGACAAGGTCAGGACCTCCTAATGAAAATGGAAACCATTTCTGTATAGTAGCCCCCATGGCCCGCAACGAACTACGCCCGGTGATCAAGCTCCGGTCGACCGCCGGAACCGGCTACACGTACGTGACCCGAAAGAACCGCAGGAACGACCCCGACCGGCTGGTGCTGAGGAAGTACGACCCGGTCGCCCGCCGTCACGTCGACTTCCGAGAGGAGCGCTGAGCAGCGTCATGAAGCCTGGGATCCACCCCGCCTACGGGCCCGTCGTCTTCCGTGACCGGGCCGCCGACTTCGCCTTCCTGACCCGGTCGACCGCGACCAGCGACAAGACGATCGAGTGGGAGGACGGCAACACCTACCCGGTCATCGACGTCGAGATCTCGTCCGCGAGCCACCCCTTCTACACGGGGACGGCGCGCGTGCTGGACACCGCGGGCCGCGTCGAGCGGTTCGAGCGCCGTTACGGGAAGCGCGGGGCCCGCTGATGGGCGGCCCGTCGCAGGACCCGTCGCGGGAAGGCGCGACCGGCGGCCCCAGTGGCGGTTACGGGGACCGGCTGCCCGTGGTGATCGTCGGCGGGCTGCACTCGGACGCCCGCCGGGCCACCGTGGAGCGCCTGCTGCGCGCCGTGCCCGGCAGTGTCGCGCTCCACCACGACCTCGCCTCGGCCGCTGAAGGAACGGTTCGCCGGACCGTGCGGGACGCCGGCGGCGTGCTCGACACGGGCGAGGCGCCGCTGGTCAACGACTGCGCGTGCTGCGCGCTGCGCGAGGACCTGGTGCCCGAGCTGGAACGGCTGGCCGCCGCGCGGACCTGCCGGCTGGCCGTGGTCGAGCTGTGGGACTCGGTCGAGCCCAAGGCCATGGCCGAGGTGGTCACGGCCTGCGGCGGTACGGAGCTGGCGCTGACCGGCGTCATCACCGCCGTCGAACCGGCGCTGCTGCTGCCGTACCTGGGCTGCGGCGACGACCTGGCCGAGGCCGGGCTCGCCGCGGCGGCCTCCGACCAGCGGACCGTCGCGGACACCTGGGCGCGGCAGCTGGAGTACCCGCCGGTGCTGGCCATCGTGCCCGGCGAGGAGGAGGGCGACGCGTCCGACCTGGCGCTGCTCGCGCAGCTGCACCCCACGGCCCGGCAGGTGGCCGTCGACGCGCCGGACGAGCTGGCCGCGGCGGCCCTCGCGGGCTTCGACGTGGAAGCGGCGGCGGCACGGCAGCACCCGGCGTCTGCGCTGCTGCCGCAGGAGGCCGACGCGGACGGGGTCGGCACGCTCGTCTGGCACCGTGAACGGCCCTTCCACCCGGCCCGGCTGTACGCGGCGCTGGAGGACCTGACCTGTGCGGCGGCCCGCAGCCGTGGCCGGTTCTGGCTGGCCGACCGGCCGGACACGCTGCTGTCCTGGGACGCGGCGGGCGGCGCGCTGTGCGTCGAGAACGCCGGTCCGTGGCTGGCCGCGCTGCCGGACGCCGCCTGGGAGCTGGTGCCGCCGGTACGCCGTGCCGCGGCCGCCCTCGACTGGCACCCCGAGCACGGCGACCGCGCGCAGCACCTGGTCTTCACCTCACCGGGGCTGGACCGTGAGGGTCTGACCTCGCTGCTGGAGTCCTGCCTGCTGACGGACGAGGAGTACGCGGGCGGGCCCGAGGCGTGGAAGCGGCTGGCCCCCGCGTTCGACGAACTCCTCGATCCCGTGTCGTGATCTTTGTCGGCTTTCCGCCGGCCGCCTCCCCCCCCGCCCCCGATAGGCCTTCTTCCCCGTCCCCCTGGCCGTTTCCCCTGTCCCCCGCCGGCCGCCTCCCCCGTTCCCCACCGGTCGCACACGCCGTATCCCAGCGGCCGCGACCTGCCCGTACGACCCCAGGAGCCTCTCGTGCCCCGTCGCCACGACCCCCGCAAGAAGTCCGCGCCCCGTCCCAACCCGCTGGACGCGGCGGGGATCACCTACATCGACTACAAGAACACCGACCTGCTGCGGAAGTTCATCTCCGACCGCGGCAAGATCCGCAGCCGCCGGGTCACGCGGGTGAGCGCGCAGCAGCAGCGGCAGCTGGCCCGGGCGATCAAGAACGCGCGGGAGATGGCTTTGCTGCCGTACGCGTCGAAGTGAGCGAGGATCCGGGCGCGGTGGCCCGGTGATGCGGGTGTTGCGTGAGGTGCTCGGGGTGCTCGACGTGCTGTGACCAGGCTTTTACGGCCCGTCGTGCACGTGCATCCGACCATGCATCAGCACATGAACGCAGCTATGATCCCAAGCAGTTGCAGTTGACACCGTTTCCTGTTGTCGGCACTGCCACTGACAGACCATCATCGAATGCCAACCGCTCAGCGCGCCCGGATCCACCACCGCTGACTTTCGCATCCACCGGGGGAGACACCTGTGCCCGACGCATACAACGGCATGGCCGCAACGGATCTCCACGGTGTGATCTGGCAGAAGAGCAGGCACAGCAACTCGCAGGGCTCCTGCGTGGAGTTCGCGCGGCTGCCGGGCGGTGAGATCGCCGTACGCAACTCCCGCTTCCCGGACGGACCGGCGCTCGTGTACACGCCGGCCGAGGTCGAGGCGATGATCCTGGGTGTCAAGGACGGCGAGTTCGACCACCTGGTCCGGGACTGACCGGCCTGGTCCGGAACTGACCGGAGCCTGCCCGCGCGCCTGCCCGGACGGTTCCGGCCGTCCGGGCAGGCCGGCGGATGTTCCGGGGCCCCCGGGCCCCGTGCCCCCGCGGCCCCGGGACATCCGCCGCTCAGGGCAGTCTGAACTGCGCCCACACGATCTTGCCGTGCGGCGCGTTGGCCAGGGGCTGCCAGCCCCAGCCGTCGCTGAAGGCGTCCACCAGGTACAGGCCGCGGCCCGACTCCGCACCGGCATCGGCCTCCCCGGCCTCCGGTGACGCGTCGCTGGAGTCCCGTACCGCGCAGACCAGGCGGGACGACCAGCGCATCAGGTGCAGCCGGGCGGGCGGGGCGGACGCGTCGCCGGGCGGCCCGCACGGTACGCCGTCACCGGCCGCCGACGTGTGCCGCAGCGCGTTGGTGACCAGTTCGGAGACGACCAGGGCGACTCCGTCGAAGATCTCCTCCAGCTCCCAGCGGTGCAGGGTCTCGCGGGTGAACTGCCGGGCTCCGCGCACCGACTCGAACCGCGGTGCCAGCGAGTAGGAGACGGAACCGGAGACGGCCAGGGGGTCGGCGGAAGGAAAGCCCTGCCATAACGGCTGGAGCATGGTCAAAACCTTGGTCCCCATGCGAGGCACTCCTGGCGTTCGCGGACGTCCTGATCCCGGCCGGGCACCTGGATCCGGCGGTCTGGCGGATCTTTCACGAGCGTGCATGCGTGCGCTGCCCATGGTTCCCAATGCGTACGCCAGATGCAAGGGCAGATGCACGTGCACGCGCCCTGTTTGGGCGCGGCCATGCCACTTCACGCGTATTTCTTCCTACGTGTTCTTGTGGAGCCGCCGGACGGACCTCACACATCAGTAACCGGATGAGCACTCAACGAAGCCCGGACGTGGCAGACTGCGGCCCACTGTTGGACGGGGTGGGCCATGGGAGGGTCACAGAGGTGTCCGCAAGTGAATCGAGCGGGTCCGTGGTGCGGCGCATCCTGCTGGGGGCACAGCTCCGCAGGTTGCGCGAGTCGCGCGGAATCACCCGCGAGGCGGCCGGCTACTCCATCCGCGCCTCCGAGTCGAAGATCAGCCGGATGGAACTGGGCCGGGTCAGCTTCAAGGCCAGGGACGTCGAGGACCTGCTCACGCTGTACGGCGTGAACGATCCGCAGGAGCGCGAGGCGCTGCTCGTGCTGGCCCGCGAAGCCAACGTCGCGGGCTGGTGGCACAGTTACGGCGACGTGCTGCCCGGCTGGTTCCAGACATATGTGGGCCTGGAAGGGGCCGCTTCCCTCATCCGCGCCTACGAGGTCCAGTTCGTGCACGGGCTTCTGCAAACGCAGGAGTACGCGCACGCGGTCGTGCGCCGTGGAATGCCTGATGCGAGTGCGGCGGAAATCGACCGCCGGGTCGCGCTGCGCCTGGAGCGGCAGAAGTTGCTGCTGGCAGAGCGCCCGCCGGAGTTCCACTGCGTGCTGGACGAGGCGGCGCTGCGCCGCCCGTACGGCGACCGCGAGGTGATGCGGGGGCAGCTGCGGCACCTGATCGAACTCTCCGAGCGGCCCAACGTACGGTTGCAGGTGATGCCGTTCAGCTTCGGCGGCCACGCGGGCGAGAGCGGAGCCTTCACCACGCTGGGATTCCCGGAGCCGGGCCTGCCCGACGTCGTCTACCTGGAGCAGCTGACCAGCGCGCTCTACCTCGACAAGCGCGACGAGGTGGCGCAGTACGCGCATGTCATGGACCGGCTCCAGGAGGACAGTCCGAATCCGGCCGAGACCAGAGACTTGATACGTGGTCTACTCCAACTGACTTAACTCGTAGGTAGCATGAGTGCCAATCAGGAGCCAGCACCCCCCGGCCGGGCGCTCCGACCAGCGTCCCGCCCTCCAGATTGGGATTTCGCATGTCCTTCTTCGACGAGTTGGCGTACCAGTACATCGACGGCGAATGGCGGGCCGGCAGCGGCTCGTGGGACATCGTCGATTTCAATCCCTATGACGGGGAGAAGCTGGCGTCCATAACCGTCGCCACGGTCGACGAGATCGACCAGGCGTACCGTGCCGCCGAACGCGCGCAGGGGGAGTGGGGGGCCACCAACCCGTACACCCGCAGGCTGGTCTTCGAGCGCGCGCTGCGGATCATCGACGACCGGGAGCGGGAACTCGGCGCGGCGATCGCCGCGGAGGTCGGCGGCACGCACGCCAAGGTGGCCTTCGAGCTGCACCTCGTACGGGAGTTCCTGCGCGAGGCGATCCAGCTCTCGCTGCGGGCGGAGGGCCGTATCCTGCCGTCCCCGGTGGACGGCAAGGAGAACCGGCTCTACCGCCTCCCGGTCGGTGTCGTCGGCGTCATCAGCCCGTTCAACTTCCCGTTCCTGCTGTCGGTCAAGTCGGTGGCGCCCGCGCTCGCGCTCGGCAACGCCGTGGTGCTCAAGCCGCACCAGAACACCCCGGTCTGCGGCGGCGGCCTGGTCGCCAAGGTCTTCGAGGAGGCCGGGCTGCCGGCCGGGCTGCTGAACGTCGTGGTGACCGACATTGCGGAGATCGGTGACGCGCTCATCGAGCACCCGGTGCCGAAGGTCATCTCCTTCACCGGCTCGGAGAAGGTCGGCCGCCACGTCGCGACCGTCGCCGCTTCCCACTTCAAGCGCACCGTCCTGGAACTGGGCGGCAACAGCGCGCTGGTCGTCCTGGACGACGCCGACATCGACTACGCGGTGGACGCCGCCGTCTTCAGCCGCTTCGTCCACCAGGGCCAGGTCTGCATGGCCGCCAACCGGGTGCTGGTGGACCGCGCGGTGGAGGAGGAGTTCACCGAGAAGTTCGTCGCCAAGGTCAAGGCGCTGAAGGTGGGCGACCCGACCGACCCGGCCACCCACATCGGCCCGCTGATCAACGAGGGCCAGGCGGAGGCGGTGACCGCGGTGGTGGAGCGCGCGGTCTCCGAGGGCGGCACCGCGCTGGTGCACGGCACGACCCGGGGCACCCTGGTCGGGCCGACCGTCCTGACCGGGCTGCCGGAGGGTTCGTGCGTGCTCAACCAGGAGGTCTTCGGCCCGGTCGTGGCGCTGGTCCCGTTCGACGGGGACGAGGAGGCCGTACGGATCACCAACGACTCCCCGTACGGGCTCAGCGGTGCCGTGCACACCGCGGACATCGAGCGCGGTGTGCGGTTCGCCAAGCGCATCGAGACCGGCATGATCCACATCAACGACGGCACGGTGCACGACGAGCCGATCGTGCCCTTCGGCGGCGAGAAGGGCTCCGGGCTGGGGCGGCTGAACGGTGACGCGATGGTGGAGGCTTTCACCACCACCAAGTGGATCTCCATTCAGCACGGGCGGTCGCGGTTCCCGTTCTGAGGCCCGTCCGATCCTTGCCGCTGGTTCGTCCGCTTTCCGCCTGCACACCCGTCCGGACCGGCCGACGCGGCCCGGACGGGCGCCGGTGGTGGAGGCTTTCCGTACTCACGCCGGTGGCGGTGGCCTTCCGTACCCGCGCCGGTGCTGGTGGCCTTTCGCACCCACTCCGGAGATTTTCCGGACGCGGTCAGAGATGCGGGCCGTTGAGGACAGCACCTGTCCTCAATGGCCCGTAGCTTTCTTTCTGTCGGGCCACGGCAGCAGCGCCGCGGCCCCCACGAAAGGCGGACCCCATGCCCACTCACGTTCCGGCCGAAGCCCACGGCGACGAGCGCGGTGCGCTCCTGGCCTTCCTGGAGGCGCAGCGCGGCGGTCTGCGCCGGTCGGTCCTCGGGCTGACCGACGAACAGGCCACCCGTAAGCCGTCCGCCAGCGAACTGTCCCTGGCCGGCCTGCTCAAGCACGTCGCCGAGGTGGAGCGCGACTGGCTGGAAACCGCCCAGCAGGTGCCGCACACCGTCCAGCGCGACATGTCCAACTACCACCTGGGCTTCCAGCTGGAGGAGTCGCAGACGGTCGCGAGCGTGCTCGCCGAGTGGGCGGAGACGGCGCGGGCGACCGAGGACTTCATCCGGTCGCAGCCGGACCTGAACGGCACGTTCCCGCTGCCCGAGGCCCCCTGGTTCCCGCCGAAGGCGGAGCAGTCGATGCGCTGGCTGCTGCTCCACCTGATCGAGGAGATCGCCCGGCACGCCGGCCACGCGGACATCCTCCGCGAGTCCCTGGACGGCAAGACCGCCTTCACCCTGGTCGACGAGGAGCGGGCGGCGCAGGGCTGAGGCGGGTCCGGCCGGGCCCCGGCACCAGCCCCCCGTGCTGGTGCCGGGCCCCACCCTCCGTGCTGGTGCCGGGCCCCACCCTCCGTACCGGTGCTGGCCGCCCCCGTACGAGTGCCGGGCGCCCGCCCTCCGTACTGGCGCCGGTCCCCCCCCGTACCGGTACCGGGCGCCGTGCTCAGTACTTGATGATCTCGATGCCGTTGGACTCGGTGTGCACGCTGCCGGTGCTGCAGCTCGCGGCGTTGTACTTGGTGCGCCACGACGCGCTGAGGCCGCTGCCGGCCCAGGTGCACCAGACCCGTACCTTGAACTTGCCGAAGGACGCGGGGCAGTTCGCGAAGCCGACCGACTGGCCGTGGCCTCCCTTGCTGCATCCCGCCGCGAGGGCCTGGGCGGGGGAGAGCACCGTGCCCGCGGGCAGCGCCCGTACGGCGGCCGCGGTCGTCGTCGGCGCGCTCGTCTGAGCCGTCGCGGGCCCCGCCCAGATCAGCCCGCTCCCGGCCGCCAGCCCGGCCACCGCCACCAGCTTCTTCGACGTACGCATTCGGTATCCCTTCGCAGAAAGCACCTGAACAGGACGCGGCCGGGAGGGGCGGGACGCGGCTGCGGTTCCGCCCCGGCTCCGGCCGACGGTTCAGGAGTCTGCGTACGGCCCTGCCACCGGGACAACGGAATCGGCGCGTCCCGGACAGGCGGTGGGTGTCCGGGCTGGTCAGGGCCCTGCGTCGCGCCTGTCCCGGACAGTGGCCCGGCCGGACGGGACACCCGCGGACCGTTCCCCGCCGTCAGCCCGCGCCGTCACGCAACTCCGCCGCCCGGCGCCGCGCGTCGCGTACCGGCTCGTCTTCCACGCCGTCGAGTTCGACCGCGTCCGCCCGGTCGAGCCAGGGAACGGCCGCAGGCAAGCCGTCCAACTGGGCAGCCGTCTCGGCGCGCAGGACGAGAAGCTGGAAGAGCTGTGGAGCGGTCGGCCCGGTCGGCGTCGCGTCGTCCTCCAGGGCCCGGTCGATGATGCGGGCCGCCGCGGCGTGGTCGCCCTTTGACTCGCCGAGCAGCGTCGCCTGATGCAGGGCGCGTGCGTACCGCTCCTTGGGGACGGCCGGGTACTCGAAGCTGTCCGCGATCGGCTGCCCGATGCGTATGCAGTTGCCGCCGGGGTCGGTCATCAGGAACTGCCGCACGCCGTACGGCATGTCCTTCAGCGCCCCGATCCGCGGCAGCCCGCGGGTCGGCACCTTGCCGTACGCGGCCTTCAGGCCCGCGCGGAAGGACGCGTGGAGCCCGTCCACGTCGTCGGTCAGGACGTAGCAGGTGCTGTACGAGGTGGTCGGGTCGTACGACTTCATCCCGAAGAACTGCAGCTCGATGCCGCGCAGGCGGACGCCGCAGTACGGGTTCGGGGTCTTCTGGTACGAGGTCACCTCGAAACCGAGGGCTCGGTAGAAGTCGAGCAGTCCGTCGATGGAGGGGCACGGGAGCATCGGAATCACGGTCTCGGCCATGCGGGTGAGCGTAGGGCGTGCGAGGCTGGTATTCAAACTTGAATAGAGGGGGAGGTCTAGGCTGGCCACAGTGCGAGCGTGAAGGATGCGAGGAGACGATGTCGGCGATCCGGCTGTTGGTACTGGGGGCCGTGCGGCAGCACGGACGGGCGCACGGCTACCAGGTGCGCAACGACCTCGAATACTGGGGCGCCCACGAGTGGTCCAACGCCAAGCCGGGGTCGATCTACCACGCCCTCAAACAGATGGCGAAGCAGGGCCTGCTGCACGCGCACGACATCGCCCCCAGCACCGTCGGCGGCCCCCCGCGTACGGAGTACGAGATGACCGAGGCGGGCACGGCGGAGTACTTCAAGCTGCTGCGCGACTCCCTGTCCCGGCACGACCGCAAGGTGGACGAACTGAGCGCGGCGATCGGCTTCATCGTCGACCTGCCCCGCGAGGAGGCCGTGGCCCTGCTGAAGGAGCGGGTGCGGGGGCTGGAGGAGTGGCGGAAGTCGGTCACCGAGTACTACACCCCGGCGGACGGCCCGGAGCAGCTCGGCCACATCGGCGAGATCATGAACATGTGGGTGAACGCGGCGGACACCGGCGCGGACTGGACCCGCGGGCTGATCGACCGCATCGAGCGCGGGGCGTACGTCTTCGCGGGCGAGGGCGAGCCGTTCGTGGGGGTGCTGGCGGAGGGCCAGGAGAATCCGTATGCGACGGGGGAGCCGGATCCTGAGGACGGGGATGCGGAGAGGGCGACGGCGTCCGGTGAGTGATCACGCCTCGATGAGGGCGTGGAGATCGATGTCGACGGGGAAGGGGACGCTGGTCATGAGCTTGTCGGTGTGGACGGGGCGTTCGGGGCTCGGGGCGTAGACACCCGTTTCGTGGCGGAGTCGGAACTCGTGCACTGCGCGGCATCGTGTACGGGTTGGTGGTCCCGCCCGCAGGAGGGCACGGGGCCGGATCGGGGTCGTGGTGCTTTTTGCTGTAACCCCGCCCGTCCTTCGGGCGACCGTAGCGCCACTCGCACGGGTAGCGCCGGGAGACGGGCCGCCGCTCCGGTCAGCGGCGGGGCCTCAGTGGTGGAACGCCGTATCCGTACCCGCCCGGTTCCCCAACGGTCCGCCCTGCTTGCGCAGTTCCGGCAGCAGGCGTTCCAAGTCGGACATGAACAGATCGCTCAGATCATGGGAGAAACCGTTGCGGCAGACGATGCGGAGGACGGAGAGGTCGTCGCGGTCGGGCGGGAAGGTGTAGGCGGGGATGAGCCAGCCGCGTTCGCGCATGCGGCGGGAGACGTCGAAGACGTCGAAGTCGGTCACTCCGTCGGCCGTGGTGAAGGCGAAGACCGGCAGTTCGTCGCCGCGGGTCAGCAGCCGGAACTCGCCCAGGGCGCCGATGCGCTCGGCGAGCGAGCGCGCCACGTCACGCGTGTTCCGTTGTACGGCGCGGTAGCCCGCGCGGCCCAGCCGCAGGAACGTGTAGTACTGGGCGACGACCTGGGCGCCCGGCCGGGAGAAGTTGAGCGCGAAGGTCGGCATGTTGCCGCCCAGGTAGTCGACGCGGAAGACCAGCTCCTCCGGGAGCGCCTGCTTGTCGCGCCACAGGACCCAGCCCACGCCCGGGTAGACCAGCCCGTACTTGTGGCCCGAGGTGTTGATGGAGGCGACGCGCGGCAGCCGGAAGTCCCACACCAGGTCCTCGTCCAGGAACGGCGCGATCATGGCGCCGGACGCGCCGTCCACATGGACGGGGATGTCGAGTCCGGTGCGTTCCTGTAGGGCGTCCAGGGCCGCGCAGATCTCCGCCACCGGCTCGTACGACCCGTCGAACGTCGAGCCGAGGACGGTGACGACGCCGATCGTGTTCTCGTCGCAGAGCGCGGCGGCGGACTCCCCGTCCAGGTGGAAGCGGTCGCCCTGCATGGGCACCTGCCGCGCCTCGACCTCCCAGAACGTACAGAACTTCTCCCAGCAGACCTGCACGTTCGCGCCCATGACCAGGTTGGGCCGGGCGGTGGCCGGATAGCGGTCGGCGTTCGCCCGGGACCAGCGGCGCTTGAGGGCCATTCCGGCGAGCATGCACGCCTCGCTGGAGCCGGTCGTCGAGCAGCCGACTACGGCGGCCGGGTCGGGCGCGTGCCACAGATCGGCGAGCATGGCCACGCACCGCTGCTCCAGCTCGGCGGTGCGCGGGTACTCGTCCTTGTCGATCATGTTCTTGTCGCGGCACTCCGCCATCAGGACGTCGGCCTGCGGCTCCATCCAGGTGGTCACGAAGGTGGCCAGATTCAGCCGGGCGTTGCCGTCCAGCATCAGCTCGTCGTGGACGAGCTGGTAGGCCGCCCGCGGGGCGACGGGACCGTCCGGCAGCGCGTGCCGGGGCGGCGCCTCGGCCATCCCCGCCACCGGATCGGCCTCACCGTAGAAGGGATTGACCGACACGCTCTGCTTGCGGTTCCCGGCGGACGTGCCCTCGTGGAGTGCCATGGTGGCCGCGTACCCTCAGCCGGCCGCGGATAGCCCTGCCTTGAGGGCGCGGGTGTATTTCACGACACGCCGCGCCTGGACGCCGGCGGCGGTGCGCGCCTCGTCGTCGAGCGGCGTCTCGGGGCCGCCGACGTGCGAGGTGCCGTACGGGTTGCCGTCCGCGAATTTGCTGGGGTCGGTGTAGCCGGGCGTCACGACGATGCCGCCGAAGTGGTGGATCGTGGTGTAGAGGGCGAGCAGGGTGGTCTCCTGGCCGCCGTGCTTGGTCGCGGAGGCGGTGAAGCCGCTGTACACCTTGTCGGCCAGCTTCCCCTGCTGCCACAGCCCGCCGAGCGTGTCGATGAACTGCTTGAGCTGCGAGGAGATGTTGCCGTACCGGGTGGGCGAGCCGAAGATCACGGCGTCCGCCCAGAGCATGTCGTCGGGCGCGGCCTCAGGGATGCCGGCGGTCGCGCGGACGTTCTCGGCCCAGGCGGGGTTGGACTCGACGGCCGCCCGCGGGGCCAGCTCGGCGGCCTTGCGCAGCCGTACCTCGGCGCCCGCCGCCTCGGCGGCGTCCGCGACGGCCTTGGCCAGTTCGGTGACGGTCCCGGTCGAGGAGTAGTAGATGACGGCGAGGCGGACGGAGCGGTCGCCGGAGCCGGTGCCGGTACCGGTATCGGCTCCGGTACCGGCACCGGTGGGGCTCTCGGACCGGTCGCTGGGCTGGGTCATGGTGATACCTCCTACGGAGGCGACGATACGGGCATGCGGGATATTCGGCGCGCCTGCGGTTGCGCTCGGGCGCCGACTGCCGGGGGGTGCGGCGCCCTCCCTGTGGCGGGCGGTTGGCGCCCTCCCCGCGGCGGGCGGTTGGCGCCCTCCCCGCGGCGGGCGGTTGGCGTCCTCCCGGGCGGGGGTGGGCGGCGCCCCTTCCGAGCGGGGGTGGACGGTGCTCCTCCCGGGCGGGGTGGGCGGTGCCCCCTCCTTGCCGCGCCGTGGACGGCGTCCCTCGCCGCGCCGCGGGCGGCGTCCCTCACTGTGACGCGAGCGGCACCCCTCACCCACCGCGGCGCGGACGGCATCCCTCCCCACCGTGACGCGCGATCGGTGAAGCGTCAACGACCGACCCGCATCCGGGAGTTGCGCCATCCCGCGCGGTCAACTTAGGCTTACCTAACTTGCGCGGGACGGGGGTACGGTCCGCCGGCCCGCCGCGCCCTCCCCCGGGCCACGACCTGCCCCGGGAGCGGCGTCCCAGTCGCATCAGACCAAGGAGCGGACGTGGAAGCGAACCAGGAACGGGCGGCAGCCACACGCGCGGCCCGGGGCACCGTCACCCGGTTGTTGTTCGGGCAACTCGCCACGTACGCCGTGGGCGCCGCCGTCCGGCTCGGTGTGCTGGACCGCATCGGCACCGGCACCTGTACGGCGGACGAGGTGGCGGCCGACTGCGGCACCCACCCGCAGGCCACGCTGCGCCTGCTGCGCGCCCTGGCCGCGCTGGGGCTGCTGACCGAACCCGAACCGGGCACCTTCGAGGCCACCGCCGCCGGAGCGCTGCTGCGCAGCGACACCCCGGACTCCATGTCCGCCCTGGCCCGCATCTTCAGCGACCCGCTCATGACCCGGGCCCGGGAACGTACGGAAGACAGCGTTCGCAGTGGCGAACCCGCCTTCGACGCGATTTTCGGTACCGACTTCTTCGGCCACCTCAAGAACGAGCCGGAACTCTCGCAGGTGTTCAACACGGCGATGGGCCAGGGCACCCGGATCGCCGCCGAGGACGTACCGGCCGCCTACGACTTCGGGCGCTTCGGCACCATCGTCGACGTGGGCGGCGGCGACGGCACACTGCTCGCCGCCATCCTGCGGGCCCACCCCGCGCCGCGCGGCATGATCTACGACACCGCCGAGGGGCTCGCCCAGGCCGACGCCAGACTGGCCGCCGAGGGCGTGGCCGACCGCGTCACCCTCGAAGCCGGCGACTTCTTCACCGCGGCCCCCGCCGGCGGCGACCTGTACCTCCTCAAAAGCGTCATCCACGACTGGAACGACGACCAGTGCGCGCAGATCCTGCGCCACATCCGGCAGGTGATCCCCGCGGACGGCCGTCTGCTCGTCATCGAGCCCGTGCTCACCGACACGGTGCGCCCCGAAACGGAACCCCTGATCTACCTCAGCGACCTCAACATGCTGGTCAACGTTGGCGGTCGCGAACGCACCCGCGCCGACTTCGAAGACCTCTGCGCCAAGGCCGGCTTCACCCTCACCGGCCTCACCCCACTACCGGCCCCGGACCCCTTCGTCCTCATCGAGGCCGCTCCGTCCTGAGCCGGTACGAGCCGGCCGGCACACCCCGGCCACCGCACCCGGCGCCGCCCGGCAACCTGCCCGGCCGGGCGGCGCCGTTCCCGTCGTGCGTACGTGGTCACCGTCGGCGTACGGCCGTGGCGCCTATGAAGGCGCGGTCGTGGGCGGTGGCGCGGCGCAGGTACGGCTCGATCACGTCAGGCCCTTTTCCGGACCCGATCGGATCAAGACCGAGCACGAGACAGACATGCCCACCACCCAGGGCGTGTTCCGTCCACCGGGCCGATGGCCGTGGCACCCGCAAACAGAAATCCCGATGGCCGTAATCGAGAACGAGGTGCGGCCCTCGCACCGACAGCCGCTCCCCGATGTCCGGCACCCGCCCCGCAGCGGCCCGCAGCCCGAGCCCGTCGGCCATACCGAGCAAGCAGCTCTCGACCCGCTCGACCGTCTCGCCGGGGCGATGCGGAGGCGGATGGGCGATCAGCAGCCACGCCACGGCCCCGACGGGCGACACGGTGTCGAGCCACGTACTGACCACCAACCCCGCAACGAAACCGGGCCCCGGCACGGGTCGGGCAGCGCTCACCATGCCAACTCCGCCCAGACGATCTTCCCGAGCGGCCGGTTGGCAACGCCCCAATCGCTGGCGATGGCTTCGACGATGAGCAGGCCGCGGCCTCTTTCGCGCTCTGGGCCGGGGAGTTTGCGACGGGGGCGGCGCCGGGTCGGATCGTGTACCGCGATCTGCACCATGCTCGGGGACGCAGTCACGGCCACGGCCACGCGGTCTCCGGGCTCCGTCCCGTAGCGACAGGCGTTGGTGACGAGTTCGCTGACGAGCAGTAGGGCCAGGTCGAGCTGTTCTTCGGGGATGCCTGGCACGGACTGTTGGATGACTTGCCGGGCGTATGCGCGGGCCAGCCCTGCACTCCTGGCCGTACCTGAGAATCTGCACGGTGGAGTGAGTGCGGAAGCCCCATGGCTGGGCCCTCTCTGCGGAGCCTCGTGCATGACCGGACCACCTTTCGTTGCCCTCGCTTCCCTGGACGCGTGACGTATCGACGGCTGGTGCGGCCACCACCGCGTCTACACCCGAGGCAGGCGAGATTGTGCTGCTCGGAACCCAACCGGCCTCACCGCGTGTGCGCGAGGAACCACCCGGTGCGCGCATATCGCTATGCGACAGGTGCATACGGCTACGCGAGGCCAGTCGTTGAGCCTGTATCAACGATTCCGGGGGTGGGCCGCATGGGTCGGGTGTCGCAAGCTGTGGGAAAGGCGTCCAGGGAGGGTGACTACGGAAGAGTGGTCAGGATCGTCCGGGAGGCGCTCCGCGTATCTCAGCGTCAACTGGCGGAGGCCTGTCGCACGAGTCAGTCCGCGGTGTCGCGACTGGAGAAGCGCGGTACGGGCCCCTATGACATGACGCAACTAGGCCGAGTGGCCGACCATTTGCGGATCCCGCGTCACTTGGTCGGTCTGGCCGACCACACTGCGGCTGACGCCGTGGAGGGGGATGGGCCTGTGAAACGCCGAAATTTTCTGGCGGGAGCCGTGGCGGTGACCACCGCGCCGGCCATGCCGGCGCTCGCCACACCGATATCGACAGCGGACGGCAGCGGCGGTCAGGCCGCGACTCTGCGATCGGCGACTGCTGCTTTCCGGCGCATGGACGGCTCGACAGCGTCGCGGCAGCTCGTGGAACCAGTGCTGGCGCACCTGCGGCTGATCCAGAAGATCGCCCAGGAGGCCGGGCACCGCGAACAGCGTGCCCGGCTTGCCGCCGCGGGGAGTGAAGCCGCCGGCCTTGTCGCTTGGTTGTCCTGGGACATGGGGGATCACGGTTCGGCCCGTACCTGGTACGGCGCCGCGTTCAAAGCCGCCCGCCGCGCTTGCCACCCACTGCTGGCCGCCTACCAGCTAGGGAGCCTGGCCCAATTCGAGGCACACGCGGGGAACGCGGCACAGGGACTTGCCCTGGCACGCCGGGCGCGCCGCGCGTTGGAGGCGGAATGCCCAGCTGTCGCTGACGCATGGCTGTCGGGCGTGGAGGCGCTGGCCCTGGCCGCGGCGGGCGACGCCGTGGCAGCCGGAGGCGTCCTGGACGATGCGGCCGGCAAGGTGCGAGGCGTGGCTGCGCAGGCGCCCTGGCCGTGGGTGTTCACTTTCGACGGCGCGAAAGTCGCGGCGGTCCGGGTCTCCTGTGGCGCCCGTCTCGGCCGGGCCGATTGGGTGTCCGGCGCACAGGACGATGCCGGCGCGGTGCTGGCTTCAGGGCATGAGAAGCAACGCGCACTTCTCATGCTGGAGATTGCTTCCGGACACCTGGCCTCCGGCCGCATCGACGGGGCATTCGACCTGGCCAAACGTGCTCTGGAGGTGGGGGTGCGCTACAAGTCGGGGCGCATTGTCGAACGGGCGCGGTCATTACGCCGTGCGTATGCGCCTGTCGTGCCGCCGAAAGTCGTGAGGGACTTCGACGACTGTATGCACGACGTGTTTCTGTAAGGCATGAAAGGGGTTGTGTCGTGCGACTGGGCATTACGGGACACAGGGGTCTGCCAGAGGCGGTTGGGCGGTCCGTGCGGGCTGAATTGGCGGAGTACCTGGGGCGTTACGATCCCTCGCAATTGTGCGCAGTGTCCTGCCTCGCCGACGGCCCCGATACGTGGCTCGCCGATATCGTCCTCAGGATGGGAGGATGCGTTGAGGTCGTAGTACCTGCTCAGCGATATCGGGACGGGCTTCCGGAGGATCACCACGCCATTTACGACGCTCTGCTCCGGCGCGCTGTCGACGTACACCGGACCGGGCTCCGGGATTCTTCCTCCGAAGCCCATATGGCGGGGAGCGAAATGCTCGTAGGAATGGCCGACCGGCTGCTCGCCGTCTGGGACGGGAAACCGGCCAGAGGATTTGGTGGGACGGCCGACGTGGTGGCGTACGCCCGGCGGGTGGGCGTACCGGTCGATGTCATCTGGCCGGAGGGAGCGGTGCGGGGTTAGCCCGACCGTGAGGACTTCCGCCACTCGTTCCCGGTGCTGTGCCTCCCGTAATCGAATGGCAACGCATTGGAGGCGCGCGGCAATTTCCCGCTTGCCGTTTTCCGTACTCACGCGGGCCGCGCGCGTGGTGCGCGGCCCCGCCCATCACCCCGCACTGGCCAGCGAAAGCTTTGCCGCGAAGCCCAGGAATGCCGCGCCGGCCCCCGCCGACAGGCCTGCCGTCAGGCGCTTGCGGCGGCGGAAGGTGGCGGCCAGGTAGGTGCCGCTGAAGATGAGGATGGTGAGGTAGGTGAAGCTGAAGAGTTGGGCCCAGGCGCCGAGGGTGAGGAAGGAGAGGACGGGGTGGGCGTAGGCGGGGTCCACGAACTGGACGAAGAAGGAGATGAAGAAGAGGATCGCCTTGGGGTTGAGGAGGCTGATCACCAGCGCGCGGCGGTAGGGGCGCTCGCGGGGCGCGGCGGGGTGGGCGGCGCCGTCGGCGGTGGCCTTCTCGCGGAGGGACTTGGCGGCCTCGCGGTCGCGCCACAGGGACCAGGCGCCGCGCAGCATGCCGACCGCGAGCCACGTCAGATAGCCCGCGCCCGCGAACTTCACGATGGCGAAGAGGACCGGGCTGGCCTGGAGGAGTGAGGCCACGCCGCCCGCGGAGAGCGTCATCAGCACCGCGTCGCCGCACAGCACGCCGGCCGCCGCCCGGTAGGCGACGCGCGGGCCGCGGCGGGCCGCGACGGAGACGACGTACAGCGAGTTCGGGCCCGGCAGCAGAACGATGAGCGCGACGCCCACCAGGTAGGTCGGAAGATCGGTTATCCCCAGCATGGGGGCAGGATGCCACCGGCGTCCCTTCCGCCCCACGGGTTTCCGGGATTCGGACTTGCACCTCACGTGGCGTGAGGACACATCGTGGAGTGCGTACCGAGAAGGAGGGCGGGAGCGATGGGCTACTCCGTGGGACAGGTCGCCGGGTTCGCCGGTGTGACGGTGCGCACCCTGCACCATTACGACGAGATCGGGCTGCTGGTGCCGAGCGGGCGCAGCCACGCCGGGCACCGGCGTTACGACGACACCGACCTCGACCGGCTCCAGCAGATCATGTTCTACCGGGAGCTCGGCTTCCCGCTCGACGAGGTGGCGGCCCTCCTGGACGACCCGGACGCCGACCCGCGGGAACACCTGCGGCGGCAGCACGCGCTGCTCAGCGCCCGGATCAACAGGCTCCAGGCCATGGTCACCGCCGTCGAACACGCGATGGAGGCACGCAAGATGGGCGTCAACCTGACCCCTGAGGAGAAGTTCGAGGTCTTCGGGGACTTCGACCCGGACGACTACGCGGACGAGGTGCGCGAACGCTGGGGCGGCACCGACGCGTACAAGGAGTCGCAGCGCCGCACGGCCACGTACACGAAGGAGGACTGGAAGCGGCTGACGGAGGAGTTCGACGCCATCCACCGGAAGATGGCCGAGACGATGGCGAGCGGGCTGCCGGCCGACTCGGCCGAGGCGATGGACGTCGCCGAGGAACACCGCCGGTTCATCTCGTCCGGCTACTACGACTGCTCGTACGAGATGCACACCTGCCTCGGCGAGATGTACGTAGCGGACGAGCGCTTCACCGCCACCTATGAGGCCATCCGGCCCGGGCTGGCCGTCTACATGCGTGACGCGATGCTCGCCAACGCGGTGCGCAACAGCTGAGACCGTACGGGCCGGGGTAGCGCGCCCCCTGGTCCGTACGGCCCTGTCGCGCGGAGCGGACCGCCCGCTCAGGCGGTCTTCGGGGCGATCACCACGGCGGTGCCGTACGCGCAGACCTCCGTGCCCACGTCCGCCGCCTCCGTCACGTCGAAGCGGAACATCAGCACCGCGTTCGCGCCGCGGGCCCGCGCCTGTTCCACCAGCCGCTCCATGGCCTGGTTACGGGTTTCCACGAGCGTCTTGGTCAGGCCCTTCAGCTCGCCGCCGATCATCGACTTCAGCCCGGCCCCGATCTGGCTGCCCAGGTGCCGTGAGCGGACCGTCAGGCCGAAGACCTCGCCGATGACCCGCTGCACCTCGTACCCGGGGACGTCGTTGGTCGTCACCACCAGCACATCGGACTGTGCGGTCTGCCCGCCGCCGAACTCCTCGATGCCCATCGTGTCCTGTCCCTCCGTGCGGTGAGCCCGCCGGGAGGCCGGCTCCTCGGGGGAGCGTCTCATGGGGACGGGGTGGAACCGGGGGACCCGGGGGGAGGGTGCCGTCGGTGTCCGGCCACGGTGGTCGCGGGGGGCCGCTGCGGGCCGTGCGGAGGCCGTGGGGAGGGCCGTAGCGGGCGGCTGGAACCACGGCATGTCATCCGGCGTTGATAGCTTTGGGCCGCACACTGCGCCTTCATCCCCGTCGCACCGCACGATCCGGCGCCCTCGACCCAGGAGCCTTCACCCCGTGAATACTCTCGCGCTCGGCCCCCAGTGGCTGGACCCGGACTACCTGATCGGCACGTTCGGGCTGATCGGCGTGCTGATCATCGTCTTCGCGGAGTCCGGTCTGCTGATCGGCTTCTTCCTGCCGGGCGACTCGCTCCTGTTCACCACCGGCCTGCTGGTGACGACCGACAAGCTGGACAAGCCGCTGTGGCTGGTGTGCCTGCTGATCGTGCTCGCGGCGGTCCTCGGTGACCAGGCGGGCTATCTCTTCGGCCGCAAGGTCGGACCCGCGCTCTTCAAGCGCCCGGACTCCAAGCTGTTCAAGCAGGAGAACGTGGAGAAGGCGCACGAGTTCTTCGAGAAGCACGGCCCGAAATCGCTGATCCTGGCCCGTTTCGTACCGATCGTCCGTACGTTCACCCCGATCATCGCGGGCGTGAGCCGGATGAACTACCGCTCGTTCATCACCTTCAACGTGATCGGCGGCACGCTGTGGGGCGCGGGCGTCACCCTGCTCGGCGCCTCGCTCGGCAACATCGAATTCGTGCACAAGCACATCGAGCTGATCCTCGTCGCGATCGTGCTGATCTCCGTCGTCCCGATCGTCATCGAGTATCTGCGCTCCCGCGGCAAGAACAAGAAAGCGGCGGCCCGGGTGGCGTACGACCCGGCCGGCGCCGTACAGCCGCCCCGCCAGCCCGGCAACGACGGGCGCCGGGGACGGCACGCCAAGCGCTGAGCGCCACCGGCTGCCGCGCGCACCGGAAGTCCCGGGTTTCTCCCGCTGCGCTGAGGAAACCCGCAGCACACAAGAACCCATAAGAACCTCAGCGAGGGCCCCGCCCCGCGCGCCCCTGCCGACCATCAGGCATCGTGTCCTTGACGGTCGGCAGGAGGCGTACGAGGAGCGAGAGACGTGGCGTCGGACGCACAGCGGGGACAGCGCGGAACCAACGGCACGAACGGGAAGAACGGCGTGAACGGCGTCAAAGGCGTGCACGGAACCAGCAATGGTGCGAACGGCGGAACCGATCACTCCGAGGACCGCAAACCGCAGTCGGACGAGGCGCGCAGCGCCTTCACCCCGCCGCTCGGCGTGCCCTACCCGCCGGTCCCCGAGGAAGAGCACCCCACCTCCGAGTTCGCCCTCCCCGAGGGCCTGAAGACCGAGGCGCCGGCCGAGCCGGAAGGCTCCGCCTTCAGCCCGCCCGGCGGTACGGCCACGAGCACCGGCAGCACCACCGGTCAGCACCAGCTGCCCGACCGGACCCCGGCGGGCTGGCCCGCCTTCACCCCGCCGCACGGCGTCCCCGTCATCAGCCTGACCAAGCAGACGCCCTGGCAGGACCGGATGCGCACCATGCTGCGCATGCCGGTCGGCGAGCGGCCGGTGCCGGAGCGGGTGGAGCGCGCGGAGGACACCGGGCCCGCCGTACCGCGCGTCCTGGACCTGACGCTGCGTATCGGCGAGATCCTGCTGGCCGGCGGCGAGGGCGCGGAGGACGTGGAAGCCGCGATGTTCGGCGTCGCGCACGCGTACGGGCTGGAGCGGGTGGAGCCCACCGTCACCTTCACGCTGCTGTCGATCTCCTACCAGCCGTCGCTGGTCGACGACCCGGTCACGGCCAGCCGTACGGTACGGCGGCGCGGTGTGGACTACACCCGGCTGTCCGCGGTCTTCCGCCTCGTCGACGAGATCACCTCCGAGGGCATCACCCTGGAGGAGGCGTACCGCGGCCTGGCCGAGATCCGCCGCAACCGCCACCCCTTCCCGAGCTGGTCGCTCACCCTGGCCTCCGGCCTGCTGTCCGGCGCGGCGAGCATGCTGGTCGGCGGCGGGGCGATCGTCTTCATCGCGGCGGCGATCGGCTCGATGCTCGGCGACCGGCTGGCCTGGCTGGCGTCCAGCCGCGGGCTGCCGGAGTTCTACCAGTTCGTGGTCGCGGCGATGCCGCCGGCCGCCATAGGGGTCGCGCTGAGCTTCTCGCACGTCGCCGTGCAGGCGTCCGCGGTGATCACCGGTGGCCTCTTCGCGCTGATCCCCGGGCGGGCGCTGGTGGCCTCCGTCCAGGACGGCCTGACGGGGTACTACATCACCGCCTCGGCACGCCTGCTGGAAGTCGGCTACCTCATCGTCGGCATCGTGATCGGCGTGCTGGCCGCGCTGTACATCGGGTTGCAGCTGAATCCGGAGTACCTGTACCCGGCGGCCGGGTTCGGCGCGTACAACGATCCGCCGGTGCAGACCCTGGCCGCCATGCTGCTGGCGCTGTCCTTCTGCGTACTGCTTCAGCAGGAACGTCACACCGTGCTGTTCGCCACGCTCAACGGCGGTGTCGCGTGGGTCGTCTACGGCGCGCTCGCCAACGTCAGCAACATGAACGCGGTACCCGCCACGGCCATCGCGGCCGGCCTCGTCGGCCTCTTCGGCCAGCTCCTGAGCCGCTACCGGTACGCCTCCGCGCTGCCGTACGTCACCGCCGCGATCGGTCCGCTGCTGCCCGGTAGCGCCACGTACTTCGGCCTGCTCAACTTCGCCCAGGGCGACATCGGCCCCGGCGTCTCGTCCCTCATCAAGGCCGCCTCCCTGGCCCTGGCCATCGCGGTCGGCGTGAACCTCGGCGGCGAGGTGGCCCGCCTGTTCATGAAGGCGCCCGGCGCGACGGTGGAAGAGGCGGGCGGCCGCCGGGCGGCCAAGCGGACGCGGGGCTTCTGACGCCCCCGGCCCGCGGGGTTTCCGACGCCCCCCACAGCCCGAAGGCGGCACCCGGTCATCCGGGTGCCGCCTTCGCGCGCGCATCACTGCTGCCGGCCGACCGGTACTGACAGCTGACCAAGCCTGTCAGTCGTCCGGTGGGCCGCAGGCTCAGTGGTGGGCGCCGCCCTGCGCCTCAAGGCGCTTGAAGGAGGCCTCGATCTCGGCCTCGGCCTCGGCGCGGCCGACCCAGTCGGCGCCCTCGACGGACTTGCCGGGCTCCAGGTCCTTGTAGACCTCGAAGAAGTGCTGGATCTCCAGGCGGTCGAACTCCGACACGTGGTGGATGTCGCGCAGGTGCTCCACGCGCGGGTCGGACGCCGGGACGCACAGCAGCTTGTCGTCGCCGCCGGCCTCGTCGGTCATCCGGAACATGCCGATGGCGCGGCACTTGATCAGGCATCCGGGGAACGTCGGCTCGTCCAGGATGACCAGCGCGTCCAGCGGGTCGCCGTCCTCGCCGAGGGTGTTCTCGACGAAGCCGTAGTCGGCCGGGTAGCTGGTCGAGGTGAAGAGTCGACGGTCGAGACGGATCCGTCCGGTCTCGTGGTCCACCTCGTACTTGTTCCGCGAACCCTTCGGGATCTCGATGGTGACGTCGAACTCCACGGGTGGCTCCTCCATGATCAACACATACGTCTGGTGATTAAGTGTCCCCCACGCAGGTGTGTGGTGGCGAAAGGGGCTGGTCCTAAGTGCCGGAGACCAGGTCGTGGCAGGTCAGGTGGCAGGCCGCGCAGCGGTTGGCGCAACGTTCCGCCCGGCGGGCGGCGGGTTCGGCCCGGTCGGCGGGGTCCACCGCCGCGTCCGTGACCCGTTCGGCGGCGGGCTCGGCGCGTTCGGCGTACCGGTCCGCCGTGGACACCACCCGTACCGCCTGGTGGTCCGCCTCCAAGCAGCAGCGGCAGACCGTACGGCTGACGGCCAGCTCCACCGTCCTGGGACTCGTGGTCGCGGCCGGCGCGGTGACGCTGGCCGGCCCCTGGGACTCCGGCCAGCGTACGGCCGAGCGGGCCCGCGCCGCGGCGGCCGACGGAAGGGGTGGCGAGCGTCACGCCCCGGGCGGCACCGCGACCGTGCCCAGCGCGCCGCCCGTACTGGCCGCTGCCGGGACGCCCGCACGCGGCGGGGACGACGGGACGCCGCCCGCGCCCGGCGCCAAAGCCCTGGCCGGCGTGCTCGCGCCGCTGATGAAGGACCCGGCGCTCGGCTCGCCGCGTACGGCATCCGTCGTGGACGCCGCCACCGGCCGGGAACTCTTCGGCGCCGAACCGGCCCGCAGCGCGACGCCCGCCTCGACGGTCAAGCTGGCCATCGCCGCCGCCGCGCTCTCCGCCCTCGGCCCCGAGCACCGCATCGACACCGCCGTCGTCGAGGCCGGGCCCGGCGGCATCGCCCTGGTCGGCGGCGGCGACCCCACCCTCACCGCCCGCGCGCCGAAGCAGGACGCCCAGGACCAGCCCGCCAGCCTGCGCGCGCTGGCCGACGACACGGCCCGCGCCCTCAAGGAGCGCGGCACCGCCACCGTACGGCTCGGCTACGACACCTCGGCCTATACGGGACCGGTCCTGCACCCCATAAGCCCCAACGAGAACATCGCCCCCGTCACGCCCCTCATGGCCGACGAGGGCCGCCTCGACGAGAGCGAGCACGGACCCGCGCCCCGCGACACCGACCCGGCGGCCACGGCCGCCCGCACCTTCGCGCGGATGCTCAAGGACCGCGGCATCACGGTCGACGGCGAGCCCGCCAAGACCACCGCCCCCGCCAAAGCGCCCCGCCTCGCCACCGCCCGCTCACTCCCGCTCGCCGCGCTCGTCGAGCGGATGCTGACGCACAGCGACAACGACATCGCCGAGGCGCTGGCCCGCCAGACGGCCCTGGCCGCCGGCGAACCGGCCAGTTTCGAGGGCGCGGGCCGGGCCGTACGCAAGGAACTGGCGGACCTGAAGCTCCCGCTGACCGGCGCCGTCTTCGAGGACGGCAGCGGCCTGGACCGCGACGACAAGGTCTCGGCGGGCCTGCTCTCCCGCATCCTCGTCCTGGCCACCTCCGCCGACCACCCGGAGCTGCGCCCGGTGACCACCGGCCTCCCGGTCGCCGGCTTCACCGGCACGCTCAGCGGCCGCTACGCGGGCGAAAAGGCGGGCGCCGGCACCGTACGCGCCAAGACCGGCACCCTCACCGGCGTGAACACCCTGGCTGGCACGGTCGTGGACACCGACGGCCGCCTCCTGGCCTTCGCCTTCATGACCAACAACACCACCGACCCCCAGGCGGCCCAACAGGCGCTCGACCGCCTGGCCACAGCGGTGGCGAACTGCGGTTGCCGATAGCAGACAACCGGCACCCGACCACTTGCACCGGCTAGATCCCATCTTCTCCCCACCCCACCACGGAAGGGGGCGGGCCGGAGCGGCCTGCCGCGCAGGCCCGCCCCCGAACCTGACCGCCCCGCGCAGCGGCCACAGCCCGCCGCAGGCGCGAACGGCGGGGCGGCCGAAAGGGAGCCGTCACCGATGGGCCGGACATCCGCGCCCAAGGGGCGCTGCGCGGCCCCCGCTCGCCGCAGGCGCGAACGGCGGGGCGGCTGAAAGCGAGCCGTCACCGATGGGCCGGACATCCGTGCCCAAGGGGCGCTGCGCGGCCCCCGCTCGCCGCAGGCGCGACCGGCGGGGCGGCTGAAAGCGAGCCGTCACCGATGGGCCGGACATCCGCGCCCCAGGGGCGCTGCGCGGCCCCCGCCCGCCGCAGGCGCGACCGGCGGGGCGGCTGAAAGCGAGCCGTCACCGATGGGCCGGACATCCGCGCCCCAGGGGCGCTGCGCGGCCCCCGCCCGCCGCAGGCGCGACCGGGGGACAGCCGGGATCGAACGGTCACCGGCGAACCGGCCCACCGCGCCCGAAGGGCGCCGCGCTACCCCAAGCGGATGCGCCCACGTACCGTGAACCCATGACGAGCATCGGTGGTGTGGAGATGGTCGACTGGAACCTCGCGGTAGCGACCGCGACCCGGTTCGTACGGCCGGGACCAGAGGTGAGCCGCGACGAGGCGCGGGCGATCGTCGCCGAGCTGCGGCGGCACGCGAAGTCCTCCGAGGAGCATGTGCGGACGTTCACCCGCATGGTGCACCCGGAGACGCAGGGGGAGCCGGGCGCGGAACAGCCCCGTACACAGCACGACACCCCGGTCCTCGTCGTGGACCGCCCCGGCTGGATCAAGGCCAATGTGGCCGGGTTCCGCGCCGTGCTGAAGCCGCTGCTGCGGAAGATGGAGGAGCGCCGCTCCTCCCTGCCGGGCGGGGCCGTGCTGGGGGCCGTCGGCGGCAAGGTGACCGGCGTCGAGCTGGGGATGCTGCTGTCGTTCCTGGCCTCGCGCGTCCTCGGCCAGTACGAGACCTTCGCGCCCGCCTCGCGCGAGCTGCCGGCCGGTGCGCAGGGCGGCCGCCTGCTGCTGGTGGCGCCGAACATCGTGCACGTGGAGCGGGAGCTGGAGGTGGACCCGCACGACTTCCGCATGTGGGTGTGCCTGCACGAGGAGACGCACCGTACGCAGTTCACCGCCGTGCCCTGGCTGCGCGACCACATCGAGGGCGAGATCCAGTCCTTCCTCGGCGAGACCGAGATCGACCCGGGCACGCTGCTGGAGCGGCTGCGGGAGGCCGTCCAGTCGCTGACCGGCGGCCGCCCGGAGGGCGAGGAGGGCGACGACGGGGGCCGCAGCTTCGTGGACCTGGTGCAGACCCCGGTCCAGCGGGAGATCCTGGCCCGGCTGACCGCGGTGATGTCGCTGCTGGAGGGGCACGCCGACTACGTGATGGACGGCGTCGGCCCGGACGTGGTCCCGTCCGTCGCGGAGATCCGCGAGAAGTTCCAGAAGCGGCGGGCCAGCGGCGCGGGACGGCTGGACCAGGCGCTGCGCAAGCTGCTCGGGCTGGACGCGAAGCTGCGCCAGTACCGGGACGGCGAGCGCTTCGTACGGGCCGTCGTCGACGAGGTCGGCATGGACGGCTTCAACCGGGTGTGGACGTCGCCGAACACGCTGCCGACCAAGCAGGAGATCGCCAAACCGGCGGACTGGGTCGCACGGGTGCACCGCTGAGGGGGCGGAGCCCCGGGGGACGGAGGCGCGAGCCGGTCGCACCGCAGGGCCGGTGAACGCTCCGCGTAATCACTCTTCTGAGGGACCGTGACCACAGGATGGGCGTGCAATGCTCAGGGAACCGCTCGTCTCTGTCACCATCTAGGCACTCTGTGTGACGAAAAGCCGTAGCCGGCTCGAAGCCCCCCACGATTGGAAACGGACATGGGTCCCCATCCAGCGGTCGCAGCGATACGCGTGGCGGTCCGCCGCGTACTCCACGACGTACTGACCCACCACACCTCACAGACCCCGGCGCCCGCGCACGCCGCGCAGCAGCCGGTCGCCGCGGGCCCCGCGCGGCCCGCCGAGGCGCCGTCCCCGTCCCCCGCGGCGGACGCGGCCCCGCTGGTGCTCGTCGCGTGCTCCGGCGGCGCCGATTCCATGGCACTCGCCTCCGCGCTGGCCTTCGAGGCGCCCAAGCTGGGCGTACGGGCCGGCGGCATCACCGTCGACCACGGCCTCCAGGAGGGCTCCGACCTGCGCGCCGCGGAGGTCGTGGTGCGTCTGCGCGCCCTCGGGCTGGACCCGGTCGAGGCGGTGGCCGTCGAGGTGGGCGTCGCGGGCGGCCCCGAGGCCGCCGCGCGCGACGCGCGCTACGCCGCGCTGGACGCCGCCGCCGAGCGCCACGGCGCCGCCGCCATCCTCCTCGGCCACACCCGCGACGACCAGGCAGAGACGGTCCTGCTGGGCCTCGCCAGGGGCTCCGGCACGCGCTCGCTGTCCGGCATGGCGGCCACGACGGGCCGCGGCGGCCGCTACCGCCGCCCCTTCCTGGAGGTGGACCGGCAGACGGCCCGTAAGGCGTGTCTGATCCAGTCGCTGCCCGTCTGGGACGACCCGCACAACGCCGACCCCCTGTACACCCGCTCCCGGCTGCGCCACGAGGGCCTGCCCGCTCTGGAGAAGGCGCTCGGCAAGGGCGTCGTGGAGGCCCTCGCCCGTACGGCCCAGCTCTCCCGGGACGACGCCGACGCCCTGGACTCCTGGGCCGCCGACGCCGAGCGCACGGTCCTCGACGAACGCGGCACCCTGGACGCCGCCAAGCTGTACGCCCTGCCCGCCGCCGTCCGCCGCCGGGTGCTGCGCCGGGCCGCCATCGCGGCGGGGGCGCCGGCCGGTTCGCTCTTCGCCCGCCACATCGAAGAAGTGGACCGGCTGATCACGGCCTGGCGGGGGCAGGGGACCGTCAACCTCCCCGGGCGCGTGGGTGTGCGACGGCAGGGTGGCAGACTGGTGATCCGGCAGGGCTGAGCCGCACGAGACCGCCTTGCTGCATGAGTCTCATGACACCGAACCGAGCGAGAGTGGCACGGGTGGACGACAAGGACATGGGTTCCGACCTTCAGTCGGTGCTCATCAGCAAGGAAGAGATCGACGCGAAGCTGGCGGAGCTGGCCGCGAAGATCGACGCGGAGTACGCGGGCAAGGACCTGCTCCTGGTCGGCGTCCTCAAGGGCGCCGTGATGGTCATGGCGGACCTGGCGCGTGCGCTGTCCAACCCCGTCACGATGGACTGGATGGCCGTGTCGTCGTACGGCGCGGGCACCCAGTCCTCCGGAGTGGTCCGCATCCTCAAGGACCTGGACACCGACATCAAGGGCAAGCACGTCCTGATCGTCGAGGACATCATCGACTCCGGCCTGACGCTGTCCTGGCTGCTGTCGAACCTGGGCTCGCGCGAGCCCGCCAGCCTGGAGGTCTGCACGCTGCTGCGCAAGCCGGACGCGGCCAAGGTCGCGATCGACGTGAAGTGGATCGGCTTCGACATCCCCAACGAGTTCGTCGTGGGCTACGGCCTGGATTTCGCGGAGAAGTACCGCAACCTGCCGTTCGTCGGCACGCTCGCGCCGCACGTCTACGGCGGCTGAGCGACGCCGTACCCGTCCGGCCGCCGCACCGGCGGCCGGGGCCCGGGACCGACCGGAGACCGGCGGCGGGAACCCCGTGCGGCCGCCCGCCGTTGGAGCAGGGAGAACGGCATCCGAAGCTGCATTGTTAACCGTGGGCGGCGTCGTCGGGTGACAATGCTGGGGTACCGTCCGAAGGTCAGTCTTTTTTCGGGCCAGTAATACACCGTACGCACGACCAGCCCTCCGCAGGGCTGTTGTGCCTCACTGTGGCAGGAGGGACGGGGCTCAGAGAGCTCCGTATGGATGGACGTGAAGCGATACTTCCGTGGGCCGGTCATGTGGATCGTGCTGGCCGTCCTCGCCGTGGTCGTGTTGATGCAGGTCGTCGGCTCGTCCGGCGGCTACAAGACGGTGGACACCGGTCAGGTCGTCAAGGCGATCACTGACAACAAGGTGAAATCCGCCGAGCTGACGACCGGCGACGAGAACAAGATCAAGGTCGAGCTGTCCGGCGACAACAAGGTCGACGGCTCCAACAAGCTCCAGGCGAGCTACATCGGCGACCAGGGCGTCGATCTGGCCAAGACCCTTCAGGCCAGGTACCAGACCGGCGAGATCAAGGACGGTTACACCGTCTCCCCGTCGAAGCAGAACCCGTTCGTCGGGATGCTGATCTCGCTGCTGCCCTTCGTCCTCATCGTGGTCATCTTCCTGTTCCTGATGAACCAGATGCAGGGCGGCGGCTCCCGGGTGATGAACTTCGGGAAGTCCAAGGCCAAGCTGATCACCAAGGACACCCCGAAGACGACGTTCTCGGACGTCGCGGGCTCGGACGAGGCCGTCGAGGAGCTCCAGGAGATCAAGGAGTTCCTCCAGGAGCCGGCCAAGTTCCAGGCCGTCGGCGCCAAGATCCCCAAGGGTGTGCTGCTGTACGGCCCGCCCGGTACGGGCAAGACGCTGCTCGCGCGTGCCGTCGCCGGCGAGGCGGGCGTGCCGTTCTACTCGATCTCCGGCTCCGACTTCGTCGAGATGTTCGTGGGTGTCGGTGCCTCCCGGGTCCGTGACCTGTTCGAGCAGGCCAAGGCGAACGCCCCGGCGATCGTCTTCGTCGACGAGATCGACGCCGTCGGCCGGCACCGCGGCGCGGGCCTCGGCGGCGGTCACGACGAGCGCGAGCAGACGCTGAACCAGCTGCTGGTCGAGATGGACGGCTTCGACGTCAAGGGCGGCGTGATCCTGATCGCCGCGACGAACCGCCCGGACATCCTGGACCCGGCGCTGCTGCGCCCCGGCCGCTTCGACCGGCAGATCGCCGTCGACCGCCCGGACATGCAGGGCCGCCTGGAGATCCTCAAGGTCCACCAGAAGGGCAAGCCGGTCGCGCCGGACGTCGACCTGACGGCCGTCGCCAAGCGCACCCCCGGCTTCACCGGCGCCGACCTGTCGAACGTACTGAACGAGGCCGCGCTGCTGACGGCCCGCAGCGACGCGAAGCTGATCGACAACAAGGCGCTGGACGAGGCGATCGACCGCGTGGTGGCCGGTCCGCAGAAGCGGACCCGCATCATGTCGGAGAAGGAGAAGAAGATCACCGCGTACCACGAGGGCGGACACGCCCTGGTCGCGGCCGCTTCGCCGAACTCCGACCCGGTCCACAAGATCACGATCCTGTCCCGCGGCCGGGCCCTGGGCTACACCATGGTCCTGCCGGACGAGGACAAGTACTCGACCACGCGCAACGAGATGCTCGACCAGCTGGCGTACATGCTCGGCGGCCGCGCGGCCGAGGAGCTGGTCTTCCACGACCCGACCACCGGCGCCGCGAACGACATCGAGAAGGCGACCGCGACGGCCCGCGCCATGGTCACCCAGTACGGCATGACCGAGCGGCTCGGCGCGATCAAGTTCGGCTCCGACAACTCCGAGCCGTTCCTCGGCCGTGAGATGGGTCACCAGCGCGACTACTCCGAAGAGGTCGCGGCGCTGGTCGACGAAGAGGTCAAGAAGCTCATCGAGACCGCGCACAACGAGGCGTGGGAGATCCTGGTCGAGAACCGCGACGTGCTCGACAACCTGGTTCTGCAGCTCCTGGAGAAGGAGACGCTGAACAAGGAAGAGGTCGCCGAGGTCTTCAAGCACATCGTCAAGCGCCCGGCCCGCCCGGCGTGGACCGGCTCCTCGCGGCGTACGCCCTCGACCCGCCCGCCGGTGCTCTCCCCGAAGGAGCTGGCCCCGGCCAACGGCTCGGCCCCCTCCTCCTCGTCGAACGTCTCGACCGAGAAGACCGAGTCCCCCGAGGACCGGACGCCGGAGAGCTGACCGCTTCCGAGCGGCGCTGACAAGGCACTGGCCGGGCCCGCCCGGCAGCAGACCGGGTCCGTACGGAACATTCCGTACGGACCCGGTTTTTTCTTTGCCGTCCGGACGATATGCCCGGTATGTCGTGAGGCTCACACCGGCCCCGGAATGAAAGCCGCGCCCCACGGGTTCTAGCCTGGGCACGTGGTACTCCGCCTGAGGAGCGGGCGCAACAGGAACGAGGCACGAGATGACCGATCCGGTGACGCTGGACGGCGACGGCACGATCGGCGAGTTCGACGAGAAGCGCGCCGAGAACGCCGTACGTGAGCTGCTGATCGCCGTCGGCGAGGACCCGGACCGCGAGGGCCTGCTGGAGACGCCGGCACGGGTCGCCCGGGCGTACAAGGAGATCCTGGCCGGACTGCGCCAGGAGCCCGAGGACGTCCTGACGACCACCTTCGACCTGGGCCACGACGAGATGGTGCTGGTCAAGGACATCGAGATCGTCTCGCTGTGCGAGCACCACCTGCTGCCCTTCCACGGCGTCGCGCACGTCGGCTACATCCCGGCCGAGAGCGGCAAGATCACCGGACTGTCCAAGCTGGCCCGGCTGGTCGAGGTCTTCGCCCGCCGCCCGCAGGTGCAGGAACGCCTCACCACGCAGATCGCGGACTCCCTGATGCGCATCCTGGAGGCCCGCGGCGCCATCGTGGTGGTCGAGGCCGAGCACATGTGCATGTCGGTGCGCGGCATCCGCAAGCCGGGCGCCAAGACGACCACCTCGGCCGTACGCGGCCAACTGCGGGACTCCACGACCCGCGCCGAGGCGATGAGCCTGATACTGGCCCGCTGAGCCGGTACGCGGCCGGTGCGCCTCGCCGGCCCGCTGAGCCGGTACGTGGCCGGTGTGCCTCACCGGTCCGCTGAGCCGGTACGCGGCCGGTGCGCCTCACCGGTCCGCTGAAGCCGGTACGCGGCCGGTGCGCCCCATGCCGGCCCGTCGGCGCCTGTCGACACCGGCCCGCTGATGCCCGTCGGCGAGCTGCCCGTGTCACGAGCGAGGGCGGGGCCCGGTGGAATCCACCGGGCCCCGCCCTCGTCCGTCACGCCGCCCCCGGGGCGGTGTCCGCTACGCCTTGAGGTGGCCGCCCATCCACTCCAAGGCGGCCGGTATCTCACGCCGCCAGGTGTTGAAGTTGTGGCCGCCGCTGTCGAGGATGATCGACGCGATCCGGCTCGGGGACTTGGTCTGCTGGATGAACTTCAGCGTGTCCTTGTAGTTCTCCTCGCCCTGCTTGCTGGAGGTCACGAGGAGGTTCACCGGCGGTGCAGGAAGGTTTTTCTGCCGCCACATGAGGTCGTTCTCCCGCTCCAGCTGCTTGTCGCCGCCGAACAGCGCGCCGGTCGTGGCGTCCAGCGGGGCCTTGTACGCGCCGGAGAGGGCCACACCGGTGGAGAACGCCTGCGGGTAGCGCATCGGCATCTTCAGGGCGCAGTAGCCGCCCGTGGAGTCCCCTATGACGCCCCAGTTCCTGGCGTCGGTGCCCACCCGGTAGTGGCTGGCTATGTCGTGGCGTACGTCATGGGTGAAGAACGTCTCGGTCTGCGGACCGTTCGGGATGTCCACGCACTCGGTGTCCCGCGGCGGCGCCACGGTCGGGCGCATCATGACCAGTATCGTCGGCTGCATCTTGTTCTTGCGGACCAGGTCGTGCTGGGTCTGCGGGAAGTGCAGCTTCTTGTAGAGGGCCTGCGCGGTGCCCGGGTAGCCGGTCAGCACCACGGACGCCGGGAAGCGCTTCTTCGCGTACTTGGTCTGGAAGTACTGCGGCGGCAGATACACGAACGCCGGGCTGTTGATCTTGGATTTCTCGCCCTTGAGCAGGACCTTGTCTATCCGGCCGCCGACGTGCGGCTTGGAGCCGCCGGGCACGCCCACGTGCTCGCTGCCCAGCATCTTCAGCTTGGTGCCGTTCGGGCCGGTCTCGTAATTGGTCACCACCCCCGGCTCCTGTTCCTTGCCGAACAGGTCCGCCCAGGATGCGTAGAAACCGAACGAATTGTTCGCGAAAAGGCCGATCGACGCGAAGATCGACAACTGGGTCGCGAGCAGCAGGCCGATGCGGCCGAGGACCGCGCGCCAGTTGCGCTTGGACAGGCGAGGCCACAGCCAGATGGTGAGGACAAAGAGTGCTACCGCGAAAAGGACGGCCAGGAGCAGCACTTTTTTGCTGGTGAGACCCATGTGGCGCTTTCTTCCGGGCGGCCGGTCGACACGGCCGCAGGTGGAACCCCGGGCCCTGAAACGCCGTCATACAGGGCGCAAAAGTCCAGATGCTGCGACTAACACTCGCACGTTCTCTCGACCGGGGCGACGGGAAAGTAATGTCTGACAGGCTAGATGGCGAAAAGTCCGGGACGGTTGCGTGGCGTCCGCCACGCTGGCTGCGCGGCCCCCGCCCGGAAAAGGTCCCGCCCTTGGTGGGGACCGCCGGAGCGGTCGTCGGGCTGCTGAATCTGGCGGCCGGGCTGTTCCCCCGGTTCCGGCACAGCCGGCTGCATGCGCTGGCGGAGGTCCTGCCGGGCGCCGTGAGCGCCCTGGCCGCGGCTTCCTCCATAGTCGTCGGCATCCTGCTCCTGATGCTCGCCCACGGGCTCAAACGGCGTAAGCGCCGCGCCTGGGTGGCGGCCGTCTCGCTGCTCCCGGTGGGCATCGCGGCCCAGCTCGTCTACCGGCACTCCATCCTCGGCGCGGCCTTCTCGCTGGCCTTGCTGGCCTTCCTGGTGTGGCACCGCCGCGCCTTCGAGGCGCTGCCGGACCCGCGCAGCCGGGTGAAGGCCCTGCTGAACTTCGTCGCCCTCGGAGGGATCAGCTTCGGCCTCGGCCTGGTGATCGTGAACTCCCACCCGCACAAGATCGTCGGCGATCCGTCGGTGTGGGAGCGGATCAAGCACGTCCTGTGGGGCCTGTTCGGCTTCGAGGGCCCCGTCCGGTACGTGAACAACGTCGACTACACCGTCGGCTACTCCCTCGGCGCCCTCGGCCTGCTGACCGTCGCCACCACCGCCTACCTGGCCTTCCGCCCCGAGCACCCGGCCGCCCGGCTCACCGAGGAGGACGAGGAGCGGCTGCGCGAGCTGCTGGCCAAGCACGGCGGGCGGGACTCCCTCGGCTACTTCGCGCTCCGCCGCGACAAGGGCGTGGTCTTCTCGCCGACCGGCAAGGCCGCGGTCTGCTACCGGGTCATATCCGGCGTGATGCTCGCCAGCGGCGACCCGATCGGTGACGTGGAGGCGTGGCCGGGCGCCATCGAGCGCTTCATGGAGGAGGCGCGGGCGCACTCCTGGACACCGGCCGTCACCGGTTGCAGCGAGACCGGCGGCCAGGTCTGGACCCGCGAGACCGGCATGGACGCGCTGGAGCTGGGCGACGAGGCGATCGTGGACGTGGCGGACTTCACCCTCACGGGCCGCTCGATGCGCAACGTGCGCCAGATGGTCAAGCGCATCGAGCGCAACGGCTACGAGACCCGGGTGCGGCGGGTGCGCGACCTGGAGCCCGAGGAGCTGGCCCGTATCCAGAAGGCCGCCGACGCCTGGCGCGACACCGACACCGAGCGCGGCTTCTCCATGGCGCTGGGCCGCATCGACGCCGAGAAGGACGGGGACGCGGTGATCGCCACCGCCCACCTGGCGCCCGCCGAGGGCGAGCAGCCCGGCCCGTTCGGCGACCTGAAGGCGATGCAGCACTACGTGCCGTGGGGCAGGGACGGCATCTCGCTGGAGCTGATGCGCCGTGACCGCTCCGCCGACCCCGGCATGAACGAGCTGCTGATCGTCGCCGCCCTCCAGGCGGCCCCCGACCTCAAGATCAAGCAGGTGTCGCTGAACTTCGCGGTCTTCCGCTCCTCCCTGGAGCGCGGCGAGAAGCTGGGCGCGGGCCCGGTCATCCGGATCTGGCGCGGCATGCTGATCTTCCTGTCCCGCTGGTACCAGATCGAGTCGCTCTACAAGTTCAACGACAAGTTCCAGCCCCGCTGGGAACCGCGTTTCGTGGTCTTCCGCAACAGCCGGGACATCCCGCGCATCGGTCTGGCCGCGCTTCAGGCCGAGGGCTACCTGGAACTGGGGCTGCCCCGGGCGCTGCGCCGCAGGACGCCCGCCGAGCCGCGGCCGTGCGCGCACAAGGACGAGCCCATCACCGCGGACGTGGTCGGGACCGCCGCGTAGGGACCGGGTACGCCGCCCGCCCCTGACCGGGGTGGGCGGCTCCGTACCGCACCCGCCTAGGCTGGAGCCATGAGTACCTTGCGCGGCCGGGTGGCCGGACTTCCGGACTGGGACCGCTGCGCGGTGATGGGCGTGGTGAACGTGACGCCCGACTCGTTCTCCGACGGCGGGCAGTGGTTCGACACCGAGCTGGCCGTCAAGCACGGCCTCGACCTCGTCGCGCAGGGCGCGGACCTGGTGGACGTGGGCGGCGAGTCGACGCGGCCGGGCGCCGCCCGGGTGGACGAGGCCGAGGAGCTGCGCCGGGTCGTGCCGGTCGTACGGGAGCTGTGTGCCGCCGGGGTCACGGTCTCGGTGGACACCATGCGGGCCTCGGTGGCCGAGCGGGCCGTCGCGGCCGGTGCCCGGCTGGTCAACGACGTGAGCGCGGGCGCGGCCGACCCGGCGATGGTCCCGGTGGTGGCCGCGGCCGGGGTGCCGTTCGTGGTCATGCACTGGCGCGGCCGGTCCATCGACATGAACAACCGGGCCGTCTACGGGGACGTGGTCTCCGAGGTCGTCGACGAGCTGCGGCAGAGCCTGGACCGGGCGGTGGCCGGCGGCATCGACCCCGGGCGGATCGTGATCGACCCCGGGCTGGGCTTCGCCAAGGAGGCCGCGCACGACCTCGCGCTGGTCGCGCACCTGGCCCGGCTGCGGGAGCTGGGCCGTCCGCTGCTGGTGGCCGCTTCGCGCAAACGTTTCCTGGGCAGGGTGCTGGCAGGGGACGCGCACGCCGCCCCGCCGCCGGCCCGGGAGCGGGACGCGGCGACGGCCGCGGTCTCGGCGATGGTCGCGCGGGAGGGAGCCTGGGCGGTGCGGGTGCATGAGGTACGGGCGAGCGCGGACGCGGTACGGGTTGCCCGCGCCGTGGAGGGCGCGGCGCAGGAGACGGGCGGAACGAGTGTGACGGGCGCCGCGGGTGCGGCGGACGCGACGGGAGCGGTGTGAGTCCACGTACGGACATCGAGCTGGTCGAGCAGGCGAACACCGACCTGTACGAGGCCATGGAGCGCGGAGATCACGCGGCCATGTCCGAGATGTGGATGGACGGCCAGGTGAGCGTGGTGCACCCGGGCTGGCCGGTGCTGCGCGGGCGCGGCGAGGTGCTGCGCTCGTACGCCCTGATCATGGCGAACACCGAGTACATCCAGTTCTTCCTGACGGACGTGGAGATCGACGTCCTGGGCGACACCGCGCTGGTCACCTGCACCGAGAACATCCTCAGCGGCGGGCCGGCGGAGGAGGACGGCTCGGTCGGGCCGCTGATCGGCCAGCTGGTCGTGGCGACCAATGTATTCCGGCGTACGGAAGAGGGCTGGCGGGTCTGGTCGCACCACGGCTCGCCCGTCCTGGCGGACCGGGACGACGATGAGGACGGGGAAGCGGGGGAGGCCGGCGACGGCGACGGGCCGGGCGTCGGAGGCGTGGGCGGCGGCTGACCGACGTGAAAGCCGCGTGAAGTCTTCGGGGAGTTTCGCGGTCGCTGTGTGGTCGTACGGTGGTGCCGCCACAGCCGCCGACAGGTCCGGACCAGGGGGGACGGCGGCCGGGGCCGTCAGCGGGAAGCGTCAGCAAGGTCGACTTCTGCGCACCCGTTCGAGCCAAGTGCTGCAAGGGTAGGGGTGGAAGCGCGACGGCCCGGGTAGTGGCCGCGCGGACGCCCGCTCGACCGCCTCGGCACCGCCGCCCGGCAGCGGCAGGGGGCTTGTCCATGGCCCCGTGGGCAAGCACTGCCGGTGCTCGCAGGTAGATTCGATGACAGGGCGGCGTGCCGGAGGAGTCCTGGACCCCCGCCCGGAATTCCGACGATCAGTGGTACCAGAGGTGCCAATGGGACCAGTGGGAGTGTGATTCGCGTGGATCGTGTCGCGCTGCGTGGGCTGAAGGCCAGAGGGCACCACGGGGTCTTCCCCCGGGAACGCGAGGAGGGCCAGACCTTCATCGTGGACCTGGTGCTGGGCCTGGACACCCGCCCGGCGGCGGCGGCCGACGACCTCGCGAAGACCGTGCATTACGGCGTCGTGGCGGAGGAGGTCGTGGCCGTCGTCGAGGGCGAGCCGGTCGACCTCATCGAGACGCTCGCGGAGCGCATCGCCGGGCAGTGCCTCAAGCACGAGGGGGTGCAGGAGGTGGAGGTGGTCGTCCACAAGCCGGACGCCCCGATCACCGTCCCCTTTGACGACGTGACCATCACCATCACCCGGAGCCGAGTATGACCAGCAGTGACCCGACCGTACAGCCGGTGCCCACGTCCGTGGTGGAGCGGGTGGACGCGGCGGACGTGACCCTCTCCAACCCCAAGCGCGCCGTGATCTCCCTCGGCAGCAACCTCGGCAACCGCCTGGAGACCCTCCAGGGCGCCATCGACGCCCTGGAGGACACCCCGGGCGTGCGGGTCAAGGCCGTCTCGCCGGTCTACGAGACCGAGCCGTGGGGCGTCGACCCCGGCTCCCAGCCCACGTACTTCAACGCGGTGGTGCTCATCAAGACGACGCTGCCGCCCACCTCGCTGCTGGAGCGCGGCCACGCCATCGAGGAGGCCTTCGAGCGCGTCCGCGACGAGCGCTGGGGCCCGCGCACGATCGACGTGGACATCCTCGCGTACCAGGACGTGGTCTCCGAGGACCCGCTGCTCACCCTGCCGCACCCGCGCGCCCACGAGCGCGCCTTCGTGCTGGTGCCGTGGCACGACATCGACCCGGAGGCGGAGGTCCCGGGCCGCGGCGCGGTGGCGGAGCTGCTCTCGGCGGTCGGCCGCGAGGGCGTGACGCCGCGGGCGGACCTGGAACTGCGGCTGCCGGAGTAGGGTCCCGGCGGTGCGGCCGCCGCGGTGGCCGCCGTCCAGGAACCGGGACCGCCGGGGTGGTCGTTAAGACTCCGGCACACGTACGAGAACGAAGGCACGAGGGGCGAGCGCTCGGTGAAGCAGCTACACATCAAGGTGCTGGTCGGGCTGTTCCTGGCGGCCGGGGTGCTGGCGTGGGCCGGCGCCCGGCTGTGGGACGCCCTCGGCACGCTCCCCAGCGTGCCGCTGGCGGCCCCCATCGTGCTGGCCCTGATCGCCGCCGTCCTGGCCGCCACCGCCCTGTCCCTGCGCTCCCGGCTGAACGCCCAGCGCGCCCGTGAGCCCGGCGCCAAGGGCGTCGACCCGCTGGTCGCCGCCCGCGCCGTCGTCTTCGGCCAGGCGAGCGCCCTGGTGGCGTCCCTGGTGGCCGGTCTGTACGGCGGCGTCGGCGTCTTCCTGCTGACCACGAGCATGGACGAGGACCCGCGCCGGGACCAGGCCGTCCACGCCGGCTTCTCGGTCCTGGCGGGAGTGGCGGTGGTGGCCGCCGCGATCTTCCTGGAGCGGGTGTGCAAGCTTCCGGAGGACGACGACGAGACGGGCGCGGGGGGCGCGAGCCCGGCGTAGGCCGGTGGCCGTACGGTCCCGTACGGCGCTCCCGCCCGCCCCGCCCCCACACCCGCCTCCGGCCGCGCGCCGTCCGTGCGACTACGCGCCGGGCACGCTCTCCACCACGACGTCCTCCCGCTGTACGTGCCCGGCGTCCGCCGCCGTGGACCGCCGCAGCGCGGCATGCAGGGCCGCGGGCGTCAATACGCCGAGGAAGCGCTCGCCGTCCAGCACCGCGATCCAGCCCGCGTCGTGCTGGAGCATCGTGCTGAACGCCTGCTTCAGCGGCGCCCCGACCGGCAGCCACGCGTCCATGCGCCGCGCGTGGTCCCGCACCTCGCCACCGGCCGTGCCGGGCCCGCCCGGCCCGCCCGTTCCGGCGGCCAGCCCGGCGCCGGAGACCCACCCGTGCAGGCTCCCGTCCGCGTCGAGCACCACGGCCCAGGCCGCGCCCTCCTCGGCCAGCCGGCCCGCGGCCCGCGCCGCGTCGTCGTCGAGCCGGACCACCGGCGGCTGCTCCAGGTCGCCGGTCTCGATCGGGGTGACCGACAGGCGCTTGAGGCCGCGGTCGGCGCCGACGAACTCCGCCACGTACGGGGTGGCCGGCGCGCCCAGCACCGTTGCCGGGGTGTCGAACTGCTCGACGCGCCCCGACCCGTACACCGCGATGCGGTCCCCGAGCCGGACCGCTTCCTCGATGTCGTGGGTGACGAAGAGCACCGTCTTGTGGAGCGTGGACTGCAGGCGCAGGAACTCCGTCTGGAGGTGTTCGCGCACGACCGGGTCGACCGCGCCGAACGGCTCGTCCATCAGCAGGACGGGCGGGTCGGCGGCCAGCGCGCGGGCCACGCCGACGCGCTGGCGCTGACCGCCGGAGAGCTGCTCCGGGTAGCGGTCCCCGTACTGCGCGGGGTCCAGGCCGACCAGGTCGAGGAGTTCGGCCGCGCGGTCCCGGGCCTTCTTGCGCTGCCAGCCGAGCAGGTGCGGGACGGTGGCGGTGTTGTCCAGCACCGTCTTGTGCGGGAAGAGGCCGACCTGCTGGATGACGTAGCCGATGCGGCGCCGCAGCTCGACGGGGTCGATGGTCGATATGTCCACGCCGTCCAGGAAGATCTGACCGCTCGTCGGCTCGATGAGCCGGTTGACCATCTTCATCGTCGTGGTCTTGCCGCAGCCCGAGGGCCCGACGAGCGTGACCAGCTCGCCCTCCCCGACCTCGAAGGAGAGGTCGTCGACGGCGGTGGTGCCGTCGGCGTAGCTCTTGGTGACATGCTCGAAACGGATCATGGTGGGGTCCCCCAGTGTGAACGGTCGCCGGCCGGGCAGGCGCACGGAGCGCTCCCCGGCTGATACCCGCGGAATCCGTTCCGTCGCAGGCGTCTTGTTACGACTGGATGGCGGGCCGGTCGGATTGTCAGTGGTGGGGGATAGGGTCGCAGACAGTCACCGGAAATGTGAGCGACAGGTCGGGGGAGGTGACCGCGGGTGGGTGCGCAGAGCTGCCTGGAAGCGAACGACTGGATCTGCGGTGAGTATGTCCGGACGCGCAGCCAGGAGTTGATCGACGCGACCGTCCAGCATGTGGGCATCACCCTGGTGTCCGTCGTCCTCGGGCTGCTGATCGCCTTCCCGCTGGCGCTGGTGGCCCGCCGCTGGCGGACCGCCGCGGGCCCGGTCCTCGGGCTGACGACGATTTTGTACACGGTCCCTTCGCTGGCCATGTTCGCCCTGCTGACCCCGGTCTTCGGCGTCTCGGCGGCCGTGGTCGTCACGGGCCTCGTGCTGTACTCCCTGACGCTCCTCGTGCGCAACATCCTGGCCGGGCTGGAGTCCGTGCCGCAGGAGGTGCGCGAGGCCGCCCGCGGCATGGGGTACGGCCCGGTGAGGCTGCTGTTCGGCGTCGAACTCCCGCTGGCGCTGCCCGCGTTGACGGCCGGGCTGCGCATCGCGACGGTCTCGACGGTGGCGATGACGACGATCGGCGCCGTGGTGGGCTACGGCGGCCTCGGGAACCTCATATCCAGCGGCATGGAGGGCTTCTTCAAGGCGGAGGTGCTGACGGCCTCGGTGCTGTGCGTGCTGCTCGCGGTGATCGCCGACGTGCTCCTCCTCGGCCTCCAGCGGCTGCTGACGCCGTGGACCCGGGCGCAGGCGCGGGCGCGCTCCCGGGCGCGGCGCGAGCGGCGGGCCGCGGGCCGGGCGAAGAAGGCGGTGGCCTAGGCGATGGACGCGATAACGGGTGCGTGGGACTGGCTGGCGACCTCGGCCAACTGGGCCGGCGAGAAGGGGGTGTGGCACCGGCTCGGCGAGCATGTCTACCTCAGCGCACTGTGCCTGGCGATCTCCTGCCTGATAGCCCTGCCGGTCGCCCTGTATCTGGGCCACATCGGCAAGGGCGGGGCGCTGGCCGTCAACATCTCCAACGTGGGCCGCGCGGTGCCGACGTTCGCCGTACTGGTCCTGCTGACGCTCAGTCCGCTGGGTACGGCGGGGGACTGGCCGACGATCATCGCGCTGGTGCTGTTCGCGGTGCCGCCGCTGCTGACCAACGCGTATGTGGGCATGCGGGAGGCCGACCGGGACGTGGTGGAGGCGGCGCGCGGGATGGGCATGTCCGGGCCGCAGCTGCTGCTGCGGGTCGAGCTGCCGCTCGCGTATCCGCTCATCATGACGGGGCTGCGCTCGGCCGGTGTCCAGGTGGTGGCCACGGCCACGCTCGCCGCGCTCGCGGGCGGCGGCGGCCTCGGCCGCATCATCACCGCCGGGTTCGGCAACTACAACACGCCGCAGGTGGTGGCGGGCGCGGTGCTCGTGGCCGTGCTGGCGCTGCTGGTCGAAGGGCTGCTGGTGCTGACGGACCGGGCCTTCGACCCGATGCGGCGGGGCCGGGGCCGGGCGCGGAGGTCGCGTACGGCGGGTGACGCGGCGGCGGACGGCTCGGCGTCGGACGACGTGACGGCGGCCGGGAGTCGGGCGTGAGCCGGGCCGGCGCGTCGGTGGGACGCGTTGGTACATCGGCGGGACCGGCCAGGGCGTTGGCGGGACCGGCCAGGGCATTGGCGGGACCGGCCAGGGCATCGGCGGGACCGGCCAGGGCATCGGCGGCATGGGCCGGTGGACCGGCGGGGTGGCCCGGGTCGGTGACGACGCGGCCCGGGTCGGTGACGACGCGGCCCGGGGGCCCGGGGCCCGTGCAAGAACTTCTTCTCTCCTCCTTGGATGGTGAACCGGTATGAACCAGGACTCGAACAGCCAGCACCACAGCCATCGCACCGACCAGCACGCCACTCGGGACCCCGCCCGTCGGGCCGGGCGCGGCCGGAGACCGGCCCGCGTCCTGCGGGCCGCGGTGATCGCGGGCACTGTGACCGCGCTGGCGGGCGGGCTGGCCGCATGCGGGGGAAAGAGCCTGGAGGAGAAGGGCGGCGCGCGGAGCGGCGGCGGTAAGGGGGACATCGTCATCGGCTCGGCCGGATTCACCGAATCGAAGGTGCTCGCGGAGATCTATTCCAAGATCCTTAACGACGCCGGATACCACGCCACGGTCAAGACGCTCGCCAATCGTGAGCTGTACGAACCGGCGCTGGAGAAGGGCCAGATCGACGTCGTGCCGGAATACGCCTCGACGCTCGCCGAATTCCTCAACGCCAAGAAGAACGGCCCCGACGCGAAGCCCGTCGCCTCCAGCGACATCGCCAAGACGGTCGAGGCCCTGAAGGCGCTCGCCGGGCCGCGCGGACTGAAGGTGCTGCCGGCCGGGGAGGCGACGGACCAGAACGCGTTCGCGGTGACCAAGGAATTCGCCGACCGCTACCACCTGAAGACGCTCTCCGACCTCGGCCGGTCGAAGCAGAAGGTCAAGCTGGCGGCGGGCGAGGAGTGCGAGACGCGCCCGTTCTGCAAGCCGGGCCTGGAGAAGACGTACGGCATAGACGTGACGGGCATCGACCCGAAGGGCGTCGGCACCACCCAGGCCAAGCAGGCGGTCAAGGACGGCACGGACCAGATGGTGCTGACCACCACGACGGACGCCACGCTCGACAACTTCGGCCTGGTGCTGCTGAAGGACGACAAGAAGCTGCAGAATGCCGACAACGTGCTGCCCGTGGTGAATGCGAAGAGCGCCGGTGACAAGGAGATCGAGACGGCTCTCGGCAAGCTCACGGACAAGCTGACCACCGCCGATCTGATCGACCTGAACCGCAAGGTCGACGCGGAACGGCAGAAGCCGGCGGATGTCGCGCGCGCATATCTGGAGTCGAAGGGACTGGCAAAGAAGTAACCACCATGAAACGAAGCGGCGGGCGGGGCCCCATAGGTCCCGCACGCACGGTAAGTTTCAGGCCATGCCACGAGGACGCCACCGCCATTCGCCATCCCTGCACCGGCTTCTTCCCCCTGTGACGGTCGCCGGTGTGTCCCTAGCCTGCGCCTCGGGTGTCTGGTTCGTCGGTGATGACCTGGTGCAGGGCGCTCTCGCCACGGGCGCGGCGGCCGCCGCGGTCACCGGCTCCGTCCTGCTGCGCGCCTGGGACCGTACGGCCGGCAAGAGCGTCGCCGAGCTGAAGAACGCCCGGTTGCGGGACGAGTGGAAGACCGACGAGCGGCTGGCCGAGCTCGAATCGGACCTGGAGGAGTCCCGCGAGATACGCGGCAAGCTGGACACCAAGCTGCGGTCCAAGCGGGCCGAGCTGGCCCGGCTGCGCAGCGAGCACGCCGAGCTGCTGCGCCGCTACGCCACCGCCGAGACCGAGCGCGCCAGCGCGCTGGAAGGCCGCCGGCTGCTCGCCATCGAGGCCGGCACGCCCGCCGGGGAGCCGGCGGCCGGGGCCGGTCCGGACGGCGTGCCGGGCACGCTCACCGCGGGGATGTACCACCGGGCGGCGGAAGCGCTGCGGCAGCTGCCGCGCAATGCGGCCCGCCAGGCCGGGACCGTACCGGACCAGGACGGTGAGGACGGCCAGGGGAATCCCGTGGCGGCCACGGAGCCTTCGGCCGCGCAGGGCCGCCCCCGTACGGCCGCCGCTTCGCAGTCGACCGCTACGCAGCCGATAGGTCCGCAGTCGACCGGTTCCGAGTCCGACGGGTCGGGGCCGGGTGCTGCCGTGGCCGCCGCCGGTGCGGGCTCGAACGCCGCTCCCGGCAGCGACGGCCCGGCCGACGACCGGGTTCCCGCCGATGTCGATGTCGATGCCGATGCCGGTGCCGGTGCCGATGTCGGTGTCGATGCCGATGCTGACGCCGACGCGCGGGACGCCGAACGGCAGGCCGCGCGGGTGGCGCCGAACCTGCGCCCCGTACCGGCCGCCGCGGCCGTCGTCCCGCCCGTACAGGTTCCCCGGCTGCCCGCCTCCCGAGCGCAGGGCGGTTTCGACTTCTTCGGTACGGCCACGGGCACCGGCGCCGTACGGAACGGGGCGGCGCCGACCGGCCCGGGCACGGGCGTGCCGTCGGCCGTGCCGCGGCGTGCGAAGCCGCCCCGGCAGCTGGAGGAGGACCTGGCCGACGTGGTCGGGGACGAGGCGGTCGCCGAACAGTCGGCGCGCGGCAGGGGCCGTACGACGGACGAGGTGCGTTCCGAGAGCGGACGGAAGTCCACGACCGGTCCTGAGACCGGTGAGGCCGGGGCCGGGGCCGGGGCCGGGGCCGGGACGGCGGACGGCGACGCTGATGGGAAAGCGACCGGGAAAGCGGCTGGGGAAGCGGCTGGGGAAGCGGCTGAGGAAACGACCGGGGAAGCGGTCGAGGAAGCGGCCGGAGCCGAGGAATCCGGGAACGGCGAGGTCATCGATCTGACCGCGCACGACGAGACCGAGCAGATCGACATGGTGGAGCTGCGCAGCGCGGTCTCTTCCTGACCGTTTCCGTACCCGCCGGGCATGTCCGCGTGCCCGGCGCACCGCTGCGCACCGCTGCGCGCCGCCGTGCGCCGGGCCGTCCGGCCGCCGTCACTCGTGGCGTCGGCCGACCGCCGTCAGTACGGCCGCGACCAGCGTGAACCCGGCGGCCAGCCACGGCAGGCGGGCCGCTCCCACCGTCTCCACGCCGATGCCGCCCAGACCGCCCGCCAGGGATACGGCGAGATGGATGGCGGCCGCGTTGAGGGAGACGACCACGGCCTGCGCCTGTGGGGCGAGCGCGGCGATCCGGTGCTGCTGCGGTGTGGTCACCGAGAACGACACCCACCCGGACACCGCCACCGCGACCAGCGCGGCGGGCAGCCACTGCCTGCTCAGCGGTACGAGCGCGAAGACGCCGGTGAGTGCGAGCGAGGCGCCGAGGATCACCCGCCGCGGGCCGAAGCGGTCGGCCAGGTGCCCGGCGACGAGGTTCCCCGCCGTACCGGTGACGCCGAAGATCAGCAGCAGGACGGCTGCCAGGGTGCTGTCCGTACCGCCGCTCCCGGCTCCCGTACCGCCGCCGTCCGCGCCGTGGCCGAGCACCGGCGCGTAGACGGCGCTGATGTACTCGAACGGGATGTAGATCCCGACGAACACGATCACGGTGACGGCCAGCGCGTACAGGACGCGGCGGTCCGCCAGCGGGGCGAGGCGACGGCGCAGGCCGCGCGGGGTGTCGATGCGTACGCGGGGCAGGCGGGCGGCGAGCAGCGGTACGACGAGCAGGGGCAGCACGGTGACCAGCCACATCGTGGTGCGCCACCCGTACGCGCCGCCGACGGCGGTGCCGAGCGGCGCCCCGAGGACCAGCGCCGAGGTCAGCCCGGTGTTCACCAGGGCGAAGGCCCGCCCGCGTGCCGCATCGCCCGCGAGGGCGGCGGCGGTGGCCGAGGCGTTCGGAGTGTAGAGCGCGGCGCCGGCCGCCGCGACGACGCGGGCGGCGAGGGCCAGCGGGTAGGTGGGGGCCAGGGCGGTGGCCGCGTTGCCGAGTGCGAAGACGAGCAGCGCGGTGATCAGGACCGTACGCCGTGACCAGCTCGCGGTGAGCGCGGCCAGGAGGGGTGAGAGCAGCGCGTAGCCGATGGCGAACGTCGTGACGAGCTGTCCGGCGGCGCCGAGACCGATGTGCAGGTCGGCGGCGATGTCGGGGAGGACGCCGGCGATCACGAAGGCGTCGGTGCCGACGACGAACGTACCGAGGGCGAGCACCACGCCGTGGAAGCGCCAGCTTCCGGGGGCGGGGGCGGGGGTGGCGAGGGTCGTGGGAGTGGTGGCTGTATTCGGCGTGGCGGGGGTGGTGGGCGCGGCGAGTGGGGCGGAGGCGGCGGGCGCGGTGGATGCGGTGGGCGCGGTGGCCGCGCACGACGGTGGATGGGACGCGCTGTTGCGGGGCATGCGGTCTCCGGTTCAAAAAATGGTACCGATCAGTACCGTCTGCTGGGATGGCGAGACGGTACCGATCGGTTCCATCTTGGGTCAAGGTTGGTTATCGTGGCGGCATGCCGACCAACGCCAGGGAACGGCTCGTCAGGGCAGCCGAGGACCTCTTCTACGCCGAGGGCATCCGCGCCGTCGGTGTCGAGCGGCTGCTCGCCACCTCCGGGGTGGGCCGGGCTTCGTTCTACCGGCACTTCGCGAGCAAGGACGACCTGGTCGTGGCCATGATCGACGGATATGGCCGGCGCTGGTTCGACTGGCTGCACGCCGCGGTCGCCGAGCGCGGCGGCACGCCGCTCGCCCTCTTCGACGCCCTCGCCGCGCGCTTCGCGTCCGACGACTACCGTGGCTGCGCCGCCATCAACACCATGGTCGAGATCGCGGACCCGGCCAGCGCCGCGCACCGCGCCGCCGCCGCCCACAAGGCCACCCTGACCTCGTACGTCGCCGAACTGCTCACCGGCGCCGGCTACACCCGCGGCACCCGCGAACTCGCCGAACAGCTCGTCCTGCTGATCGACGGCGCCCAGGTCACCGCCCTGCGCGAGCGCTCGGCGGCCCCCGCCCTGCGCGCCAAGGCGGTGGCGACCGCCCTGCTCGCCGCCGCGTGACTCACCGGGAGCGGCGGACGAGGAAGTCGAGCGGGCTCCTGCTCCCCTCTGCCGCGAACGGCGTCCCCGTCCTGCGCGCACGGAAGTAGATCAGCAGCGACTCGCCCAGGAAGCTGACGCCGATGCTCAGTTGGGTGGGGCGGGCGTACGGGTGCATGCCCATGTGCTCGGCGAGGAAGCCGTAACCGGCGGAGATCAGCAGCGACGCGATGACGACGGCGAACGTGCGGCCGGTGTAGCGCTGCCACAGGGCGCCGTCCTTCTCGCCGAGGTGGACCAGGCGGCCGCGTACGGCGCCGAGCGCGAGCCCCAGGAAGGCGCCGGGGATCACCCAGGCGAGGTCGGTCCCCGTCACGTTGTCGGCCTTGGCGATGAAGGCGATGCCGAGTGCGGTGAGGACGGCCGGGCCCGCGAAGAGCTCACGGACGTTGACCGGCTCGCCCTTCAGCCGCTTGACGATCACGAGGACGAGGGCCGCGGCGATGAGCGCCGCGAGCAGCCAGCTGTTCACTGTTCCCCCAAGAGTGTGTGCCGGTGGGCGCGTAAGGCGGCTCAAACTTTTTTAGCTCGCCCGCGCTAAAAACAATTTAGCGCGGGCGTGCCACAATGGCCACCATGCCGAAGATCGTTGATCCTGAGGCCCGCCGCCGGGCCGTCGCCGACGCCGTGCTGCGCGTGATCGGCCGGGAGGGGGTGGAAGGCGCCTCGCTGCGCAACGTCGCCGAAGAGGCCGGGCTGGCCATCGGATCGGTGCGGCACTACTTCCGCGACCACGACGAGCTGCTGCTCTTCACGATGCGCGAGCTGAGCACGCGCATCGACGGGCGCGTACGCACCCACGTGGACCGCCTGCTCGGCCCGGCGGCGCGCGACGAACGCCCGGCGCAGGTCGAGGAGCTGATCGGCGAGTTCCTGGCGCTGGACGAGGAGCGGCGGCAGGAGGCGGTCCTGTGGATGGCGTTCTGCGGGGCGGCCCGTATCCGTCCGGAGTTGCGGGCGTGCGCGGTGGAGATGGAGACCGGCCTGCGGGACCTGCTGGCGCGGGTGCTGCGCGGCGCGCAGGAATCCGGCGCCCTGCCCGCCGATCTGGACGTGGACCTGGAGTGCCTGCGGCTGTCCGCCCTGCTGGACGGCCTCAACCTGCGGGCGATGCTGGAGCCGGAGTACGTCACTCCGGAAGCGCAGCGGGCGGTGCTGCGGCGGCATTTGCAAGGGCTGCGGGCGCCCCGGTAATCCGGTCGACGGGTTGCCGTATGTTCGGCAGCATTCCGTCATGGCACACACGGCACACACAGCACACACAGCACACACGGCAGACACGGCAGACACGGCAGGCGACGCGTGTAGGGGAGAAGCCGTGCGGGAGCACGGGTTCCGCTTCTGGCCCCCGTACGGCATCCGTATCCGGACCCCGCGCCTGGAACTGCGCCTGCCGGACACCGCCCTGCTGGACGATCTCGCCGCGGTCTCCGCGGACGGTGTGCACGACCCGGCGGAGATGCCGTTCAGCGTGCCCTGGACGGATGGTTCCCCGGAGAAGCGCGGGCGGAGCACCTTCCAGCACCAGCTCGGCTTGATCGCGCAATGGCGGCCGGAGCGCTGGGCGCTGGGCCTGGCCGTGACGCGGGACGGCAAACCGGTGGGCATACAGGAACTCTCCGCCGCCGACTTCGGCGTGACCCGGGAGGCGGAGACCGGTTCCTGGCTGGGGCTCGCCCACCAGAACCAGGGCATCGGTACGGAAATGCGCGCGGCCGTCCTGCACCTCGCCTTCGAACAACTCGGCGCGCACACCGTGACGTCCGCCGCGATGACGGACAACCCCCGTTCCCTGGCCGTCTCGCGCAAGCTCGGGTACGTACCGGACGGTGTGCAGGTCATCGCGGTGCGCGGGGAATCGCGGACGTTGCAGCGGCTGCGGCTCGACCGCGAGCGGTGGGCGGCGCACCGGACGGTGCCGGTCGAGGTGGCGGGGTGGACAGAGGAGTGCCGGGAACTGTTCGGGGCGTGAGGCGGCGGGCCGTACGGCGCGGCGGGACGTTTACGCGCGGGTACGCTGGCGACCGGCTTGATCAGGAAGCGGCGCGGGCCGTACGGGACGGGCGGGTCGTACGGGGACGCGCGCGCCGTACGGGACGCGCGGGCGCCAGGCAGAGCGGGGGAGGGCGGACAGTGGCCGGGACAGACACCGGAAGGGCGCCCGGGTCAGGCACCGGAAGGGCGCCCGGACCGGTGGTGCGGATCGCGCTGGCGGCCGCCCTCGCCGTCACGGCACTCGCCGCGGCCGGCTGCTCGTCGGCGTCGGAGCCCAAGGGCCGGTCGGAACCGAAGCCCACGGCCAAGCCCTCCAGGACCGCGCCCGCCTGTCCCGAAGACGGCGTCGTCATCAAGGGGCTGCCGGTGGACGCCGCCATGGGCACCCGTGCGATGGGGATCACCCTGACCAACTGCGGCACCCGCCCGTACAAGGTCAACGGCTACCCGGGCGTCCGCGTCCTCGACGAGCGGCGCAAGCCGCTGGACGTGAGGATCGCGCACGGCTCGGACATCGTGGACGACGTCGGCCCCGAACCGCTGACGCTCCAGCCGGGCGAGCACGCCAGGGCCGTACTGATGTGGCGCAACCGGGTCACGGACGTGACGGGCAACGCCGTGAACGGCGCGTACCTGGCGCTCACACCGGCCGACGGCGGCGGCCGGCCGCAGACGGTGCGTGAGCTGATCGACCTCGGCAGCACCGGCAAGCTGGGCGTCACGGCGTGGCACCGGGAAGGGCCGAAGCCGCGTAGGTAGCGCGGGCGACCGCGCGTCCGGGACGACCCCGTACCCGTACGGTGCCTTCGCCTACTTGTCGATGTCGCCCACCACGAAGAACAGCGACCCGAGGATGGCGACCATGTCGGCGACGAGCGTGCCCGGCAGCAGCTCGGTCAGCGCCTGGATGTTGTTGTACGACGCCGAGCGGAGCTTGAGGCGGTACGGGGTCTTCTCGCCCTTGGAGACCAGGTAGTAGCCGTTGATGCCGAGCGGGTTCTCGGTCCAGGCGTAGGTCGCGCCCTCGGGCGCCTTGAGGACCTTCGGCAGGCGCTGGTTGATCGGACCGGGCGGCAGTTCGGCGATCCGGTCCAGGCAGGCGTCGGCCAGGTCGAGGGAGTTGTGGGTCTGCTCCAGGAGGCATTCGAAGCGGGCCAGGCAGTCGCCCTCCTCGCGGGTGACCACCTTCAGGGTGTCCTGGAGGTCGGCGTAGGCCAGGTACGGCTCGTCGCGGCGCAGGTCGAAGTCGACGCCGGAGGCGCGGGCGATCGGCCCCGACACGCCGTACCCGTGCACCGCCTCGCGGCTCAGTACGCCGATGCCGCGAGTGCGCCCCCGGAAGATCTCGTTGCCCAGGACCAGCCGGTCGAAGACGTCCATCCGGGAACGGACCTCGGAGACGGCGTGCCGGGCCCGCCCGAGCCAGCCCGCCGGCAGGTCCTCCTTCAGGCCGCCGACGCGGTTGAACATGTAGTGCATGCGCCCGCCCGAGATCTCCTCCATCACGTTCTGCAGCTCTTCGCGCTCGCGGAAGGCGTGGAAGACGGGCGTGATCCCGCCCAGTTCCAGGGGGTAGGAGCCGAGGAACATCAGGTGGTTCAGGACGCGGTTCAGCTCGGCGAGGAGCGTACGGGTCCACACGGCGCGCTCGGGGACCTCCATGCCGAGCATCCGCTCCACCCCGAGGACCACGCCCAGCTCGTTGGAGAAGGCCGACAGCCAGTCGTGGCGGTTGGCGAGCATGATGATCTGCCGGTAGTCACGCGCCTCGAAGAGCTTCTCCGCACCGCGGTGCATGTAACCGATCACGGGTTCGGCGTGCTGGATGCGCTCGCCGTCCAGGACGAGGCGCAGCCGCAGCACGCCGTGCGTGGAGGGGTGCTGCGGGCCGATGTTCAGCACCATGTCGGTGCTCTCCGCCGCGCCGCCGATGCCGACCGTGGTCTCCGTCATGGGGACAGTCTCGCAGCTCGCCGGCCGCCGCCGGCCGTCACCCGGTGAGCAGCCCCGTACAGCTGTCGCCGACCGGTTGCAGCAGCCAGCCGAAGGAGCCCAGGCCCGCCGGATCGGTCAGTTCCGCCGCCGCGCCCGCCGTGCCGAGGGCCCGTACGTAGGCGGCCGGGTCGCTGGAGGCGAGGGACAGGGGCGGGCGGCGGCCGTCGACGCCGAGGGCGTGCAGGGCCTGCCGCTGGGTGAGGTGCTCGGCGCCGGGGCCCGCGCAGGCGTCCAGGGCGACGTGGGCGGTGATGTCGCAGGTCCCGTCGGGTACGGGGTGGACCTCGCGGCCCTCGCGGAAGCCGGTGAGCGTGCCGTAGGGCGGGCGGGCGTCGCGGGAATGCGCGTAGTCGGCGGTGACGGCGAGCCCGGAGCGCAGGGTGCGTACGGCGCGGGACCAGGCCGCGTCCCGGGGGTGGCCGATCTCGGCGCGCAGCCCGGAGGCCGGGGCGTGGTCCGGGGCGGAGTCCGGCAGGGGCCACCACCGGGCGAGCCATTCGGCGTCCGCGCCGGTCACCGGGTCGCCGAGCCGTTCGGTGCCGTCCGGCCGCACCAGGACGAGGCGCGGCACCCCGTCCCCGTCCGTCTCGGCGACATCGACCGGGACGTTGTCCAGCCACTCGTTGGCGAAGAGCAGGCCCGTCAGGGAACCGGGCGCGGGCAGCTCGGCGAGCCAGGTGACGCGCTCGTCGAGACCGGCGGGCCGGGGGGCGCGTTCGACGGCGTACGGGCGCACGCGGGCGCACACCGGTTCGGGAAGCGCCGCCAGCACGCCGGTCAGCAACTCGCCACGCCCGGCACCCACGTCCACCAGCGCCAGCTCCGCCGGGCTCCCGAGCGCCGCGTCGACCCGGCACAGCAGCGTGGCCAGCGCCTCGGCGTACAGGGGCGATACGTGCACGGACGTACGGAAGTGACCGGCGGGGCCCGGCCCGTCGCCGCTGGTGTAGAAACCGCCGGGGCCGTACAGCGCCCGCTCCGTCGCGTCCCGCCAGCCGCACCAGTCGTGTGTCACCGCACCACGGTACGCGGGGCCGCCCGGTCCGGGGCGCGGACCGGGCCGGTCCGCGCCCCGGAACCGGCGGTGTGCCGGGGGCCGGAGACCACGGTCCCGGGCCCGTCTCCACCTTGCGGAGTAGTCCCATCCCCCAGGATCGCCCGTCCGGTTGACCCGTGCGCCACTACGCTCTGCCTACGCTGGGTGACGTGCAGCGTCTCTACGACTTCTTCCGCAGGCATCCGACCGGTGTGGACACCTTCTGGGCGGTCCTCCTGTTCGGTGTCAGCAGCCTGGCGCTGGTGGCGTCGGCGGATGCGCACAGCGCCCTGCGGACCGTCGCCGAGGCGCTCGTCGATGTCGCGATGTGCCTCGTCGTGGCGCTGCGGCGCAAGGCGCCCGGGCAGATGCTGCTGCTGGCGATCGTGGTCGGGCTCTGCCAGGTCGGGTTCGATGTGGACTCCAGGCCTTCCAACCTCGCCATGCTGGTGATCATCTATACGGTCGCTTCGGGGTCCCGGCGCTGGGCCTCGCGCACCGCTCTGGGCGGGGCGCTGGTCGGCCCGACGCTCTACGCCGTTCGCCACGGCAACGGCGGGGCGCCGCCCGGCGGCCTGGGGCAAGGGCTGTTCATCATGGGCCTGTTGACCGTCCCGTTCGTGCTGGCCTGGGTGCTCGGCGACTCGGTCCGCACCCGCCGCGCGTACTGGGCCCAGCTGGAGGAGAAGGCCGCGCGCCTGGAGAAGGAACGCGAGACGCAGTCGCGTATCGCGGTGGCCGCCGAGCGCGCCCGGATCGCCCGCGAGCTGCACGACGTCGTCGCGCACAACGTGTCCGTGATGGTGGTCCAGGCCGACGGCGCCGCGTACGTCCTGGACGCCGCGCCCGACCAGGCCAAACAGGCGCTGGAGACGATCTCCGGCACCGGCCGGCAGGCACTCGCCGAGATGCGCCGGCTGCTCGGCGTGCTGCGCACCGGCGAGCAGCCCGAAAGCGGCGAGTACGTGCCGCAGCCCGGCGTGGAGCAACTGGCGGACCTGATCGACCAGGTGCGGGGGGCCGGGCTGCCGGTCGACTTCCAGGTGATGGGCGAGCCGCGCTCGCTGCCCAGCAGCATCGAGCTGACCGCGTACCGCATCGTGCAGGAAGCGCTGACCAACACCCGCAAGCACGGCGGCCCGGACGTGGGCGCCACGGTCCGCCTCTCCTACCAGGACAGCGAGCTGGACCTGCTGGTCGAGGACGACGGCCGCGGCGCCCAGCACGATCTGTACACGGGCGGCGGGGCGGACGGCCTCGGCCACGGCCTGATCGGCATGCGCGAACGCGTCGGCATGGTCGGCGGCAGCCTGGACGCGGGGCCACGGCCGGGCGGCGGCTTCCGGATCAGCGCGGTGCTGCCGTTGAAGTCGGGGGGGTGAGGGGGCGGGGTGTCCGGGGCTGGGTGTTCAGGGTGGGGTGTCTGGGGCTGGGCGTCCTGCTGTGGGTTCTGGCTCCTTCGTCGGCCGTTCCGCGCGACTTTCGCTTCGTTCGCAACTATCTCTCCGTTTGTACCTGTCCTTCCGTACGTACCTGTCCTTCCGTACGTTCCTGTGCCTCCGTACGTACCTGCGCCTCCGTATGTACCCGTGCCTCCGTATGCACGTCTCCTCCGTAGCCTGTTGCCGCACCGCCGTTGAAAGGGACCTCCTGCCATGACTGTCCGCGTGATGCTCGTCGACGACCAGGTGCTGTTGCGCACCGGTTTCCGTATGGTGCTGGCCGCGCAGCCCGACATGGAGGTCGTCGCCGAGGCCGGTGACGGGGTGGAGGCCCTGGAGGTGCTGCGGTCCACCAAGGTCGACGTGATCCTGATGGACGTCCGGATGCCGAACCTGGACGGGGTGGAGACCACCCGCCGGATTTGTGAGGGCGGCCAGAAAGAGGGCGCGCCGAAGGTGCTCATCCTGACCACCTTCGACCTGGACGAGTACGCCTTCTCCGCGCTCAAGGCGGGGGCCAGCGGCTTCATGCTGAAGGACGTGCCGCCGAACGAGCTGCTGGCCGCGATCCGCGCGGTCCAGAGCGGGGACGCGGTGGTCGCGCCGTCCACCACCCGCCGCCTGCTGGACCGGTTCACGCCGATGCTGCCGGCGACCGCCGCCGAGCCCGCCCGCCCGGAGCTCGGGCGGCTCACCGAGCGCGAGCGGGAGGTGCTGCTGCTGGTCGCGCAGGGCTTGTCGAACGGCGAGATCGCGGCCCGGCTGGTGCTGTCGGAGGCCACGGTCAAGACCCACGTGGGCCGGATCCTCACAAAGCTGGAGCTGCGCGACCGGGTGCAGGCGGTGGTGCTGGCGTACGAGACGGGGCTGGTACGAGCTGGGGGCGGGGCGGGGGCGTAACGCGTGTCCGGGGGCCTCCCGGGCTGGGGAGGCCTTCCGGGGTGGGGGCTTCCCGGGATGAGGCCTCCCGGGTGGGGGCGTGACGCGTGACGCGGGGCGTGCGGGGCGGCTTCGGCGCGGGGTGTGGCCGCCGCGCAGCGTTTCGTAAAACCGTCAAAGACCGCTCTGAGCTGCGCAAATCGCCGATAATGGGGGCGTGGACACACCGCCCAACGGTAGGAGCTCATCCATGACAGCAACTCCCGTCACCCCGTCGGCCACCTCCCACCCCCACTTCCCCGCATCGTCGCTGCACGACCTGATGTACGGGCACATCTACGCGTCCGCGCTGCGCGCCGTCGCCCTCCACGGCATAGCGGACCTCCTGGCCGACGGCGCGCGGTCTGTGGACGAACTGGCCGAACGGTCCGGCACCCAGGCGGTTCCCCTGCGCCGCGTCCTGCGGCTGCTCGCCGCGCGCGGCCTGTTCAGCGAGCACGCGGACGACACCTTCGGACTGACCGAAACCGGCGCGACCCTGCGGACCGGCGTGCCGGGCTCCCGGCACGCCGGTGTCCTGCTGTTCACCGACGAGATGTACCAGCGGTCCGCCGACGGCCTCGTGGACACCCTCCGTACGGGACGGCCGGGGTTCGACGCCGCCTACGGGGTCCCGTTCTTCACCCACCTTGCGGAGACCCCCGACGCGAGCCGCCTCTTCGACACCGGGATGACCTCGCTCACCGGCGGTGTGAACGAACTGCTCGCCGGCAGCTACCCGTTCCCCGACAGCGGGACTGTGGTGGACGTGGCGGGCGGCCGGGGCGGCCTGCTCCGCGAGATCCTCACCCGCTCGCCGGGCCTGGCCGGGGTGCTCTTCGACCGGCCCGAAACGGTCGCCGACCACCTGCTCGACATCCCCGGGCTGGCGGGCCGCTGGCGTACAGAGGGCGGGGACCTTTTCACGGCCGTACCCGAGGGCGGCGATCTGTACCTGCTCAAGAACATCCTGCACGACTGGCCCGACGACGACTGCCTGCGCGTCCTCGGCACCGTCCGCCGGGCCATGACGCCCGGCACCCGGCTGCTCGTGATCGACGCGGTACTGCCCGCCGACGGCGCGCCGCATCCGGCCTTCGCGCTGGACATCGTGATGCTCATGATGCTCCAGGGGCGGGAGCGTACGGCTGTCGAGTTCGAGGGCTTGCTGGACCGGTCGGGGTTCCGGCTCCGGCGCGTCGTATCGACCCCGGCGCTGACCTCGATTGTCGAGGCCGAGGCGGTTTGATGTGGGGCGGTTGGGTGCGAGCCGGTTTGGTGCGAGGTGGATTGATGTGAGGCGGTTTGATCCGGGGCCGAGGGCGGGGTCGAGGTTGAGGCCGAGGTCGAAGGTCTGATGCGGAGTACGGGGGTGTGTCCAGTATTGGGGTAGTCGGTGTTCCAGAGGTGAACGAGGGCTGGTGAGGCGTGAGTTGAGGGTGGCGCGGGGTTGACGGGGGTGGGGGAGGGGAGGAGATTGGGCGGGCTCCGTAAGGAAACTTTCCTAACAGAGGGGTCCTCCCGTGCGCATACGTACCGTCGCCCTCGCCACCGCCGCCGGAACCGCGCTGCTCACCGCCGCGGCGCTGCCCGCCACCGCCCAGCCGCCCGCCGCCCCCGCCGCGAGCCGGCCGGGCGTGACCGAGGGGTCGGTCAGCGCGGCCGACCTGCTCGCCAAGGTCAAGAACTGTTCGCAGATCTCCAACGGCAAGTACCGCACCGACGAGGAGACATCGGCGACCGTCCCGGTCTGCGGCAAGAAGAACGCCGTGTTCTGGAAGGCGGACATGGACATCGACTGCGACGGCCAGGTCACCGCCAAATGCAACAAGAACACCGACCCCTGGTTCCAGCCGGACACCCGCTTCCACCAGTCCGACGGCAAGCCGCTGAACGCCGAGAAGCTGCCGTACGTCGTCGTCCCCTCGGTCAGCGGCATCTGGAACTACGAATCGGCGGGCATCAAGGGCGGCGGCGTGGTCGCCATCATCTACAACAACAAGGTCGAGTACGCGGTCGTCGGCGACACCGGGCCCGAGAAGATCATCGGTGAGGCGTCGTACGCGGCGGCCAAGGGCCTCGGCATCGACCCCGACCCGGCCACCGGCGGGGCCGAATCCGGCGTCACTTACATCCTGTTCAAGAACTCCAAGGCGTCCCCCATCGAGAGTCACAGCGAGGCCGTGACCCGCGGTGACGCGCTCGCCAAGAAGTTCCTTCAGGAGAACTGACGGGGTGGGGGGCGGGAAGGGAAGCCGGAAGGAAGCCGAAAGGAAGCCGGAAGGGGGCGGACCGGAGGCTTGCCCGGTGGCCTGGCCGGAGGCTTGCCCCGGGGCCTGTCTGGGAGCCTGTTCGGGGTCCTGCCCGAGGGGCTGTCTGGCGGCCCGCCCGGGGCGGTCGCCGAACCGGCTCTCTCAGCGCAGCACCCCCTCCAGGAAGTCGCTGCCCAGGCGCGCCACCACCTGTACGTCCAACTGGTGCTGCACATACCGGCCACGGCGGCGCGTCTGGAGCAGCCCGGCCTTCCTGAGGACGGCCAGGTGCCGGGACACCTCCGGCGCGGATATCTCGTGCACGGCGGCGAGTTCGCCGGTGGTGTAGGCCGTACGGGCCAGGTTGCGGCACATCCGCAGACGCATCGGGTGGGCCAGCGCGTCGAGCCGGGATTCGAGCAGGGCGACCGAGGCGGGGCCGGCCAGTTCCGGCGCCGCGACCGGGTAGTGGATCACCGGTCGCCAGCCCGGCGCATGCAGCACCATCATGTGCGGCCAGCCGAACGAGGACGGCACAAAGGTGACGCCCGCGCCGACAGCCGGGTCGGTGGCCGTCGTGTGGCCGTGGCTGAGCTTGTCGATGACGATGCGGGAACGTTCCTCGTCCAGCGACACCGCGGGCGACACCTCGGCCAACGCATCGGCCAGGCCCTTACGGCGCAGCACCTCGGCCTTGTGGCGCGCGTCCGCGGCGAGCTGGAAGCGCACCCGCTGCCAGACGTCCGCGAAGAAGGCCTGGTCACAGTCCTCGAACAGCCGGCGGATCCAGGCCCGTACGGCAGGCGGGTCGGCGAGCAGCCGCCGCGCGAAGTCGGACTGCCGGGGGCCACGCGCCGCGGCCCGCTCCAGCGCCATCCGGCGGCTCTCCGCGTCCACCAGCGGCGAGCGCCTGCCGCGGGTGTACACGCTGGAGCAGGTGATCTCCAGCGCGGCGTCCACGTAGAGCTCGTCGTCGAGCCGGTCGAGCAGGTCCAGATCCTCGGCCAGCGTCGCGCCGGGCTGCCCGGCCGCGTCCGCGACCGCGGCGAACGCCATCGTCACATCCGAGAACGTCGGCCCCCACAAGAAGTCCGCCTCCCGCAGCCGGTCCGCCAGATCGGCCTTGAGCGCGCTGGCCGTCGCGGTCGTCCAGCCGTGCAGCCCCGGATGGTGACCGGGCTCGGCAAGCGCGTGCAGCGCGGACCCCAGCTCAGCGAGCGGCGAGGGACTGAACACCAAACGCTCGACAGGCAGGCCTGCGATATCGATCCAGATTGTCATGGGCTGCTTCGTTTCTGGGGGTGGGTGCTGGGGGTTGGTGCCGGTGCCGGTGCCGGTGCCGGTGCCGGTGCCGGTGCCGATGTTGGTGCGGGTGCGGGTGCGGGTGCGGGACGGGTGCGGGTGGTCGGTGCAGATGGCGGTGCGGGGTTGTTTGTGCGGTGTGTTCGTGGGGCTTTGTGCAGGGCGCGTATCGGCAGCGCTGCGCTCACCGGGCCCCTGGGGGCCTCTGGGGGGCCTCCCCCTGGGGGCCTCCCCCCCCGCCCACCCACCCCCACTCAATGTCTTCACGCGGCCCGCGCAGTTCACGCGGCCCGCGCAGTTCACGCGGCCCGCGCAGTTCACGCGGCCCGCGCAGTTCACGCCGCCCGTACTGCGCGCACCGCCCGTACTGCGCACGCCGCCCACGCAGCTCAAGCCGCCCACACCCATGATGCGCAACCCCCTGACCTGCGTCGCCGTCGTTTGACGTCTCTCGTCAAACGACGAGCCGCCGGCCGTCGGGCAGCCCCACTGTGGTGTCCATGAACGCATCCCAGCAGCACATGCTCGACGCCTACCGTGCCGCCCAGCGCGGCGAGCTCCCGCCCCCGCCGCCCGGCACCGGTGACCTCCAGGCGCTGCGTGAGATCCGCCAGTGGCTCCGCTTCCGGGCCGTCGTCACCCCGCCCGCGGACCGCCCGCTGGCCCGCTTCCGGCGGGCCGTACGCCAGGCCCTGACCTGAAGGCTCGCGCGTCGCCCGTCACCTCGGCCATCCCCATCCCTCCCCAGCCCTCGATTTCCTTCGATTCCTGTCCTGCTCCGGCCCCGCTTCCGCCCCAACCATGACGGGTTCCGACCCGCCCTGCCACCCCTGTGGACAACCCGTCCCCGGCGGCCCGCCAGCCCTGTGGAAAACCTTCGGGGACGCGGTACGAGACGGCCGTCTCACCCTGCGTACGGCTCTGAAGACCGCCGGAAACACTCGCGTAGCATGGCCAGCGAATCGTCCGGTACCCCCCGCGGACTGGAACGGAAGGCCATCGCCGCGTGAACACAATCCCACCCACCGAGGCCCAGGACCGACCCGCCCGGCTGACCGTCGGAGTCGTCGGCGCCGGCCGTGTCGGCCCTGCCCTCGCCGCGTCGCTCCAGCTCGCCGGGCACCGGCCGGTCGCCGTGTCCGGCGTCTCCGACGCCTCCGTACGGCGCGCCGCGGCGCTGCTGCCCGACGTCCCGATCGTCTCCCCGGCCGAGGTGCTGGAACGCGCCGAGCTGGTGCTGCTCACCGTGCCCGACGACGCCCTGCCCGGGCTCGTCGCGGGCCTCGCCGAGACCGGTGCCGTACGGCCGGGACAGCTGCTCGTACACACCTCGGGCCGGTTCGGTACGGCCGTCCTCGACCCGGCCACCCGCGCCGGCGCGCTGCCGCTGGCCCTCCACCCGGCGATGACCTTCACCGGTACGCGCGTGGACGTACAGCGGCTGGCCGGCTGCTCCTTCGGGGTCACCGCGCCCGAGCCGCTGCGGATGGCCGCAGAGGCGCTGGTCATCGAGATGGGCGGGGAACCGGAGTGGATCGAGGAGGACGCCCGTCCGCTCTACCACGCGGCCCTCGCGATCGGCGCGAACCACCTGGTCACCCTGGTGGCGCAGGCCATGGAACTGCTCCGGAACGCCGGGGTCGGCGCGCCGGACCGCATGCTCGGCCCGCTGCTGGGCGCGGCCCTCGACAACGCGCTGCGCTCGGGGGACGCCGCGCTGACCGGCCCGGTCGCCCGCGGCGACGCCGGTACCGTCGCCGCGCACGTCTCCGAGCTGCGCAAACACGCGCCGCAGAGCGTCGAGGGCTACCTCGCCATGGCCCGTACGACCGCCGACCGCGCCCTGGCGCACGGCCTGCTGAAGCCGGAGCTGGCCGAGGACCTGCTGGGCGTCCTGGCGAACACCGGCACCACCGCCGCGAGCGGCCGGCAGGACGGCCAGGGACCCGACACCCCCTCCTCCGGCCACCCCGATCACCCTGGTCACCCCGATCACCCCGATCACCCTGGTCACCGCGATCACCCCGATCACCCCGGTCACCCCGACCACCCCGACCACCCCGACCACCCCGAAGAAGGCGACCGATGACCGCCCCGCGCCCCCGCCTCGTGCACACCGCGGCCGAGCTGCGCGCCCTGCCGGACCGCCCCGGGCAGCGGGCCGTCGTCATGACCATGGGCGCTCTCCACGAGGGCCACGCGACGCTCATCCGCGCCGCCCGCGACCAGGCCGGGCCGGACGGGCTCGTCGTCGTCACCGTCTTCGTCAACCCCCTCCAGTTCGGCGCCGGCGAGGACCTCGACCGCTATCCGCGCACCCTGGAGGCGGACCTCGTGCTGGCCGGCGCGGCCGGTGCGGACGTGGTGTTCGCGCCGGGCGTCGACGAGGTCTACCCGGGCGGGGCGCCGCGGATACGGATAGCCGCCGGCCCCATGGGGGACCTCCTGGAGGGCGCCAGCCGGCCCGGCCACTTCGACGGCGTCCTGACCGTCGTCGGCAAGCTGCTGCACCTCACCCGCCCGGACGTGGCCCTGTTCGGCCAGAAGGACGCCCAGCAACTGGCCGTCATAGAGCGCATGGTGACCGACCTGAACTTCGGTGTACGGATCGTCGGCGTCCCCACCGTCCGCGAGGACGACGGGCTGGCGCTCTCCAGCCGTAACCGCTACCTCTCGGCCGCCGAACGCCGCACCGCCCTGGCACTGTCCCGGGCCCTGTTCGCGGCCCGCGACCGGCTCGCCGCCGAAGAAGCGCTGCGCGACCGCGCCTCCTGTACGGCACGGACGGCCCACCGCGCACACGACCGCTCCGCGGCGCTCGCCGCCCTCGGCGAGGACCGCGCGGCAGCCGACGCGCACGCCCTCGCGCACGCCGTCGCCACCCCGCTGCGCGCCCCCGCGGTGGCCCGTGCCGCGGCACACGCCGTCCTGGAGGACGCCGCTCGCCTCGACCCGCCGCTCGCGCTGGACTACGTGGCGCTCGTCGACCCGGCCGACTTCACCGAGGTCCCGGACACCTACGAGGGCGAGGCCGTCCTCGCGGTGGCTGCCAAGGTCGGCACCACCCGCCTCATCGACAACATCCGCCTCACGTTCGGAGCGCCCCGATGACCGGCACCGGCCCCACCAGCCACCACGACCCCATCGGTCACGACAACCCCGCCGTCCACGGCGCCTCCGCCGTCCACGGCACAGCTACTGACCACAGTGCCCCCACACCCCACAGCGCCCCCACACCCCACGGCCCCCTCACATCCCACGGCACCCCCACACCCCCCGACACCCCCACCCTCCGCCTCCAGGCCCCCGCCCCCGGCTGGTCCATCGAGGCCGATGTCGTCGTGGTCGGTTCGGGAGTCGCGGGTCTGACCGCCGCCCTGCGCTGCGCCGCCGCGGGCCGCCGTACCGTCGTGGTGACCAAGGCCCGCCTGGACGACGGCTCCACGCGCTGGGCCCAGGGCGGTATCGCGGCCGCGCTCGGTGAGGGCGACACCCCCGAGCAGCACCTGACCGACACGCTCGTGGCGGGCGCCGGGCTGTGTGACGAGGACGCCGTACGCACCCTGGTCACCGAAGGCCCGGACGCCGTCCGCCGCCTGATCGCCACCGGGGCGCGCTTCGACACCGCGCCGGGCGGCGACGAGATAGCCCTCACCCGCGAAGGCGGGCACCACCGCCGCCGCATAGCGCACGCGGGCGGCGACGCGACCGGCGCCGAGATCTCCCGCGCCCTGGTCGACGCCGTGCGCGCCCAGGGCCTGCGCACCATCGAGAACGCGCTCGTCCTCGACCTGCTCACCGACGCCGACGGCCGCACCGCCGGCGTCACCCTGCACGTGATGGGCGAGGGCCAGCACGACGGCGTGGGCGCCGTGCACGCCCCCGCGGTCGTCCTCGCGACCGGCGGCATGGGCCAGGTCTTCTCCGCGACCACCAACCCGGCCGTCTCCACGGGCGACGGCGTCGCCCTCGCGCTGCGCGCCGGAGCCGAGGTCTCCGACCTCGAATTCGTCCAGTTCCATCCGACGGTCCTCTACCTCGGCCCGGACGCGGAAGGCCAGCAGCCGCTCATCTCGGAAGCGGTACGCGGCGAGGGCGCCCACCTGGTGGACGCCGACGGCATCCGCTTCATGACCGGGCAGCACGAACTGGCCGAACTGGCCCCGCGCGACATCGTCGCCAAGGCGATCATGCGCCGTGCCCAGGAGCGGGGCACCGAGCACATGTACCTGGACGCCCGGCACTTCGGCGCGCGGATGTGGGAGGAGCGCTTCCCGACCATCCTCGCCGCCTGCCGCGCCCACGGCATCGACCCGGTCACCGAGCCGATCCCGGTCGCGCCCGCCGCGCACTACGCCTCCGGCGGCGTACGGACCGACCTGTACGGCCGTACGACCGTGCCGGGCCTGTACGCGTGCGGCGAGGTCGCGTGCACCGGCGTGCACGGCGCCAACCGGCTCGCCTCCAACTCCCTCCTGGAAGGCCTGGTCTTCGCGGAGCGCATCGCGGACGACATCACGTCCGCCCCCGCCCGCCACCCGGGACCGGCCGTCGAGCCCGCCGCCGCTCCCGTACCGCTGCTCGCCCCCGAGGCACGCACCGCGATCCAGCGGACCATGACCGCGGGCGCCGGAGTCCTGCGCTCCGCCACCAGCCTCGCCGAGGCCGCCACCGCCCTCGCCCGCCTCCAGCGCGCCGCGGCCGAAGCGGCCACCGCCCCGGACCGGAACGCCGGAACCACCCCAGCCTCCGCCGGAACCACCCCGCTGCCCACCGAAACCACCCCATCCCCCACCGACCGCCCCAAACCCGCCGAGCCCGGTGTCGAGGCGTGGGAGGTCACCAACCTCCTCCTGGTCGCCCGGGTGCTGGTCGCCAGTGCGATGCGCCGCGAGGAGACCCGCGGCTGCCACTGGCGCGAGGACCACGCCGACCGGGACGATCCCCAGTGGCAGCGGCACTTCCTGGTCACCCACCGCCCGCCGCACACCCTGCACACCCGTACGACCGACACCGCCGCGTTCCCCGCGACGACCGCCGCACCCGCGCCCGAAACGGAGCCGACCCAGTGAGCACCCCCGACGACCTCCCCCCGCACCAGATCGGCCGTCCGGACCAGGCCCCGAACCAGGCCCCGGCCCCCCAAGGCGGCTGCGGCGGCTCCTGCGGCTGCGCCGGCGGTGAGGAGAACGACGAAACGTACGAACTCGACCCGACGGCCTGCGGGCTGGACCCCTCCCTCGCCGCCCTCCTGGTCGAGGCCGGACTGGACCCCGTACAGGTCGAGGACATCGCCCACGTGGCCCTCGCGGAGGACCTCGATCAGGGCGTGGACGTGACCACCGTCGCGACCGTGCCCGAAGAGGCCGTCGCCACCGCCGACTTCGCCGCCCGCCAGGCGGGCACCGTGGCCGGCCTGCGGGTCGCCGAGGCCGTGCTGTCCCTGGTGTGCACCACCGAGTTCGAGGTGGAGCGGCACGTCGAGGACGGCGACCGCGTCGCGGCCGGGCAGAAGCTGCTCAGCGTCACCGCCCGTACCCGCGACCTGCTGACCGCCGAGCGCAGCGCCCTGAACCTGCTGGGCCGCCTGTCCGGCATCGCCACCGCCACCCGCGCCTGGGCCGACGCCCTGGAGGGCACCGGTGCCAAGGTCCGCGACACCCGTAAGACGACGCCCGGCCTGCGCGCACTGGAGAAGTTCGCGGTGCGCTGCGGCGGCGGCGTCAACCACCGGATGTCGCTGTCGGACGCGGCCCTGATCAAGGACAACCACGTGGTCGCGGCGGGCGGCGTGGCCGAGGCGTTCAAGGCCGTGCGCAGCGGCTTCCCCGGAGTGCCGATCGAGGTGGAGGTGGACCGGCTGGACCAGATCCCGCCGATCCTCGCCGAGGGCGCCGACCTGATCCTGCTGGACAACTTCACCCCCGAGCAGACGCGCGAGGCCGTGGCGCTGGTGGCGGGGCGGGCGGCCCTGGAGTCGTCCGGCGGGCTCACCCTGGACAACGCCCGCGCCTACGCCGAGACCGGCGTGGACTACCTGGCCGTGGGCGCGCTCACGCACTCCTCCCCGGTCCTCGACATCGGCCTCGACCTGCGCGAGGAGCGCTGACGGACATGCTGCTGACCATCGACGTGGGCAACACCCACACCGTCCTCGGCCTGTTCGACGGCGAGGAGATCGTCGAACACTGGCGCATCTCCACCGACGCCCGCCGCACCGCCGACGAACTGGCGGTGCTCCTCCAAGGCCTGATGGGCATGCACCCGCTGCTGGGCGAGGAACTGGGCGACGGCATCGAGGGCATCGCCATCTGCTCCACGGTCCCCTCCGTCCTGCACGAGCTGCGCGAGGTCACCCGGCGCTACTACGGGGACGTGCCGGCCGTCCTGGTCGAGCCGGGCGTCAAGACGGGCGTGCCGATCCTCATGGACAACCCCAAGGAGGTCGGTGCCGACCGGATCATCAACGCGCTGGCGGCGGTGGAGCTCTACGGCGGCCCGGCGGTCGTGGTCGACTTCGGTACGGCCACCACGTTCGACGCGGTCAGCGCGCGCGGCGAGTACGTCGGCGGCGTGATCGCCCCCGGCATCGAGATCTCGGTGGACGCGCTCGGTGTGAAGGGCGCCCAGCTCCGCAAGATCGAACTGGCCCGGCCGCGCAGCGTCATCGGCAAGAACACCGTCGAGGCCATGCAGTCCGGCATCCTGTACGGCTTCGCCGGACAGGTGGACGGCGTGGTCCAGCGGATGGCCCGGGAACTCGCCGACGACCCGGACGACGTGACGGTGATCGCCACCGGCGGCCTGGCGCCCATGGTGCTCGGCGAGTCCTCGGTCATCGACGAGCACGAGCCGTGGCTGACGCTGATCGGGCTGCGCCTGGTGTACGAGCGCAACGTTCCGCGGAGCTGATCCTTACGGGGCGGAAGGGCCCGGTCATCGCGGACCCACCGCCCCGTACAGGGCCGCCCGCCCCGCCCCGACTGGCCGGGTGAATTGCCCACTTGGCCCCTTGTGTAGCTAGAAGCGGCTTTTGCCGGTCAAATCAAGCTCCGCGACACTTGCACCTTTCTAATCCCATTAAGCGGATTTTGTCCGCCGGGGACGTAAGGTCAACTCATGCCTATGCCATACGGAACCCGCGGCGGTATGGCCTTCAGCGCCGACGAGTTGCGCGTGCTGCGGCGCGCGCTCGCCGCCGCCCTCCGGCCGACGCGCGACACGACCGGCGCCCCGGACGCCCCGGCGGGCTACGACGCCGAGGGCGCCCAGGAGGTCCAGGAATATCTGCGGCTGGCCGAGGCCGTGGACGAGGCGGCGCGCGAGGGCGGGCGGCTGCGCGCTTTCCTCCTCGCCGACCTCGCCCGCTACCGCGAAGCCCTGCCCGGCTCCGCCGGCGGCTACCTGGCGCAGCTCCAGGAGGCCCTGGCGGCCGGCTACGACCCCGCCCCCGCCGACCTCGCCGCCCTGCGCTCGCTGGTCGTGGGTGCCCGGGGGCCGGACGAAAGCGCGCGCCGCACCGCCCTGCTGCGCCGCTGCGAAAGTCTGGCCGAACAGTTCGTACGGGCCCGGCTGCGCGCGCTCCCGGGCGGCCGGGGCGCGGAGAAACCCGAGCACGCGCCGCGGCCCGCGCCGGTGCGCCCGCAGCCGAAGGCGCCGCGCCCCGGCCGTCCCGTCCCCACGCCGGGCGAGGTGTTCCCGCCACGCCGCAAGCCGACGCCGCCCCCCGCGGCCCGGACCGCCTGAACGCTGCGTACCCTGGAAGCCTCACTCCCGAAGGAGGCCCCTGGTCATGGATTACGTCGCAGCGCTGGTTCCGCCCGTGGTGATGGCCGTGGCGTTCGTCGCGCTCATCGTGACGATCGTGAAGAGCCAGGGTGGCGAGAACAAGTCCAAGGAGGACGCGGCGGTCGACGCCGCGCTGGCCCGCGCCGAGGGCGCCCGCCAGGAGCCCAAGGCCCACGGCGCCTGACCGGCGCCGGCCGGACCGTTCCGGCCGCCGTCGCCCGTCCCGGGCCGCCGACGGAACACGTCCGTCCGTTCGGTGGCCTGCCCGGCCTTGCCCGCCGCACCCGTCCCGTACGGCCCGAGATCGCGCGTCTCGGGCCGTACGGCCTTTTTCCGGCGCAAATCAATCGGGTTAGAACCGGCATTCGCGACATCTCCCACTATTGTGCTGGTGTGCCACGACGCTTGGGTGATCTGGAAGACGCGGTCATGACGCGGGTGTGGGAGTGGAACCGCCCGGTCACCGTTCGGGAAGTCCTGGAAGACCTGCAGAAGGAACGGTCGATCGCCTACACGACGGTGATGACCGTATTGGACAACCTCCATCAGAAGGGCTGGGTGCGCAGGGAAGCCGAAGGGCGCGCCTATCGATATGAGGCGGTCTCCACTCGTGCCGCCTACGCGGCCGCACTGATGAACGAAGCGTGGTCCGCGAGTGACAACCCCGCGGCGGCTCTGGTGGCCTTCTTCGGCATGATGTCGCCGGAACAGCGCCACGCGCTACGGGATGCCGTACGGATGGTGCAGGGCGACGAACCCGCGGAACCCGCACCGGCCGCGCCGCAGGCGGAACGCGCGGACGAAGCCGCCGCACCCGCGGGCGCGGGCGAAGCGGATGCGGGGGAAGTACCCGCGACGGGTTCCGGCGACTCGGGGCGATAGCGTCGGCGCATGCCGCCGCTATCTAATGGAGTCACCGTCCGCCGCGCCAGGACCAGCGATGTACCGGCCGTACGCCGCCTCATCGACGCCTACTCGCCGGACGGCATCCTCCTCGACAAAGCCACCGTGACGCTTTACGAGGACATCCAGGAGTTCTGGGTGGCCGAGCGGGACGAGGACGCCGCGGTCGTGGCCTGCGGAGCCCTGCACGTCATGTGGGAAGACCTGGCCGAAGTGCGCACATTGGCCGTGGACCCGGCCCTGAAGGGCACCGGAGTCGGACACCAAGTCCTCGACAAGCTGCTGCGCACCGCGGGCTGGCTCGGAGTGCGGCGCATTTTCTGCCTCACCTTCGAAGTGGACTTCTTCGCCAAGCACGGCTTCGTGGAGATCGGTGAGACGCCCGTCGACGGCGATGTCTACAGCGAGCTGCTGCGTTCCTATGACGAGGGCGTTGCCGAGTTCCTCGGTCTCGAACGAGTGAAGCCCAACACCCTGGGCAACAGCCGCATGCTTCTGCACCTGTGATCAGCGTTCTATGTCCGAATCGCGCCCCTATCTCATAGCTGTGGAAGCAAGCGTTCCCCGACTGCCGGGCAACTGAACCCTACCCAGGGGTTTGTGTTTTTCCCGGAAAAGCGGTTTGCTTTCCGTCGTAATCCACATTCGATGAAAGGGAAACCGGTGGCACAGAAGGTTCAGGTTCTTCTTGTCGACGACCTCAACGGCGGCGAGGCCCATGAGACCGTGACGTTCGCCCTCGACGGCAAGTCCTACGAGATCGACCTGTCCGACGACAACGCGCGGAAGCTGCGCGAGTCGCTCGCCGAGTTCGTGAAGGCCGGCCGGAAGACCGGTGGCCGTTCCGGTGGCCGCGGCAAGGCACGGGCGTCTTCCGGCGGCAGCCAGGACACCGCGAAGATCCGCGCGTGGGCCAAGGAGAACGGCTACAACGTCAATGACCGCGGCCGGGTGCCCGCGGAGATCCGTGAGGCGTTCGAGAAGGCGAACGGCTGATCGCCGTACCCGCGATCTGTTTGTCTTCGAGCTTGACGACCGCGCAGCAAACGGGCCCGGTGGCATTCCGTGGCCGCCGCGCTCACGAGTCGTACGAGGTCGGGGGCGCGCCCCTGGCGATCAGCGAGGGGAATACCGCGGCCCCCGCGCCCTGCCCCGGACCCCGTGGTGGGCAGGCAAGCCTCGATCTCGTACCCCGGCTCGGGAGGCCGCACCCACCCCGCGGCCTCCCGCGGACCGGGTCCGTACGGCCATGGCGCGTACGGAGCCGGCGGCGGTGACGGCGCGGGCATCCGGTCCCCGGTGCCGCGTGCGGTCAGATCCAGCCCAAGCGAGCCCCATTCCAGCCATTCCAGGAGACCGGCCAGCTCCTCGGCCGCACCGGCGGCCACGAGCATGAGCATCCTGGGGCCGGCGGCGCCGCCCCGGTCGATCGCCACGGGCCCCGTGCGGCCCACCCGCCCCAGCACGGCGCGGCCCGCGTCGGCGGGCAGGTCCAGGGCGTCGAAGCGCACCCCGGTCAGCAGCTGCACCGGTTCCGTGCCGGTGGTCGGCCAGCGCAGCTCGTCCTCGTACCACTGCCGTACGGCGGCGAGGGAGGGACGGGATCGCGGGATCGCGACGGGCATACCCGGAGCAACTCACCAAGCCCCGAGAAGTTACGCTGGGTTGACGTGCGGGTACGTACTGTCGCCAGGGAAGGGGGTGTGCGGGGGCGTGACGGCGCATTGAACGGCGCTCGGGTGTTCGCCCGTAGCGGAGGGAAGGAGCCCGCGCCGCATGGAGTGTCAGTGGCGGCGGGTAAGACATTACCGGTGGGAAGAGACGGTGCAGCGGTGTGCGCAGCGCTTTTTCCGGAGCGGCGGCGGGCTCCGGGCGGGCGTGTCGGTGACGGGTGCGTTCGCCACGGGCGTACTGACCCGGGGCGTATATGCCTGGCCTGCGGGAACATCGTCTCGCACCATCGGGTTGGAGCAGATGTCGGCTGTTCGGCAGCAGATTTCCCCGCCGACGCGGGGGTGATCCGGACGGATGTCGGCAGTTGGAATGAGCTGTCCCGTCCCACGGGACTAGCATGCGGAAGGACAGGGAGGGGACCGACCCCTAACTGCCTGACCGCTCTGAGGAGCGATTAACGATGTTCGAGAGGTTCACCGACCGTGCGCGGCGGGTTGTCGTCCTGGCTCAGGAAGAAGCCCGGATGCTCAACCACAACTACATCGGCACCGAGCACATCCTCCTGGGCCTGATCCACGAGGGTGAGGGTGTCGCCGCTAAGGCCCTGGAGAGCCTCGGGATTTCGCTCGAGGCGGTCCGCCAGCAGGTGGAGGAGATCATCGGCCAGGGGCAGCAGGCCCCGTCCGGCCACATCCCCTTCACCCCCCGTGCGAAGAAGGTCCTGGAGCTGTCGCTCCGCGAGGCCCTTCAGCTCGGCCACAACTACATCGGTACGGAGCACATCCTGCTCGGCCTGATCCGCGAGGGCGAGGGCGTCGCCGCCCAGGTCCTCGTGAAGCTGGGCGCCGATCTGAACCGGGTGCGGCAGCAGGTCATCCAGCTGCTCTCCGGCTACCAGGGCAAGGAGGCCGCCACCGCCGGCGGCCCGGCCGAGGGCACGCCCTCGACCTCGCTGGTCCTGGACCAGTTCGGCCGCAACCTGACGCAGGCCGCCCGCGAGACCAAGCTCGACCCGGTCATCGGGCGCGAGAAGGAGATCGAGCGGGTCATGCAGGTGCTGTCCCGCCGTACCAAGAACAACCCGGTCCTCATCGGCGAGCCCGGCGTCGGCAAGACGGCGGTCGTCGAGGGCCTGGCCCAGGCCATCGTCAAGGGCGAGGTGCCCGAGACCCTCAAGGACAAGCACCTCTACACCCTGGACCTGGGCGCCCTGGTCGCCGGCTCCCGCTACCGCGGTGACTTCGAGGAGCGCCTGAAGAAGGTGCTCAAGGAGATCCGCACCCGCGGCGACATCATCCTGTTCATCGACGAGCTCCACACCCTGGTGGGTGCGGGTGCCGCCGAGGGCGCGATCGACGCCGCGAGCATCCTCAAGCCGATGCTGGCGCGCGGTGAGCTGCAGACCATCGGTGCGACCACGCTCGACGAGTACCGCAAGTACCTGGAGAAGGACGCGGCCCTGGAGCGCCGCTTCCAGCCCATCCAGGTCGCGGAGCCGTCGCTGCCGCACACCATCGAGATCCTGAAGGGCCTGCGCGACCGTTACGAGGCGCACCACCGCGTCTCCATCACGGACGAGGCCCTGGTGCAGGCCGCCCAGCTGGCCGACCGCTACATCTCCGACCGCTTCCTGCCGGACAAGGCGATCGACCTGATCGACGAGGCCGGCTCCCGGATGCGCATCCGCCGGATGACCGCGCCGCCGGACCTCCGCGAGTTCGACGAGAAGATCGCCGACGTGCGCCGGGAGAAGGAGTCCGCGATCGACTCGCAGGACTTCGAGATGGCCGCGGGCCTGCGCGACAAGGAGAAGCAGCTCCTGGCCGCCAAGGCGAAGCGGGAGAAGGAGTGGAAGGCCGGCGACATGGATGTCGTCGCCGAGGTCGACGGCGAGCTGATCGCCGAGGTCCTGGCCACGGCCACCGGCATCCCGGTCTTCAAGCTCACCGAGGAGGAGTCCTCGCGGCTGCTGCGGATGGAGGACGAGCTCCACAAGCGCGTCATCGGCCAGAAGGACGCCATCAAGGCGCTCTCGCAGGCCATCCGCCGTACGCGGGCCGGTCTGAAGGACCCCAAGCGCCCCGGTGGCTCGTTCATCTTCGCCGGTCCGTCCGGTGTCGGTAAGACCGAGCTGTCCAAGACGCTCGCCGAGTTCCTCTTCGGCGACGAGGACGCGATGATCTCCCTCGACATGTCGGAGTTCAGCGAGAAGCACACGGTCTCCCGGCTCTTCGGTTCGCCTCCCGGCTACGTCGGCTACGAAGAGGGCGGCCAGCTCACCGAGAAGGTGCGCCGCAAGCCGTTCTCGGTCGTGCTGTTCGACGAGGTGGAGAAGGCCCACCCCGACATCTTCAACTCCCTGCTGCAGATCCTGGAGGACGGTCGGCTGACCGACTCCCAGGGCCGGGTGGTGGACTTCAAGAACACGGTCATCATCATGACGACCAACCTCGGGACCCGGGACATCTCCAAGGGCTTCAACCTGGGCTTCGCCGCCCAGGGCGACACCAAGAGCAGCTACGAGCGGATGAAGAACAAGGTCAACGAAGAGCTCAAGCAGCACTTCCGGCCCGAGTTCCTCAACCGTGTGGACGACACGGTGGTCTTCCACCAGCTCACCGAGGAAGACATCATCCAGATCGTCGACCTCATGATCGCCAAGGTGGACGAGCGCCTGAAGGACCGCGACATGGGCATCGAGCTCAGCGGTGAGGCCAAGAAGCTGCTCGCCAAGCGCGGCTACGACCCGGTGCTGGGCGCCCGCCCGCTGCGCCGGACCATCCAGCGCGAGATCGAGGACGCTCTCTCGGAGAAGATCCTCTTCAGCGAGCTGCGCCCCGGCCACATCGTGGTCGTGGACATCGAGGGCGAGGGGGAGAACGCCAAGTTCACCTTCCGCGGCGAGGAGAAGTCGGCCCTGCCGGACGCCCCGCCCGTCGAGTCCGCGGCCGGCGGCCCGGACCTGTCGAAGGACGCGTGACGCCCCGGGCGCCCGGCGTCTGAGCGCTACGGCACACGCCGCGGCCCGGAACCTGCTCCAGGTTCCGGGCCGCGGCGTTGTCGTGTCCGGGTGCCGGCCCGCGCCGTGTCCGCGTGGAAGCGCAATTCCGCGGCGGCCGCGTACCTATATCCGCAACCACGGACGCGAACCTTCCCGGCCGGTACCGGAGCGGGCGCGGTTATTGCACGGGGTGCAAAAGGAAATCGCCATTCCGGATTGCCCGCCGCAGGCCCGGTAAATGCGGAAGGAAGTATTCCGCAACCCGGAGTCTCCAAGGCGACGGCCGCGATCCGCTCCCGCCCTCGCAGGCATACGGCCCTATAGGACCGCGATTTCACAGCTCGATGACGCGGATCCCGTCCGGTACGCCGGTCACCGGCGGCAGCCGGCGGCTGATCCGCAGCTCTTCCAGCCGGGGGAACGCGGCCAGCCACGCCATCGAGGTCCCCACGCCGTACGCCAGCCAGAGCCGGACCAGGCCGTCCGCCGGGACGATGCCGTCGATCAGCTCGGCCACGGTGAACTCCCCGGCGATCTGCAGGCACGGCCGGCCGCCGAGCCCCCGCAGGGCGCGCAGCTCCTCCACGTCCGTCACGGGGAAGAACAGCTCGTCCGGGTCCAGGTGGGCGATGATCTCCCGGGCGTAGCGCGCGGTGTCGTACCGCCGCCAGGCACCGGCCAGCTGTGCCCGCACATCCGGATACGTCCGCTTGCGCAGCCCGGCCAGATAGTCGATCGCCATGTCGTCGGCGATGGACGTGGCGGTGACCGCGAGCAGATACGCCTCACCGTCCGAGACCTCGGCCGGCTCCGGCAGCATCTCCAGCACGATCGGGCCGATCCAGCCCAGCGCGCGGGCCCCGGCCACGGTGCTGGGGCGGACCATGTCGCGGGTGAAGCGCCGCACCCGGTGGCGCACCTCCGGGTCGAGTTCGGCGGCGTGCTCCACACAGGCCGCGGCGAGCAGCTTGCGGTGCCGGGCCTCCGCGGCCCGGATGCCGGGACGCGGGGCCAGCAGGCCGTTCAGCAGCGCCGCGCACTCGTCGGGGCGGGCCAGCGCCACGGCCATCCGGATCACGTCCTCCCACTCGCACAGGTGGGCGTGGTTCAGCAGCAGCCCGAAGTCGTGCCGCTGCACGGTGGCGCGGGCGGCCAGGAAGTCCTGGAAGGTGCGGTGCACGAAGTCGACGGTGCCCGGGGCCGGTTCGCGCAGCAGCCCGGTGCGGTTCAGCAGGTGGCGGTATATCTCCTCGGGGCCGCCCTGGCGCGCGGCGTCGGGGATGGCCGGCAGGTGCTGCGCGAGTGTGTCCACGGCGATCTCGCGGTCCATCTCCGAGCGCCCGTTGACCAGCATCCAGTGGGCCAGCTTCTGCAACAGCTGGATCTTGGGCTGGCGCGGCAGGTCGATGCCGTCGGTGGTGCCCATGGCCCGTTCCCGGTCCCGCCGCTCCAGCAGCATCGACAGGGCGGCCTCGTACAACTCCTTGCGGCCGTTGGGCAGATAGCCGCGGCGGTCGCGGTGCAGGGCGCAGATCATGCCGCACATCAGCGGGTTGGTGGCCAGCCGGCCCAGGTCGCGGGTGATGCGTACGGCGTTGAGCAGCGTCCGTTCGTAGTGCGGCAGGCGGTCCAGGTCGTCGGGGACCTGCTGGGCCGCGGCGCGGTGCCAGCGCTGGATGAACGCGGCGATGTCCTCGCGGCTCATCGGGGCCAGTGACAGTTCGGTGAAGCCGTCGGCCGTCAGCCAGTCGGCGCGGACGGCGGAGGGGCGGGAGGTGACGATCCAGACGTTGCCCGGATACAGGGCGGTCCAGTCGCGGAGCTTGCGGCGCAGCGCCTCGCGCTCGTCCTCGGGGGCCTCGTCCACGCCGTCGATCAGCAGGAGGGCGCGCCCGGCCCGTAGGACGCGGTCGGCCCAGCCCGGCGGCTGGGCCTCGGCGCCCGGATAGCCGACGGCCGTCAGGAAGGTGCCGGGGGAGGGCATGCCGTGGCGGGCGAGGCGGCGTACCGGGAGGAGGAAGGGGACACGGCCGTACAGCGCGCGGCGGAGCGTCGGGGGCAGCTCGCCGCGCGCTGTGGCGACGGCCAGCCACTGGAGCAGTGTGGTCTTGCCGGATCCGGCCACGCCCCGGACAAGGACGCGGCACAGGCCGGACAGGGCGTGTTCGGCGGGGACGGCCGGTTCGGGCGTGCTGCCGTGGTCCGCGGCGGGTGGTTCCGGCTCGCAGCGCAGGCCCAGGTAGGCGGCGTCCAGCGGCCAGCTGTCGGGGGAGTGCACGAGGTCCAGGCCGAAGATCGTGAGGTGGCTGTGCAGGACGGCGGTGTCCTGGGCGTACCGCGTCTCGAAGGCGGCGTCCTCGGCGGACCGGGACGGCAGGCGGGCGGCCAGCACGCCGACCGTGTCGTCGATCCGGCCGAGGGTGCGCCGGTTCTCGACGACGGTGCGGGCGATGAAGCCGGTCAGCTGGGTGAAGTGATTCAGGATGTGCAGCGCCGCGGTGTCCACGAGGACGGTGTGCAGCTCGGTGCCGTCACCGGTCAGCCCGCGGGTGGCGTCCGGGGCGGCCCGGCGCAGCTGCCGGGCCAGTTCGGCCGCCTCCAGCCGGGTGTCCTGCGCGATCTCCGTGTCCAGGTCGCCGAGCGCCCAGAGCGTACGGGAGAGGGCGTCCGTGACGGCCCGGTCCTCGTCGGGGGCCACCGGCCGCTCGCGGGCCGCGCCGGTGGCGCCGGGCAGCGGGGTCACGGCGCGGTCGACCAGTTTGGCGGCGATCCGCCGCACCTCGCGCTCCCCGAGGACGCGCTGCTCGCCCCGGAAGGAGACCAGGCGGGCGATCCGTAACGGCCGGTCCACGAGGAAGGCGCCGGGACCCGGCCGGACGAGGAGTCTTCTGACGATCGGGCCCACGATCTTGGGTGCCAGCCGGGCCATGATGATCACTGGATCCATGCGGTGATCCCCCATCACCTGTGCGGCGCCGGGCGCCGCCGGGCTTCCAGCCTAGAGGAGACGGCGGTTCCCGGGAGGCCGCTCGGCCGGGTGGGGCCGTACGGGCGGGCGGGGCGCGCCAGGAGTTCCCGTACGGGCGTACGGGGAGTCCGCGTACGGGCGGGCGGGGGCGCACGGGGAGTTTCCGTGCGGGGCCTTTGGTCCCGATACGGACATGCGAAAGGCCCGCGGCGCAGCCGGGAAAACCACGGGCGCGGTGACATGCCGCACAGGCCCCCGGCGGCCTACTACGCGGAATAGCGGGCGCTTTCCGCGGTACGGCGGGGCGGTTCGGACGGGGTGGCCGCGGCGGGCGGAGCGGAGGGCGGCCGGGGTGCCCGACGGCTTCGTACGGCCGGGTGAACCCGCAGGTCAGACCCCAGGAGGCGGAGAGGGGTAGCGGCCGGAAGAGGGACGGGACCGACGTGTTTGAGACCTGAGGCGGAGGGTAGGGGCGGGGATTTATTTCCCCGCCTTTTGCTACGGGATGCGGTAGTAGAAGCGCCTATTGGCAACATGTCGGATTCCGGTTACCAAGGATGAGCGATCCCGGTCGACGGCCGGGACCCCGTCTTTTCCGGAGGTAGTTCCCGCATGTCGAAGCACCACCCCCTGCACCGCCCGACGACGAAGTCCGTTCTCCGTACCCGCACCTCCGTGCTCGCGGCGGGCCTGGGCGTCTCCGTCGCCATGGGCGCCGGGGTGGCGATGGCGGCCGGCGGCGACGCGCAGGCGATCGCGCTGAACGGGCTCACGTCCGACATCCGCTCCTCGGTGAGCGCGCAGGCCGACGCCCAGCAGAAGGCCGCCGAGGCGGAGAAGCAGGCGGCCGAGAAGGCCAGGAAGGCCGCCGAGGAGAAGGCCCGCTCCTGGGTCAAGCCGGTGGACGACTACACGCTGGGCATGACCTTCGGGCTGGCCGGCAAGCACTGGGCCCACAACCACAGCGGCCAGGACTTCGTGGTGCCCAGCGGTACGGCCGTGCACGCCGTCCACGGGGGCACCGTGGTCAAGGCCGGTCCGAACGGCGGCGGCGACGGCCCCGCCTACGGCAATGCGATCGTGATCAAGCACGACAGCGGTACGTACACCCAGTACGCGCACCTGACCAGCACCGAGGTCAAGGTCGGCCAGACCGTGGAGACCGGCCAGGAGATCGCGAAGTCCGGCAGCACCGGCAACTCGACCGGCCCGCACCTGCACTTCGAGGTCCGTACCGGCCCGAACTACGGCTCCGGCATCGAGCCGACCGCCTTCCTGAAGGCGCGCGGCGACGGCGTGTGAGCCACGCCGCGGGAGCCTGGTGACGGGCTCTAGCCACGGCTCCCCGGCTGGGCCGCGGTGACCAGTTCGGTGGCGACCTCCAGGATGGCCTTGCGCTTGTCCTCGGGGTCGCCTTCGAGTGTCTGCATCGCGAACAGGCCCGCGTGCATCGAGAAGATCGCGGTGATGCAGCGCACCTGGTCGGTCAGCTCCGCCTCCGGCTCCCGGAGCAGCCCGGTGAGCCGGATCATCCGCTGCTTGAAGGTCTCCCCGATGCTCAGGTCCCGTACGGCCGCCTGGTTCTCCTGCATGAAGCGGAACAGCGGCTCGGCGGAGCGCAGTGCCTCGCTGTAGCGGCGCAGGATCTCCTGCTTGGTCTCCAGGGTGCGCGGCTGCGCGCCGGCCCATTCGATCAGCTCGTCGATCGGCCGGGCCAGGTCCTGGAAGAGGCCGATGACGATGTCTTCCTTGGTCTTGAAGTGGTAGTAGAGCGCCGCCTTGGTGACGTCGAGCCGTTCGGCGATCTCGCGCAGCGAGGTCTTCTCGTACCCCTGCTCGGCGAACAGCTCCAGGGCGACGTCCTGGATGCGCTGGCGGGTGTTGCCCCTGCGCGGGTGCGGTGTGCCCATGCTGCTGTTCTCCTGCGTGATCGGCCGGGCCGGGGCCAGGGGCCATGCGAAAACTTACTTGACGCCCGGCTAGTTGTTCCTTACCTTCTTCACTGTACTGAACTAGCCGGGCGGCAAGTAAGTGGGAGAAGCGAAAATGGGGATGTCGCAGTCGAAAGCGACCCCAGCGGGGGATATACCGAAACCGGCGGACGGCGGGGGGAAGCAGCCGGCCAGCGTCCGCGTGGTGCTGTTCGCGCTGATGATCGCCATGCTGCTGGCGATGCTGGACAACATGATCGTGGGCACCGCCATGCCCACCATCGTGGGCGAGCTGGGCGGGCTGAGCCACCTGTCCTGGGTGGTGACCGCGTATACGCTCGCGACCGCCGCGTCCACCCCGATCTGGGGCAAACTGGGCGACCTGTACGGCCGTAAGGGCGTCTTCCTGACGTCCATCGTGATCTTCCTGATCGGCTCCGCGCTGTCCGGCATGGCCCAGGACATGGGCCAGCTGATCGGCTTCCGCGCCGTGCAGGGCCTGGGCGCGGGCGGTCTGATGGTCGGCGTCATGGCGATCATCGGTGACCTGATCCCGCCGCGCGAGCGCGGCAAGTACCAGGGCATGATGGCCGGCGTCATGGCCGTCGCGATGATCGGCGGCCCGCTGGTCGGCGGCACCATCACCGACCACCTCGGCTGGCGCTGGAGCTTCTACATCAACCTGCCGCTCGGCGCGATCGCCCTGGTCATGATCACCGCCGTGCTGCACCTGCCGAAGAAGCGCTCGCAGGCGCGCATCGACTACGTGGGCGCCGTGCTGCTGACCGTCGGCATCACCTCGCTGGTGCTGATCACCACCTGGGGCGGCACCGAGTACGACTGGCTGTCCAGCCAGATCATCGGGCTCGGCGCGGTCGGCGTCGTGGCGCTGCTGGCCTTCGTCCTCGTGGAGACCAAGGTCCGCGAGCCCGTCCTGCCGCTGCACATCTTCCGCAACGGCAACTTCAGCCTCGTCACGGTGATCGGCTTCCTCGTCGGCTTCGTGATGTTCGGGTCGATGACCTTCCTGCCGCTGTTCCAGCAGACCGTGCAGGGCGCCTCGGCCACCAACTCCGGGCTGCTGCTCCTGCCGATGCTGCTGGCGATGATGGCCGTCTCGCTGGTCGCGGGCCGGGTCACCACCAACACCGGCAAGTACAAGATCTTCGTGGTGGGCGGCGGCGCGCTGATCACCGCCGGACTGGCGCTGCTGTCCCTGATGGACACCGGCACCACCCGCTTCACCTCGGGCCTGTACATGGCGGTGCTGGGCGCCGGCATGGGCTTCCTGATGCAGACCACCATGCTGATCGCGCAGAACAGCGTCGAGATGAAGGACATGGGCGTCGGCTCCTCGTCCGCCACCCTCTTCCGTACGATCGGCGGCTCCTTCGGCGTCGCGATCTTCGGGGCGATCTTCAACAACCAGGTGCAGGACGTGATGAAGGAGCGGCTCGGCGCCGCGGGCGCGAAGGCGACCGCGGGTGGGGCCCAGATGGACCCGAAGAAGCTGGAGCAGCTGCCGGCCGCGATCAAGGACGCCTACATGCACGCGGTCGCCGGCGGCACCCACCAGGTCTTCGTCTGGGGCGCGCTGATCAGCGTCATCGGTTTCGCCGCGGCGTGGTTCCTCAAGGAGGTCCCGCTGCGCGGCGGCCCCGCCAAGCCGGCCGACAAGGCGGAGGGCGGCGACGCCCCGGTCGCCGCCGCGATGGCGGAGCCCGTCTGATCCGGCACTGATTCACCCCTGGCCAGCGGCCCTCGGCGGACACGCCGGGGGCCGTCGGCATGTCTGCGGCGTCTCCGCGGGCGGGCCGCTGCCGGGTCGCCGCCGGGTCGCCGCCGGGCCGTTGTCAGTGGTGCGTGCCAGCATCGGAATGTGAACGGCGACGGGGCGAAGGACGTCAACGGGGCGAAGGACGTCAACGGAGCGGGGGACGCCGACGAGGCCATGCGGGCGGGGGACGGGCGGACGGACGGGCGCGCGGCGGGCGGCGCCACCGTCCCGGTCCCGCTCGCCCGGCTCCGGCAGCTGCGGCGGGCGAAGGACGCGATGGACCGCGACTGGGCCTCCCCGCTGGATCTTGACGCGGTCGCGGCGCACGCCGGGTATTCCCGCTTCCACTTCATCCGCGCCTTCAAGCAGGTCTACGGCCTGACCCCCGGCCAGTATCTGAGCCGCCGCCGGATCGAGCGCGCCGAGGAACTGCTGCGTACGGCCGATCTCTCCGTCACGGAGATCTGCTGGCTGGTCGGTTTCGGCAGCCTGGGCACCTTCTCCGCGCGCTTCAAGAAGCAGACCGGCCTGACACCGAGCGCCTATCGGGAACGGCACGTCGGGCAGGGCGCCGGGCTGATACCGGGCTGCTATGCCCTGCTGTGGTCCGGCGGCTTCAAGTCCTTCGGGAACCGGGCGGGGGAAGGCGACGCGAAGGGGGACGAGCGGGGGGACGAGCAGGGGGACGGAAAGGCGGCCGGGGCCGGGCCGGGACACCGCAATTCCGGAGAAGGCGGGTAGCCGGCGGGCTGCCTACGGTGAAGCCGAGACCGCGCGGGCCACCGCGCGCGAAGAGCGAGAGGCAACGTCATGATCAAGGGTTTGGCCATCACGACCGTATGGGTCCTCGACCAGGACCGGGCGAAGGAGTTCTACACCGAGAAGCTCGGCATGGAGGTCCGGACGGACATGCGGATGGGCGGCGAGGACGGCATGCGCTGGCTGACCGTCGGCGCCAAGGACCAGCCGGAGGTGGAGCTGACGCTGATGGTCCCCGGCCCGCCCGGCATGGACCCGGAGGCCGGGGAAAGCCTGAAGCAGCTGGTGAGCAAGGGGCTGATGGGCGCCGGGGTGCTCCGGACGGACGACGTCAAGGGCGACTACGCGGCGCTGAAGGCCAAGGGCGTGGAGTTCCTCCAGGAGCCGCAGGAGCGCCCGTACGGCACCGAAGCGATCTTCCGCGACGACTCCGGCAACTGGTTCTCGCTGACCCAGCCCAGCGAACAGCTCGACATGAGCAAGGGGTGGGGGGACTGCGTGGAGTAGCCGACAGGGCGACAGGGCCGCGCGGAGCGGCCACCGGATCAGGACGGCGGACCTGGCCAGGTCGGCGGATCGGGCCGGGCGGTGAACCTGGCTGGACGGTGGATCGGGCCGGACGGCGGATCGGGCGGTCGGCGGATGGGGTGAGAACGGCGGATCGGGCCAGGACGGCGGGTCGGGCCGGACAGCGGATCGGGCCAGAACGGCGGACCCGGCCGCACGGGGTGGCCGCCGGTCACCGGTCCGGCAGCTGGATGACCGGGAAGCTGCCGGTGCTCGTCGGCGCGTTCTCCGGCAGCCACAGCACGGACACCGCGCCGGTCGAGCCGTCCGTCAGCTCGTCCGCGTTGCGGAAGGTCAGCCGGGCGCCCAGCACCCGTGCCTGGCCCGCCGCGATGGTCAGGCCGAGCCCGTGGCCGCGCCCGGCCCGGTCGCTGCTGCCCGTACGGAACCGGCTCGGGCCCTCGCGCAGCAGCGCCTCCGGGAAGCCGGTGCCGTGGTCGCGCACGCGCACCACACGCCCCTCGACGGTCACCTCGATCGGCGGCTTGCCGTGCCGGGCCGCGTTGGCGATCAGGTTGCCCAGGATGCGTTCCAGGCGCCGCGGGTCGGTGGAGACCTCCGCGTCCCGCAGGATCTCGATCTTGATGTCGGGGTTCAGCGCCCGCACCCGCCGGGTGACGAACTCGCCCAGCGCCACGTCCTGGAGTTCGGCCCGCTCCGCGTAGCCGTCCAGCCGGGCCACCTCCAGCACGTCCTCGACGAGCGTGCGCATCGCCTGCGCCCGGTCCCGTACCAGCTCCGAGGGGCGGCCCGGCGGCAGCAGCTCGGCCGCGGTGAGCAGCCCGGTCACCGGGGTGCGCAGCTCGTGGGCGATGTCGGCGGTCACCCGGCGCTCCGCCTCGATGCGCTTCTGGAGCGCGTCGGACATCGCGTCCACCGCCCAGGCCAGGTCGTCCGTCTCGTCCCGGATGCGCCCGCCGACCTCGTCCCGGATCCGTACGGAGGTGTCGCCGTCGGCCAGCTTGCCGGCCGCCGCCGCGGCCTTGCGCAGCCGCTTGGACAGCCGCCCGCCGATCAGCACGCCGAGCGCGCAGCCGCCGACCACGACCGCCGTCGAACCGATCAGCAGCGCCTGGTCGAGATCGTCCAGCACGGCGAACCGGTCGGGGAAGTAGCCCTGGATGGACAGCACCCGGCCGCCCGCGACCGGCGCCGCCGCCCACACCTTGGGCGTGGTCTGGCCGGTGTCCTCCAGATAGGTCGCCCGCTTTCCCCTGGCGACCTCGTCACGCAGCGCCTTCGGCAGTGCCGGGTCGTCCAGCTTGGCGCCGAAGCGCAGCTGGTGCGTGGTTTCGTAGATCTTCTGCGTGAAGTTGAGGCGTTCGGTCTGCACATCGCGGCTGTTGTCCAGCATCGAGCCGCGGGCCGCGTTGTGCACGACGAGGCTCAGCGCGATCGCGACCAGCGCTCCGACGAGCGCGATCGCGGCGCTGAGCTTCCACCTCAGCCCCGTCCGCAGGGCGAGCCTGACCACCGCAGGAGTCAGCCTCTCAGCTTGTAACCGAAGCCGCGGACGGTCTCGATCCGGTCCTGGCCGATCTTGCCGCGCAGCCGCTGCACATGGACGTCCACGACCCGGGTGTCACCGCCCCAGCCGTAGTCCCACACCCGCTCCAGCAGCCGGTCGCGGGAGAGGACCGTGCCGGGCGAGTTCGAGAACTCCAGCAGCAGCCGCATCTCGGTGGGCGTCAGCGCGACCGGCCGGCCGCCTTTGCGCACCTCCATGCCCTCCGTGTCGACCTCCAGGTCACCGAAGCGCAGCACGGCCTCGGCGGGCTCGGCCGCGTCCGACGCGGCGGCGTTCGAGCCGTCCGGCCCGGAGGCGTGACCGAAGCGGCGCAGCACCGCGCGGATCCGGGCCACCAGTACGGCGCCGTCGAACGGCTTGGTCACATAGTCGTCGGCGCCGGCCTCCAGGCCGAGCACCACGTCGATGGAGTCGGCGCGCGCCGACAGCATGATCACCGGCACGGTCGACTCGTCACGGATGCGGCGGCACAGGCTGACCCCGTCCAGGCCCGGCACCATCACGTCCAGCAGGGCGATGTCCGGCCGGTTGGCGCGGAACGCCTCCAGCCCCGCCAGGCCGTCGGGCATGGCGGTGACCACGAAGCCGTCCCGCTCCAGGGCGAGCTGTGTCGCCTCGCGGATGACATCGTCGTCCTCGACGAACAGGACATGCGTATCGGCCATGCGGTGTTCTCAATCCTCCGGTCCCGTCGGGTCCGCGGGCGCGGGCTCCGTGCCCCCGGTCTTGCTGTAATCAGTGTGGTACCGGGCGTACTCGACGAAGCGGCTACCCGTCCAGCGGTAGGTCATCACATCCTCGCCGGAAGCGCAGCACAGGTTGTCGTCCGAGTTGTAGGTCTGCTTGGAGACCTCCAGCTCGCCCTTGTTGACGCCGGCGTAGACCGAGGGCTGCTCGTTGGCGAAGACATTGTCGTAGCCCCCGCCGTTCCTGCGGTAGACGTAACTGCCGATGCCGACCGAGTCCGCGCAGGTCATCACGTTGACCACCACGTCGGGGTCCTTGCCGCCGGTGAGCTTGGCGTAGGTCACCTCGACCGGGTACTCGTCCGCCGCGCAGGGCTTGGCGAGGGACTTCTTGACGTCCGCGCCGACCTTGGGGTCGTGCTTCATCAGGTTCACCGCGTCGACCTTCTGGTACGCGACCGAGGCCGAGGGGGAGGGGGACGCCGCCTGGGCGGAGCGGTCCTTGGGCGCCGGGGTGCTGCTGGCCGTGCCCTCGGTCCGTACGCCCTCGCCGCCCGGATTGCACCCGGCCAGCAACAGCGAGAGGGCGGCCATCGACGCGATGGCCGCTCCGGTGCTCGTGCGGAAGGCTCCGGTCCGCCGGGACCGGAGCCGTGCCGTGTGTTTCGGGCGGAGCCGTGCCGGGGCCGGGCATCCCGGGCCCGGTCCCGGCCCTTTGGGCCGGAGTCGGGCGGCCGGCGCGCTCCCGGCCGTCCCGCCTCCGGCCAACCTTTTCCTGGTCAAACCGCTCCCGCTCACAGTCCCTCTGACCAAGCCGCCGGTGTCGCAGCCGGTCAGGCCGCGCACCGCTCCCGCTCCTGCTCGCCGCGCTCCAGCATCCGCGCGTCGATGTCGCGATTCTCCAGTTCCTGGCGCAGCCGGGCCAGGGCCCGGTGCAGCGTGCTCTTGACCGTACCGGTGGACATGCCCAGCGCCGCCGCGGTCTCCTCGGTGCTCATCTGCTCCCAGTGTCGCAGCACGACGACGCTGCGCTGCTTGGGCGCGAGCACCCCGAGGATGTCCATCAGCAGGGCCCGGTCGGCGCGCTGCTCGGTGCCGTCGTCGACGCTGGCGTCCGGGAGCTGCTCGGTGGGCACCTCCTCCAGCTTGCGGGCGCGCCACCACTCCGTACGGGTGTTGATCATGACCCGGCGCAGATACGCGTCGGCGAGCGACTTGTCGGCGATGCCGTCCCAGCGCCCGTAGGTGCGGACCAGGGCCGTCTGGAGCAGGTCCTGGGCGTCCACGGGGTCGGGCACCAGGCGCCGGGCGCTGCGCAGCAGGGCCTCCTGCCGCGTACGCACGTACTCTTCGAAGTCCAGTACCTTGCCGCCGCTGGTCGCCATCCCGACGCCTCCGATCCGCATTGCGATTCCCCACGTTGTCCGCGCTGGTGGTCACCTCCAGCACGAGGAAGACGCTACGGAGGGGGTGTTGCGGCGTAATGTGCGTCGGCCCCACAGGCAGTGCACGGAAAACCGTCGGTTGTGTAACAGCGGGACGGGCGTCATACCTGCGACGGACCGTGGACCGGGGCGCGTCATTCTTGCGAGGGACGGCGGGGGCGGCCGGAAGAGCCATGGGCCGCGGGCCGCACGGGCGGCAGGGCACCGGGCGTCACGGAGCCGTCATCCGCCGCACGGCAGCCGGCTGTCACAAAGCCGTCATCCGTCACACAGCCAGCGGCTGTCACGCGGTTGTCACCTGCCGCACAGCCAGCGGCTGTCACACAGCAGCCACCCGTTACGCGGCAGTCGGCCGTCACACGGCCGTCACCCAGCAGCCCCCGTTACTCGGCAGCCGGTGGTCACACAGCCGTCATCACGATGCGCCGGGCCCGAGCGGCAGGCGGTACAGGCCGCCCGCCAGCGGTTCCACGAGGCCGTCCGCCACCAGGCCGTCCAGTGCCCGCGCGCGCTGCACCGGCTCGTCCCACACCGCGTCCAGTACGGCCTGCGGCACGGGGCCGACGGCTTCGCGGAGGACGGCGAGGAGCTTGCCGCGCACCTGGCGGTCCGTACCGGCGTACGTCTGGCCGCGGCGCGGGGGGCCGTCGTGCGCCGGTGAACCCGCCAGCCGCCACGCGCACTGCGACGAGATCGGGCAGCGCACACACTCCGGGCCGCGGGCGGTGCACACCAGCGCGCCCAGCTCCATCGTGGCGGCGGCCCACTTCGCCGCCAGCGGCTCGTCCTCGGGCAGCAGCGCGCGGGCCAGCTTGCGTTCGGCGGCGGTGGTGGCGTTCGGCGGGTACTGCCGGCCGGTGACGGCGCGCGCGAAGACCCGGCGGACGTTGGTGTCCAGTACGGCGTGCCGCTGCCCGTACGCGAAGGAGGCCACGGCCGCCGCCGTGTACTCGCCGACGCCGGGCAGCGCGAGGAGCTGGGCGTGCTCGCGCGGTACGTCGCCTCCGTGGCGCTCCTGTATAGCGGAGGCGGCGGCGTGCAGGCGCAGCGCGCGGCGCGGGTAGCCCAGGCGGCCCCAGGCGCGCACCGCCTCGCCGGGCGGCTCGGCCGCCAGGTCGGCGGGGCGCGGCCAGCGCGCCAGCCACTGTTCGTACACCGGCAGCACTCTGCTGACTGGCGTCTGCTGCAGCATGAACTCGCTCACCATCACGCCCCAGGCGCCCGCCTCGGGGCGGCGCCAGGGCAGATCGCGGGCGTGCTCGTCGAACCAGTCGGTGACGGGGCCGTGCAGCCGGGCCCCTTCGGCGGCTTCGTCGGCGGCGGTGGCAGGGGCGGCGCCGGTGGCGGCGGGAGTGGAAGTCATGGCACTGCCGATCCTGGCACGACGGCGCTCCGCCGTGAAACGCACCGGGCGCGCGCCACGATGCGCCCACCCGCTCGCCGGAACGCCCGGCCGGACCCGCCCCCTCCCACGAGGCGCGATGGGGCCCGGTGCGCGGCCCGTAGGGCGCGCGGGGTGAGGATGTCCACATGATGTGGATGCCGACCGGACCGGCGGGAGAGCCGCGATGACCACCGCAAGCGACTGCCCGGCCACGATCCGCCGGGCGCTGGCCGCGCACACGACGCTGACGCTGGCCTACGCCGACGACGAGGGGCCGCAGGCGTGCGCCGTGCTCTACGCCACCGCCGACGGGCCGGCGCCCTCGCTCGTCCTCGTCACCGCCGAGTCCACCCGGCACGGCCGCGCCTTCGCGCGGGCCGCCGAGACGGGCCCCGGCGCCCGCGTCGCCTTCACGGCCCAGCGCGACGGACAGGAGTGGACCGGGCTGACCGGGGTGCAGGGCCGGGGCGTCTGCCGCCGGCTGACGGGCGCGGACCGCGCGGCCGGGTGGCGTACGTACCTGGAGCGCTTCCCCTTCGTCGCGGCCGACGACCGGCTCGCGGGGGCGCTGGAACGTACCGCACTTTGGGAAGTCCGCCCGGACTGGCTGCGGTTGATCGACAACGGGCGCGGCTTCGGGCACAAGGAGGAGTGGCACGCGCCGTGACCACGGGGCCGGCGGGGCGTCCGTGATCATGGGGCCGGCGGGGGCGTCCAGGGAGACGCCCCCGGGCCGGTGAGCGGCCGGACAGCGGGCTACGCCCGCACCAATATCTTCCAGCGCCCCGCCCCCAGCCGGACGACCAGCGAGGTCAGCGGCCCGGCGAACAGCGTCACGCACAGCGTGGCGGTCAGGGTGCCGAGGGCCAGACCGGCCACCACGTCGTGCGGGTAGTGGACGCCGACGAACACCCGGGAGAAGCCGGTCAGCAGCGCGATCGGCAGCACCAGCCAGGCCGCCGCGCGCCAGGCGAACACGATGCCGACGGCCAGTGCCGCCGCGATCGTCGAGTGGTTGCTGGGGAAGGACCAGTCGCCCTGGGGCGGGCACTGGACGATGGACGTGGCGGCGCCGGCCACGGCCCGGCAGGGCCGCTCCTCGTCCACCAGGCTCTTGACGATCTCACTCACCAGATAGGCGACGGCCGTGCCGATCGGTACCAGGATCGCCAGCGCGACCAGCCGCTCCTCGCCCTTCCTGGACCGCCACCAGCCGAACACGGCCAGAGCCATGAGCAGCAGGATGCCGCCTTCCGTGCCGCCGGCGGCCAGCGAATGAATCCAGCCAGGGGTGTCGTGCGCGAAGTCGGTGACGACGCGATAGAGATCGGTGCTGTACATGAACGCATACGGTACGGACTGTTACGTCAAAGCCGCATCTGGCGAACGTCAAGGGGTCCCCCCGACGAAAGTGGGTGGCCGGCGAGGGGTGCGGGCGGCCGGCGAGCACGAAGGGATCATGGCCGGGGACGCCGCCGCACCCCGCTTCCGTGCCGATGATCTGAAAAGTTGCAGCTTCGTGCGGCGGGTACTGGCCGGTGTGACAGCTGATCTCTCGTAGAGTTTCCGCGTGGGATCTCTGCGCAATCCGATCGGGCCGCTTCCCTCCTCCATCTACTGGCGGCGGAGGGCCGTTGCGCTGGCCATCCTCGCCCTGCTCGTCCTGTTGGTGGTGTGGGCCCTCAACTGGAGCGGCGACGACGGGAAGACCGGCGGCGAGGGCAAGGGCCAGGGTGCGCCGGGGCCCGCCACGTCCATCACACCGGGTCCGAACGCCACGGATTCCGGGATCAGCCAAAAGCCGGGCGGCCGCGACGAGTCGGGCGGTGGCAGCGGCGGGTCCGGACCGGGCTCCGGCGGCGCCGGCGACTCGGGCGGCGGTGCCGCCGGTTCCGGCGGTGGCACGGGCGGCAGCGGCGGCACCTCGGGCTCCGGCGGCGGTCCCATAGGAGAGGGCGGCGGCGCCGTCACCGTACCGGCCGGCTCCGCGCTCCCGAACTGCGCGCAGGACGACACCAAGTTGAAGCTGCGCAGCCTGAAGGACACCTATGGGCCCGGCGAGAAGCCCAAGTTCGAGGTCACCGTCGAGAACACGGCCGACAGCGCCTGCAAGGTCGACCTCGGCCGCGGTTACGCGGCGCTGACCATAACCGGGACCTCCGAGGACGAGCGGGTCTGGTCCTCCGGCGACTGCCCGCCCGGCAGCGGCGGCAGCGCGCCCGTACAGGTGCCGGCGGGCGGCTCGGTCACCCGGACCGTGGAGTGGGACCGCAGGCCCAGCACCTCGGAGTGCGCGACACCGCAGGCCGATCCGGTCGGGCCCGGTGAGTACCGGGTCGAGGCCAAGGTGGGCGGGCTGGCCGCGGTACGGACGTCGTTCGTACTGGCCAAGGACTGAACCGCCACCCCGAAGACGGGCGTTCGAACGTGGCCGGACAACGCCCCCCGCGCCGACGGCGATTGCGCCGAGAGCGTGCATCCATGGCCCCGCCCCGCCATGATCCGGCACAGTCGGTGTCATGAAGCTTTTGATGCTGGGCGGAACGGAGTTCGTGGGGCGCGCGGTCACCGAGGCCGCGCTGGCCCGCGGCTGGCAGGTCACGGTCTTCCACCGGGGGCAGCACGCACCGGTCCCGGGAACGGCCGTCGTGCACGGCGACCGCACCGACGCGGCCACCCTCGCCGCGCTCGCCGACGGCACCTGGGACGTCGTCGTGGACACCTGGGCCTGGGCGCCGACCGCGGTGCGCGACGCGGCCCGGCTGCTGGCGGACCGGGCCGGGCGGTATGTGTACGTGTCCACCGGCTCGGTGTACCGGCACCCGGCCGGACCCGGGCACACCGAGGCCAGCCCGCTGGTGGAGGGCTCCCCGGACGCCGACGCGGTGGCGTACGCGGAGGACAAGCGCGGCGGGGAACTGGCCGCGCTGGCGGCCTTCGGCGAGGACCGTACGGTACTGGCGCGCGCCGGACTGATCCTCGGCCCGTGGGAGAACATCGGCCGGCTCCCCTGGTGGCTGACGCGCATCGCCCGCGGCGGCCCGGTGCTCGCGCCGGGCCCGCGGGACCTGGGCCTTCAGTACATCGACGTCCGCGACCTGGCCGAGTGGGTCCTGCACGCCGCCGAGACCGGGCTGTCCGGCCCGTACAACCTCATCAGCGAGCCCGGGCACGCCACGATGGGCGAGCTGCTGGAGGCGTGTGTGGAGGTCACCGGGTCGGACGCGGAACTGCGCTGGAGCGGGCCGGAAGAGATCCTGGCGGCGGGCCTGACCCCCTGGACGGAACTGCCCGTCTGGCTGCCGCCGGGCGAGCTGTACGACGCCATCCACCGCGGCAACCCGGCCAAGGCGCACGGGGCCGGGCTGCGCTGCCGGCCGGTGGCCCGGACGGTGGCCGACACCTGGGAGTGGCTCCGGAAGCTGGACGGGCCGCCCCCGACGCGGCCCCGGCAGCCGATCGGGCTGGCGCCGGAGAAGGAGGAGGCGTTCCTGCGCGGGTGAGGTGAGCGGTCGGCGGCGTGCGGGCGTACGGACGCCCGCACCCGGCATTGGACGCCTGCACGTGGCACGGGTGCCCGCACGTGGCACGGGTGCCCGCACGTGGCACGGGTGCCCGCACGTGGCACGGGCGCCCACATGTGGCACGGGTGCCCGAACGCGGGGTGGACGCCCGCGCGTGTACGCCGTTTCGGGCCGCGCGTACGGTCCGAGGGCCGGGAGCCTTACACGTACCGTTCGAGGATCGACGACTCCGCCAGCCGGGACAGGCCTTCCCGGACGGACCGGGCGCGGGCCTCGCCGACCCCGTCCACCGCCTGGAGGTCGTCCACGCTGGCCGCGAGCAGCTTCTGGAGGCCGCCGAAGTGGTCGACCAGCCGGTCGATGACGGCGCCCGGCAGCCGCGGCACCTTCGCCAGCAGCCGGAAGCCGCGCGGCGAGACCGCCGAGTCCAGCGTCTCGGGCGAGCCGCTGTAGCCCAGGGCGCGTGCCACGATGGGCAGTTCCAGCAGCTCGGCGTGGCTGAGCGCGTCCAGCTCGGACAGTGCCTCGGGCACCGTACGGGAGCGCTTGGCCGTCGGCTCGGGGACGTAGTCGCGGGCGACCAGCTCGCGCTCCGGCTCGACGCCCGCGATCAGCTCGTCCAGCTGGAGGGAGAGCAGCCGGCCGTCGGTGCCCAGCTCGACCACGTACTCGGCGATCTCGGTCGCGATGCGGCGCACCATCTCCAGGCGCTGCGCGACCGCGGTGACGTCCCGGACCGTGACCAGGTCCTCGATCTCCAGCGCGGACAGCGTGCCGGCGACCTCGTCCAGGCGGAGCTTGTAGCGCTCCAGGGTGGCCAGGGCCTGGTTGGCGCGGGAGAGGATGGCCGCCGACTCCTCCAGGACGCGGCGCTCACCGTCCACGTACAGCGCGATCAGGCGCATCGACTGGCTGACCGAGACGACCGGGAAACCGGCCTGTATCGAGACGCGCTGGGCGGTGCGGTGGCGGGTGCCGGTCTCCTCGGTGGGGATGGAGGCGTCCGGGACCAGCTGCACACCGGCCCGCAGGATCTTGGTGATGTCCTTGTCCAGGACCAGGGCGCCGTCCAGCTTGCACAGCTCGCGCAGCCGGGTCGCGGAGAACTCCACGTCCAGCACGAAGCCGCCGGTGCACATCGACTCGACGGTCTTGTCGAAGCCCAGGACGATCAGACCGCCGGTGTTGCCGCGCAGAATGCGCTCCAGGCCGTCGCGCAGCGCCGTACCGGGCGCGACGGCGCTCAGCGAGGCCCGCATCAGGCCGTCCGTACCGCCGCCGTCGCCCGACCTCCGGGTGGGCGGCCCCCAACCGGACCTGCCACCAGACGACGATGCCCGGTCGTTGGCTGCCACTGCACTCCTCCGTCGCAAGGTCTGTCGGTGCCGCAGGCCGCCCGGCAGATGCCTTGGTCACGCAGCTCACGGGCTGCGTGGGCCGACGGCATGACTTCATTGACAGGCGAGACCGGGGCAAAGTCTACCGGCGCCCAGGCTAGAGGCTGTCTGTAAAAGCCCGCCGTCCGCCCGGGGACGGGCTGCCGCCCGCGCGGCGGGCACCGCCTCACGAGGCAGGGGCGTCACCACCCGGACCCGCCTGCCCGGCCGGGGACTTCCCGGCGGAGGCCTTCTCGCGCGGCGCCTCGCGGCGCGGGCGCCTGGGCAGCACGCGCAGCGCCTCGCCCACATCGGCCACCTCCAGCACCCGCATGCCCGCCGGGATCCTGCCCGGGTCGGCCGGGACCAGGGCGTGGGTGAAGCCGAGGCGGGCCGCTTCGGCCAGTCGGCGCTGCACGCCCGTCACCCGCCGGACCTCGCCCGCCAGGCCCACCTCGCCGATCGCGACCAGGTTCTTCGGCAGCGGGGTGTCGCTGGCGGCGCTGGCCAGCGCGAGCGCCACGGCGAGGTCCGCGGCCGGCTCGGTCAGCTTCACACCGCCGACCGTGGCGCTGTAGATGTCGCGCTTGCCCAGGGCGGCGATGCGCCCGCGCTGCTCCAGCACGGCCAGCATCATCGAGACGCGGGAGGTCTCCAGGCCGGAGGTGGTGCGGCGGGGGGACGGGATCTGGGTGTCGACGGTCAGCGCCTGCACCTCGGCGACCAGCGGGCGGCGGCCCTCCAGGGTGACCGTGAGGCACGTGCCGGGCACGGGCTCGTCGCGGCGGGTGAGGAAGAGGCCGGACGGGTCGGCGAGGCCGGTGATGCCCTCGTCGTGCAGCTCGAAGCAGCCGACCTCGTCGGTGGTGCCGTAGCGGTTCTTCACACCGCGCACCAGGCGCAGGCGGGCGTGCCGGTCCCCTTCGAAATTCAGTACGACATCGACCAGGTGCTCCAGGAGGCGGGGGCCCGCGATGGCGCCGTCCTTGGTGACGTGGCCGACCAGCAGGGTGGCCATGCCGCGCTCCTTGGACGCGCGGATCAGGGCGCCGGCCACCTCGCGGACCTGCGCCATGCCGCCGGGCGCGCCGTCGATCTCGGGGGAGGCGACGGTCTGGACGGAGTCCACGATCAGCAGGGACGGCTTGACCGAGTCCAGGTGGCCCAGGACGGCGGACAGGTCGGTCTCGGCGGCGAGGTAGAGGTGGTCGTCGATGGCGCCGATGCGGTCGGCGCGCAGCCGCACCTGGCTCGCGGACTCCTCGCCCGTCACATACAGCGTGCGATGGTCGTCGCTCGCGGCCTTGGCGGCCACGTCCAGCAGCAGGGTGGACTTGCCGACGCCGGGCTCGCCGGCGAGCAGCACCACGGCGCCGGGGACCAGGCCGCCGCCGAGCACCCGGTCCAGCTCGTCCACGCCCGTGGAGCGGGCGGTGGCCTGGCGGCCGTCCACCTGGCCGATGGGCAGCGCGGCCGTCGTGACGCGGCCGGGCGCGGTCGTCCGGACGGCGGGGGCGCCGCCGAACTCCTCGACCGTGCCCCACGCCTGGCACTCCGGGCAGCGGCCGAGCCACTTCGCGGTGGTCCAGCCGCATTCGGTGCAGCGGTACGAGGGCCGCTCCTTGGCCGAGGATTTACGAGTCGCCATGGGGTTCACCGTAGCCGTGGGGTGTGACAACGCGGGCGGGCGGCCGCCGATCAGTTTCGAGGTGAACGGGCGGGGGCCGGTGGGGCGCGTGCGGGCGGCCGGTACGGGATGTGCACACGGTCGTCGAGTGGGAAACCAGGGCCTTGGGTCCCCTTTCGAGGGAGAAGACCACCCGTACGGATTAAAAGAGGCCATGCGGCGCGATAGGCCCCGCATCCCCCGCCTACCGTCGCCGGGTGATGAGCAGCAGGTCCGATCACCCCACGCACGCCACCGGCGCACATCAGGCGCACGACGACGGCCGCCGCGTCGTGCCGAGCCTCCCCGAGCGCTACGCACCCCACCTGGACGGCCTGTTCACCTACTGCCTGTCCGTCCTGTGCGAGCACGACGCGGCCACCGCCGTCCTCGGCGAGGTGCTCGCCGTCGCCGAGCGGCACCACGGCCGGCGGCCCCCCGACGCCGCCCTCTACCGCTCCTGGCTGTACGCGCTGGCCCGGTGGGCCTGCCTGCGGCGGCTCTCGGACCGGGCCCCGGACGGCGGAACGGACCACGGTACCGGAGTTCCCGCGGAACCGGCGGCCCCGCCCGCCGGGGCCGGTACGGCCCCCGCCACGAACCAAGGCGTCACCACCTTCGGCATGGGCGCGTCCGCCGCCTTCGGAGCCCCGGCCGCTCCCGGCGGCACCCCCGACGCGGCGCGCCGCCGCCGCGAACTGGCCTCCCTGGCCTGGCCGGAGGCCGCCGGCACGACCCCCGAGCAGCGCGAGGCGCTGGAGCTGTCGGTACGCCACCGCCTGTCCACGGAAGAGGTCGCCGCCGTCCTCGGCGGCGACCTCACCGCCACCCGCACCCTCCTGGCGGCCGCCTCCTGCGAGGTCGAGCGCACCCGCGCCGCGCTCGCCGTCGTCGAGTTCGGCCGCTGCCCGGACGTCGCCCAGCTCGCCGGCGACCACCAGATGCTGCTGGGGGGCGCGCTGCGCCGGGAGCTGGTCCGGCACGTGGACGACTGTGCCGAGTGCCGCCGTACGGCCGAGCGGGCCACCGCGCACGGCCCCTGGCCGGGCACCGCGCCCCTCGGCCACGGCGCGCTGCCGATGGTCACCGCTCCCCGTACGGCCGTGTGCACGGCCATGGCGGCGGCGCGCGGCTCGCGTTCGGGGCGTGCCGAGGGCGTGGCGGGCGCGGGCGTCCCGCCGCGCTCGGGGCGCACGGGCCGCTCCGCGGGCGTAAACGGTTCTCCTCGCTACGACCGGCGTGGCTTCCCCGTCCGCCCCAAGGATCCGGCGACCCGCCGCCGGGCGCGGACCCGGGCCGTGACCACGACCGTGCTCGCCACCGTGCTGGTGGCGCCGGTGCTCGCCCTGTGGGCCGCCTACCGGGGCGCGCCGTCGACCGGAGAGGGGGAGGGACCGGCGGTGACGGCCGGCGAGGCGGACGGCTCCGGCGCGCTCGACGGCGCCCCGTACGAGAACGCGGGCAGCGCGCGGACCTCCGCCGGGCCGCCCGCCGCGAGCGGTCTGCCCGCCGTGTCGGTGCAGGTCGTCGGTGCTGACGGGATGCCGCTGCGCCCCGGCGAGCCGGACCGCTCCCGCACCGGCCCCGGACGGCTGACCGTCACGGCCCGGCCGAGCGGCGCCGGTACGGTCATCACGCTCACCGCGTCCGGCGGCGAGCCGGTGCACTGGACGGCGCGGTCGGGCGCGCCGTGGCTGCGGCTGAGCGGCACGGCCGGGGTGCTCGTCCCCGGAGAGTCCGGCACGCTCGTGGTGACCGTGGACCACGGCCGCGAACCGGACGGCTACTGGAACGCGCGGATCACGCTCGCGCCCGGCGGCACGACGGTGACGCTGGAGGGGTGGGGCGCGGGCGGCGACCACCGGCCGGGGCCCGGCGGGCACCCCCCGGAGCCCGGCCCCGGACACCACCCCGGCCCGAGGCCGGCCTCACCGGCGCCGGACCCGACGCACCACCCGACCGCGTCGCCCACACCCAGTTCCGCACCGACGCCGGCGCCCACGGCGGGGGAGCCGACGACGGGACCGAGCCCGTCACCGTCCGGTACGGCCGGGCCGGCGGGCTGATCGTCGATCGACGGGCTGATCAAAAGACCGGCGCGTACACCCCGGGTCCGGCCCCCACGCGCCCGTTACTTCGGATCCGCCGGATGCGGCGCCATCGGCAGGGTCGCCGCCAGGCGCTCCTCGCAGAGTTCCACGAGCCGGTCGTAGCCCTCCTTGCCCATCAGCTCGGTGAGCTCCGGCCCGTAGGACACGTACACCGGCTCGCCGGCGCCGTGTGCCGAGGTCGCCGACGTGCACCACCAGTGCAGGTCGTGGCCGCCGGGGCCCCAGCCGCGGCGGTCGTACTCGCCGATGGTGACCTGGAGGACGCGGGTGTCGTCGGGGCGGTCGATCCAGTCGTAGGTGCGCCGGACCGGCAGCTGCCAGCACACGTCCGGCTTGGTCTCCAGCGGCTCGCGGCCCTCGCGCAGCGCGAGGATGTGCAGCGAGCAGCCGGCGCCGGCCGGGAATCCGGGGCGGTTCTGGAAGATGCACGAGCCCTTCCAGCGCCGGGTCTGGCGGTCGCCGTCCTCGTCCTCCTGGGTCCAGCCGGTGGAGGTGCCGACATCGTGGAACTGCCACAGGTCGGGTGTGAGCCGCGCCACGTGCTCCGCGACCCGCTGCTCGTCCTCCTCGTCCGAGAAGTGCGCGCCGAGCGTGCAGCACCCGTCGTCCGCGCGCCCCGCCTCGATGCCCTTGCAGCCGCTGCCGAAGATGCACGTCCAGCGGGAGGTGAGCCAGGTCAGGTCACAGCGGAAGACCTGCTCGTCGTCGGCGGGGTCGGGGAAGGTGACCCAGGCGCGGGCGAAGTCCAGACCGCCGACCTCGTCGGCCCGAGCCCCTTGCGCCTCCAGTGCCGCGCGCTGCTTTTCCGCTTTCTTCAGGGCTTTGTTCTGCTTCGCCTTGTTCGTCTTAGCCACTGCTCCAGCGTAAGACGGCCGGTACGCGGATCGGCCCTCCCGGGGCCGGGGCCCCGCCGTCGGTTCCCGGCCACGCGCAGTAGGTTCAACGTATGAGACTCGGTGTCCTCGATGTGGGTTCGAACACGGTTCATCTGCTGGTGATGGACGCGCACCCGGGCGCGCGCCCGCTGCCCGCCTACTCCCACAAGGCGGAGCTGCGGCTGGCCGAACTCCTCGACGAGGACGGCACGGTCGGTGAGGCGGGCGTGGAGCGGCTGGTGGCCACGGTCCGCTCGGCGGTGCAGGTCGCGGAGGACAAGGGCGTCGAGGACGTGCTGCCGTTCGCCACCTCCGCGGTCCGCGAGGCGGCCAACGGGGAGGACGTACTGGGCCGGGTCGAGCGGGAGACCGGCGTACGGCTGCGGGTGCTGTCCGGTGAGGACGAGGCCCGGCTGACGTTCCTCGCGGCCCGCCGCTGGTTCGGCTGGTCGGCGGGGCGGCTGCTGGTGCTGGACATCGGCGGCGGCTCGCTGGAGATCGCGTACGGGCTGGACGAGGAGCCGGACGCGGCGGTCTCGCTGCCGCTCGGCGCGGGCCGGCTGACCGCGGCCGACCTGCCGGGCGACCCGCCGGAGCCGGAGGACATACGGGCGCTGCGCAAGCGCGTACGGGCCGAAATCGGACGGGTGGTGAGCGATTTCACGCGCTTCGGTACGCCCGACCACGTCGTCGGCACCTCCAAGACCTTCAAGCAGCTGGCCCGCATCGCCGGCGCCGCCCGGTCCGCCGAGGGCCTCTACGCCCAGCGTGAGCTGGACCGCAAGGCGCTGGAGGAGTGGGTGCCGAAGCTGGCCGCGATGACCGGCGCGGAGCGCGCCAAGCTGCCCGGCGTCTCCGAGGGACGCTCGCGCCAGCTGGTGGCCGGGGCGCTGGTGGCGGAGGGCGCGATGGACCTGTTCGGCGTGCGCACGCTGGAGATCTGCCCGTGGGCGCTGCGCGAAGGCGTGATCCTGCGCCATCTGGACCACCTGCCTCCGGCGTAGGGGCGCGGCCCCCGCCCGGGGGCGGCGGCCCGTACCCTGTCCCTCGTGACGGAGCCAGTGGTGCGCATCCCGGATGCGAAGGTCGCCCTGTCCACGGCCTCGGTGTATCCGGAGTCGACGGCGACGGCCTTCGAGATCGCCGCGCGCCTGGGCTACGACGGCGTCGAGGTCATGGTGTGGACCGACCCGGTCAGCCAGGACATCGAGGCGCTGCGCCGGCTCTCCGACTACCACGGGGTGCCGATCCTGGCCGTGCACGCGCCGTGCCTGCTGATCACGCAGCGGGTGTGGTCCACGGACCCCTGGGTGAAGCTGCAGCGCGCTCGCAACGCCGCGGAGAAGCTCGGCGCGTCGACGGTGGTCGTCCATCCGCCCTTCCGGTGGCAGCGCAGTTACGCCCGCGAGTTCGTCCGCGGAGTGTGGCGGATGGAGAGCGAGACGGACGTCAGATTCGCCGTCGAGAACATGTACCCGTGGCGCTACCGGGACCGCGAGATGCTGGCGTACGCGCCGGACTGGGACCCGACCAAGGACGACTACCGGCACTTCACCGTCGACCTGTCGCACACCGCCACCTCCCGCAGCGACGCGCTGCACATGGTCGACCGGATGGGCGAGCGCCTGGCGCACATCCACCTCGCCGACGGCAACGGCTCCAATAAGGACGAGCACCTGGTGCCGGGGCGCGGCTCGCAGCCCTGCGCCGAGCTGCTGGAGCGGCTGGCCGCCACCGGCTTCGGCGGGCACATCGTGGTCGAGGTCAACACCCGGCGGGCGATGTCCGGCGCCGAGCGCGAGGCCGATCTCGCGGAGGCGCTGGCCTTCACGCGGCTCCACCTGGCGTCGCCGACGTGGGTGCCGGGGTCGTGACGGGCGTCCCGGCCGGGACCGGGGGGACCCGGCGGCGCGGCCGCCCTTCCCGTACGGACTCCGTGGACGGCCCCGGGGCGCGTGAGCGCATCCTGGCGGCGGCCCGCGCCGAGTTCGCCGCGCGCGGCTACGAGAAGGCCTCGATCCGCGGCATCGCCAAGGCCGCGGACGTGGACCCGGCCCTGGTCCACCACTACTACGGCACCAAGGAGCGGGTCTTCGAGGCGGCGGTCGAGCTGTCCTTCGCGCCCGCCCTGAACGCGCCCGAGGCCGTGCTCGACGGCGGCCTGGACGGTGTGGGCGAGCGGCTGACCCGCTTCGTCTTCGGCGTCTGGGAGAACCCGATCACCCGCGAACCCCTGCTGGCGATCGTGCGCAGCGCCCTGACCAACGACGTGGCCGCCGCGGTCTTCCGCAAGCTCATCGCCCGCCAGCTGCTGCGCCGGATCGCCGGCGAGCTGACCGTCCCGGACCCCGCCCTGCGGGCCGAGCTGGCGGCCGCGCAGCTGGTCGGCACGGCCCTGCTGCGGTACGTGATCAAGCTGGAGCCGCTGGCGTCGGCGGACCCGGAACGGATCATCGCCCGGGTCGCCCCCGTGGTGCAGGCCCATCTGACCGGCCCCTGACCGTACGGTCCCACCGCGCGCGAACTGTCCGCACAGCGGTCATCCGTCTCACATGCCGGATTCACTGTCCAGATCTTGGAGCCGGGGCGTAGTCTCGACTGATTCACGTACGTACGCGCACTGGGCGTACGAGAGACGTACACGCACCCGAGGGAGTGGATCCACGTGCCCGAGCTGAGGTCCCGCACCGTCACCCATGGCCGCAACATGGCCGGCGCCCGCGCGCTCATGCAGGCGTCGGGCGTAGCGCGCGAGGACTTCGGCAAGCCCGTGATCGCGGTGGCCAACAGCTTCACCGAGTTCGTGCCGGGCCACACCCACCTCCAGCCGGTCGGCCGGATCGTCAGCGAGGCGATCAAGGAGGCCGGCGGCATCGCCCGCGAGTTCAACACCATCGCGGTGGACGACGGCATCGCCATGGGCCACGGCGGCATGCTCTACTCGCTGCCGTCCCGCGACCTGATCGCCGACTCCGTCGAGTACATGGTCGAGGCGCACTGCGCGGACGCGCTGATCTGCATCTCCAACTGCGACAAGATCACCCCGGGGATGCTGATGGCCGCGATGCGGCTGAACATCCCCACCGTCTTCGTCTCCGGCGGGCCCATGGAGGCCGGCCGCGCCACCCTCGTCGACGGCACGGTCCGCAAGCTGGACCTGGTCAACGCCATCGCCGACGCGGTCGACGAGAACGTCTCGGACGAGGACATCCTCCGTATCGAGGACAACGCCTGCCCGACCTGCGGCTCCTGTTCCGGCATGTTCACCGCCAACTCGATGAACTGCCTGACCGAGGCCATCGGCCTGTCGCTGCCCGGCAACGGCACGGTGCTGGCCACCCACACCGCCCGCCGGGCGCTGTACGAGAACGCCGGCCGTACGGTCGTGGAGATCACCAAGCGGTACTACGACCAGGACGACGCGACCGTGCTGCCCCGCAGCATCGGCTCCCGCGCCTCCTTCGAGAACGCCATGGCCCTGGACATCGCCATGGGCGGCTCCACCAACACGATCCTGCACCTGCTGGCCGCCGCCCAGGAGGCCGGTCTCGACTACGGCCTGGAGGACATCAACGCGGTCTCGCGCCGGGTGCCCTGCCTGGCCAAGGTCGCGCCGAACGTCGCGCCGGGCGGCACGTACTACATGGAGGACGTGCACCGGGCCGGCGGCATCCCCGCCATCCTGGGCGAGCTGTACCGGGCCGGGCTGCTCAACGAGGACGTGCACACCGTGCACAGCGCCTCGCTCGCCGACTGGCTCAAGACCTGGGACGTGCGCGGCGGCTCGCCGTCCCCCGAGGCCGTCGAGCTGTGGCACGCGGCCCCCGGCTGCAAGCGCTCCGCCACCGCCTTCTCCCAGTCCGAGCGCTGGGACAGCCTCGACCTGGACGCCGAGGGCGGCTGCATCCGCGACTTCGCCCACGCCTACTCCGCCGACGGCGGCCTGGCGGTCCTCAAGGGCAACCTCGCCGAGGACGGCTGCGTGGTGAAGACCGCGGGCGTCGACGAGTCGATCTGGACGTTCGAGGGCCCGGCCGTGGTCTGCGAGTCGCAGGAGGAGGCCGTCGAGAAGATCCTCGGCAAGCAGGTCCGGCCGGGTGACGTGGTCGTCATCCGCTACGAGGGCCCCAAGGGCGGCCCCGGCATGCAGGAGATGCTCTACCCGACGTCCTTCCTCAAGGGCCGCGGCCTGGGCAAGGTGTGCGCGCTGGTCACCGACGGCCGGTTCTCCGGCGGCACCTCCGGCCTGTCCATCGGCCACGCCTCGCCCGAGGCGGCCTCCGGGGGCACCATCGCCCTGGTCGAGGACGGCGACCGGATCCGTATCGACATCCCGAACCGCGCCATCGAACTCCTCGTCCCGGAGGCCGAGCTGACGGCCCGCCGGGAGGCGCTCGGCGGGGTGTACGCGCCGAAGCAGCGCGAGCGCAAGGTCTCGCAGGCGCTGCGCGCCTACGCGGCGATGGCCACCAGCGCCGACAAGGGCGCGGTGCGCGACGTGACGAAGCTGGGCTGACCGGCGTAACGACGCGTCGGGAGCCCCGTCCGCCTCACCAGCGGGCGGGGTTCTCCGCGTCCGCGGCGAACACCGAGCCGTCCGGCGCGGCCGCGTAGATCCGGCCGTGCCGCGGGTCCGGCAGCGGCGCGGGCAGCTTCTCCAGGTAGCCGCTGCGTCCGGTGGCCAGCCGGGGCGGCGTCTGGCCGAGCAGCGCGCCGCGCCGGGTGTCCACGGCCAGCAGCCGGCCGTCGGCGCCGGTGAAGTACAGCCGGTCGCCCCGCGGGGCGAGCACCGGCGCGGAGGCCCGGCTGACCGAGGTCTCCATGGTCCAGTGCCGGTCGCCGACCGCCTGGAGGGTGCCGCCGGCCGCGAGCACGTACGCCGTCTCGCCGCGCACCACGGCCGCCGCGTCGTCCACCGGGGCGGCCAGCGGCAGCCGCCGTACCCGGTGCGTACCGGGGTCGTAGCGGACGACGGCCGCGGTACGGGTGACGATCAGCGGGTCGGCGGCGGTCAGGTACACCGAGCCGGACGCGCCCGAGCCCACCACGGTGAGCGAGCCGGGCAGCCGCCGCTCCCAGCGGACCGTGCCGTGCGCCGGGTCGATCGCGGTGACCATGGTGGTGGCGCCGTCGGCCGCGACGGTGGCCGCGTAGGCGGTACGGCCGTCCCCGTACGCGGTGAACTGCCCCAGCGGCTGCGCCGGGAAGCGCTGGTGCCACAGCTCCCGGTGCGTGGCGCTGTCCAGGGCGGTGACCATGCCGTCCGCCGACGTCAGCAGCACCGCGCCGCCCACGAACCGGACTTCGGGGTCGTACCCGGCCAGCCCCTTGCTCCAGCGCGTCGCGCCCCGCCCGCCGGGCGACGGATCGAGCGCTTCCAGCCGCTTGCCGTCGGGGGACCGTACGTAGAGCAGCCCGCCGGAGAGGACCGGGGCGCTCGGCGGGGTGTCGCTCTCGCGCACCGGCTCGCTCGCGCGGCGCCATGTCACGGTGCCGTTCCCCGGATCGACCCGCGCGGCCTTCAGGCCCCGCTCGACACAGAAGAGGGCGGAGGTGTCGGCGGAGGCGCCGTACGCGCAGAAGGGCATCTCGGCCGGGTGGCCGGCGGGCCGCTGGACCAGTGGAGTGTGCCAGGGGCGGAAGGCCGCGGCGGTGCCGCCGGTGGTGTGCGTCTGGAGGGCCGGCTCGTCGTCGGGGCCCAGCATCCGCACGCCCGCGAAGATCCCCGCACCGGCCAGCACCGCCGCCACGGCGGCCCAGGCGGCCCAGCGGCGGCGGACGCCACGCCCGGCGCGGCCCGCGTCCTCGTCCTCCGGAGGGGCGGCGGCGACCGGCTGCGCGGCCCCCGCGTCCGCCGTCTTCCCCGCCTCCGCTTCGGATTCCGCTTCCGGCGCTTCGGGTTCCGCTGGCGGCTTCCGGCCCCGTACGTGCGTCGCCTCATCCCGCTCCGGCGCGGCGGACGGCACGGGCGCCGGGACGACCCGTACCGGCTCCTGTGCGGCCCCGCCCACGGACTCCGGCGCGGCCCCGCCCACGGACTCCCGCTGAGCCGGTACGCGCACGCCCTCCGGAGCGGCGGCGTCCGCGAACAGAACGCCCAGATCGTCGTGGATCTCCGTGGGCACCTCGGTGTGCAGCATCCGCATCAGCACGTCCGGCGTCGGCCGGTCGGACGGCCGCTTCGCCAGGCACGTGCGGATCAGCGGCGCCAGATCCTCCGGAACACCCGTCAGATCCGCCTCGTCGTGCACCACCTGGTACGCGACGATGTACGGACTCTCCGAGTCGAACGGCCCCCGCCCGGTCGCCGCGTGCACCAGCACCGACCCCAGCGCGAAGACATCCGCCGCCGGGCCCACCTCGCGCGGGCGCTGGAACTGCTCGGGCGCCATGAACGGCGGCGTACCGATGAGCTTGCCGGTCTCGGTGCGCATCTCGCTGTCCGAGGGGCGCGAGATACCGAAGTCGATGACCTTGGGGCCGTCCGCGGCGAGCAGCACGTTGCCGGGCTTGAGGTCGCGGTGCACCACGCCCGCCCGGTGGATGTCGCGCAGCGCCTCGGCCAGGCCCGCGGCCAGCCGCCGCACCTCGGCGGGCGCCAGCGGCCCGTTGCGCTTGACGTGCTCGCCGAGGGTCGGGCCGGGGATGTAGAGGGTGGCCATCCAGGGGCGCTCGGCGTCCGGGTCGGCGTCCACGACCGGCGCGGTGAACGCGCCGCTCACCCGCCGCGCCGCCGCCACCTCCTGCCGGAACCGGCCGCGGAACTCGGGGTCCTGGGCGAACTCGGCGTGCACGACCTTCACCGCCAGGCGCAGCCCCGACGACGACCGCGCCAGGTGCACCACGCCCATCCCGCCGGAGCCCAGGCGCGCGTCCAGGCGGTACCGGCCGGCGTACTGCGGACGTTCCGCTTCCGGGTCCGCCTCGGAACCGCGCAGCGGCGGCATCTTCCACCCCCGTGTCCATGAGCCGCGGATGCGACGCACGGAGCCTAGTCGATGGTGCGTACGGGACAGGTGAGGCTTGCTAGCGTGCGCGTTGCACCGGCCGCGGCCCGCGGCCCGGTCCGCGACACCGGAACCAGAGCATCCAACGGGGGAGCACGCATGAGCGGCACACAGGAGAACACCGTCGGCACGGCAGGCGGCACCGGCGGCGTCGGCACCGGCGCGGACGGGGCCGCGGTGGTCGCGGAGGCGGAGGCGGTCACCGAGGCCGAGGGCGTGGCCGCCGAGGCGATGGCGGCGACCGCGGCCACCTACCAGGTCGCGCCCGGCCACCGTGTCAACGTCCGCAGCGGCCCGAGCACCGGCGCCTCCCTCGTACGGCAGCTCCCGTACGGCGCACGGGTCGCCATCCGCTGCCAGCGCCGCGGCCAGCGCGTCAGCGGCCCGTACGGCACCACCGACATCTGGGACTGCATCGCGCCCGGCCAGTACGTCTCGGACAGCTACGTGCACACCGGCAGCGACGGCTTCGTGGCGCCGAACTGCGCGAACTGAGCGCCCGGGCCGGGCGGCGACCGCCCGGCCCACCGCCTCCCCGGGCACCCCGGTCCACCAGGGATAATCGACCCCATGAGCGACGACACACGGCCCGCCCCGGACCGGTCCGGCCCCGAGCCGGCCCCGATCCGCTTCTTCGGGACGACCTGGGTGCACCACGACGGCGGCTACGGCCTGCGCCGGGCCGGGGTCGCCGCGGGCTCCCTGGTGCTCGCCGCCGCCGGCGCCGCGGTGCTGCGCTTCGCCTTCCAGGGCCTGGAGATCGCCGAGGTCGGCTCGTTCCTGAACGCCCTGGTCGTGGCCTGCTTCGCGGTGTGCAGCACGGTCGCCTTCCGCCGTACGTGGGAGCGCCTGACCCGCCCCGCCGCCGAGGTGGCCGCCAACCGCCCGGCCGACCGCTCCGCGCAGAGCCTGCAGCTCATCGGTTTCATCGGCTCGCTGCTCGCCTACTTCTGCCGCGCCCTCGTCGAGGCGCCGGGGGAGAAGGTACGGCGCGCCGAGTACGAGGAGGAACGCGCGCGTTACGAGCGCCGCCAGAAAGCGCGTACGGGCAACCCGGCGGCCAAGAAGACGAAGAAGAAGCGCGGCTAGTCGCGGCCGGGACGGCGCGGCCGGGACGGCGGGCGGCCAGGGCGGGGCCAGGGTGGGCCGCGACCAGGGCAGTGCGCGCCCGGCTCAGCTCCCGGGAGTGCAGGCCGCGGCGATGGCCAGGCTGTCCTCGTAGACGTGATGCCGCACGATCGCCCCGTCCCGCACGGTGAAACGCAGCGCGAACGGCGACCGGAAGGCCTTGCCGGTGGCCCGGACCGTCCCCCACAGGTGTCCGGTCAGCACCGCCTCCGGCCCCGAGACCACGAGCGCGTCGACGGACGCGCCGCCCGCGCCCGGCACGGTGTGCTCGCGCAGTTCACGCCAGTGCGCGGCGACGTCGTCCCGCGTCGCGCGCGGCCGCAGCCACGGCACCACCGGGTTGTCGGCACACATCCAGTCGACCTGCTCCGCGTAGTGCGCGGCGATGCGCTCGGGTGTCGCTCCGGAGTCGGCGACCGTGGCGAGATAGGCGTCGACGGCGGCGCGCGTCGCGGCGCTCTCGTGCTCCGTTCCGGCGTGCTCTGTTGCCGCGTTCTTCGTTCCCGTGTTCATCGTTCCCGCCGGGACGCCGGTTTCTGTGGTTTCCGGGGCTTCAGTGCTGTTCATGCGGGCGATGCTGCCGCCCGCCCGGCTCCCCGTCGATTACGTCACAGGTAATGCGGCAGGTCATGGTCATGGCCATGGCTCCGCCCGGCCCGGCACCATGCCCGTATGCCTCAGCCGACGTCCCGCCCTCCGGCGCACCCGGATCTGGCCCGGTCCTTCGACACCGTCGCCGCGCAGTACGCCGCCGCCCGCCCCGGCTACCCGCCCGCCCTGTTCGACGCCCTCGAAGAACTGACCGGCCACCCGCTCTCCGGCTCCCGGGTCCTGGACGTGGGCGCCGGTACGGGCATCGCGACCCGGCTGCTGGCGGCGCGCGGCGCCCGTGTCACGGCGGTGGAGCCGGGGGCCGCGATGGCCCGCGAACTGCGCTCCGCACGCCCCGGCACGCCTCTCGTCCGCGCCCTCGGCGACGCCCTGCCGTTCGCGGACGACGCGGGATTCGACCTCGTCACGTACGCCCAGTCCTGGCACTGGACCGACCCGGCCCGCTCCGTCCCCGAGGCGATGCGGGTGCTGCGGCCCGGTGGCGCGCTCGCCGTCTGGTGGAACGTGCCGGACCCGCGCGTGGAGTGGGTCGGGGAGCAGGAGGCCCGGCTCAAGCGCGCACTGCCCGGCTACCACGCGCACAGCGTCGCCCCCGAGGCCCCGGGCCTGATCACCGGCCTCGGCCTGGGCCTCGAACCCGTACTGCGCGAGCTGAGCTGGAGCCGCCGGGTGCCGCTGGAGACCCACCTCCGGATGCTCGGCAGCCGCTCCTACTTCGCGGCGATCGGCCCCGAGGCCGCCCGGCCCATCCTGGCGGCCGAGCGCGCCGAACTGCTCCGGGTGTTCCCCGACGGAACGGTCGAGGAACGGTACGCCCTCGATGTGACCGTCACGCTCCGGCCCGCCGGACAGCCCGGCGGACGGCCCCTCCCGTAAGGCCGTCCCCCCGTAAGGCCGTCCCCCCTAAGGCCGAGCCCCGTAGGGCCGCCACCGTAGGGCTGCCTCCCGTAAGGCCGCCCCGCCCACCTCAGTACTCCCAGTCCGGCTTCCCGTCCCCGTACAGCCAGTCGTCGAAGAGGTCCGTCAGGTCGACGTCCGTACGGTCCGCGCAGAAGTCGATGAACTGCTGGGTGTCGGCGCTGCCGTGCCGGTGCTCCGCCGGCCAGTCCTTCAGGATCGAGAAGAAGACCTTGTCGCCGACGGCCTTGCGGAGCTGCTGGAGGACCATGCCCCCGCGCTTGTAGACGGGGTCGCCGGTCACGTTCTCCGGGCCGCCGGGGTCGCCGGGCGGGAAGCCCCAGACCTTCTCGTCGTCCTCGTCCGTCTCGTACAGCGCGTCGAACTGCTGCTGTGCCGTACGACCGCCCTTGTCCTCCTCCCACAGCCACTCCGCGTACTGCGCGAACCCCTCATTGAGCCAGATGTCCCGCCAGGTCTTCGGCGTCACCGAATCGCCGAACCACTGGTGCGCGGTCTCGTGCACGAGCGTGCCCTCGTCCGGCGCCCCGGCGTAGACCGGCTTGGTCTGGGTCTCCAGCGCGCCCCAGTCGACCCGTTCGGGCGTGTGGTCGACGATCGCCCCGGCGCTGGAGAACGGATACGGGCCGAACCGTTTCACCGACCAGTCCAGGATCGCGTCCAGCCGCTCCAGCGGCCCCGCGCTCTCCTTGGCCTCCGCCGGGTCCACCGCCGTGTACACGGGCAGCCCGCTCTTCGTCCGCGACTCCTTGACGGTGAACTTCCCGATGGTCGCGGTGGCGAGGTAGGAGGCCATCGGCTCGCCGTTGTGCCACTCGAAGGTCGTCCGCCCCTTCGCGGACTTCCGGCCGCGCAGCTCGCCGTTGGCGACGGCGGTGTACCCGTCCGGCACGGTGATCCGGAAGTCGTACGCCGCCTTGTCGCCCGGGTGGTTGTTGCCGGGGAACCACGTCATGGACCCGGCCGGCTGGCCCGCCACGAACGCCCCGTCCTCCGTGCGCACCCAGCCCTCGGTGGCGCCGTCCTCGTCCGTCATCTCCTCCGGCGTGCCGTCGTACTCGACGGTCGTACGGAACGCGGCGCCCTTCTTCACCGTCTTCGGCGGCCGGACGGTCAGCTTGTGGCCCTTGCGCGAGAACTCGGCGTCCTTGCCGTCCACCCGCACGCCCCGCACCTTCATCCCCTGGAGGTCCAGCTTGAAGGAGGCGAGGTCGGCCTGTGCGGTGGCGCCGATCTCGGCGGTGGCGTCGAGGGTGCCGCCGCGTACGTCGTAGGCCAGGTCGAGCCCGTAGTGGCCGACGTCGTACCCGCTGTTGCCGAGGGCGGGGAAGAGCGGGTCGTGCACGCTGCCCGCGCCCTCCGTGCCGTCCAGCCGGGACGCGCTCGTACAGGAGGACAGCAGCAGGGCGACGGAGAGCGCTGCGGTCGCACCGCAGGAGCGGAGAGGCCGGCGGATCACGGGGCTCCTCAGGTCGTCGGACGATGGATCAAGCTCTCCGACCTTAGGCTTTTTGGCCCCGCAACGCCGCCCCCTTCCGCTTGACGATGATTGTCCGCGCTGGTGTTTCGGATGCCTTATGTCCGGATGCCTTGTGTCCGAACGGCTTATGTCCGAACGGCTTATGTCCGATGGCTTATGTCCGGATGCCTTATGTCCGGATGCCTTATGTTCGGATGTCGGTGCCGGTTCCGGCGTCCACCGTTTCCGGCCCGTCCCCCGGCCGCCGCCGCTCCGCCCAGCTGCCGAGCGCCGCCGCGCAGGCACGGTCCAGATGGCGCAGCCCGGAGAGGTCCAGCACCACGGCACGATCGCGCGGCAGCGCCTCCAACTGGTCCAGCAGCCTGGGTAGGCGCAGGAACGTGGCGTTACCCAGGGCGCGCACACGGATGGGCCCCGCCCCGGGCCCGCGGTCCTCCAGCCCGGACACCTCCAGGTGCGCGTGCGAGGTCTCCCAGGCGGTCTTCGCGACCGCCATCAGCAGCCCGATGACGACACCCTCGAACATGTTGGTCACCACGATCGCCACCGCCGTTCCCACGAGCACGACGGCCTCGCCCCGGTGCTCCCGCCACAGCGGCACGAAATCCCGTACGGGAACGAGCTTCCAGCCCGCGTGCACGAGCACCCCCGCCAGCGCAGCCAGCGGCACGACGCCCAGCGCCGCCGGGAACGCCGCCGCGAACAGCAGCAGCCACACGCCGTGCAGCACCCGCGAAGCCTTGGTGCGCGCGCCTGCCCGCACGTTCGCGGAACTGCGCACGATGACCGCGGTCATCGGCAGCGCGCCGAGCAGCCCGCACGCCGCGTTGCCCGCCCCCTGCGCCATCAGCTCCTTGTCGTAGTCCGTACGCGGCCCGTCGTGCAGCCGGTCCACGGCCGCCGCGCTGAACAGCGACTCGGCGGACGCGATGAGCGCGAAGGCCAGCACGGTGCCGACCGCGCCCACCTCCGCCAGCCGGGCGAAGTCCGCACCGCCCGGCGGCTGTACGGCGGACAGCAGCCCCGCGACCTCCACCCGCGCCACCGGCAGCCGGAGCACGGCGACGGCGACGGTGGCCAGGAGCACGGCCGCGAGCGGCGCGGGCAGGACACGGGCCGCCCGCCGCCAGCGCGGCCACAGTGCCAGTACGGCGATGGTGCCGACGCCGATCGCCGCCGCGGTCAGCGCCTGGTCCGACCAGATCGTGTCGGCCGCCAGCTCCGGCAGGCCCCCGAGGTTGGCCAGGCCGCTGCCGGGCGCCTCGGCGTCGGTGAGCGCGTACAGCTGACCGGCGATCAGCACCAGCCCGATGCCCGCGAGCATGCCCTGCACGACGGCCACGGAGATCGCGCGGAACCACCGCCCCAGCCGCAGCGCCCCCATGACGAGCTGCAGCACCCCGGCCGCCAGCACCAGCGCGCCCAGCGCGCTCAGCCCGAACTCCCGCACCGCCTCGTACACGAGGACGGTCAGACCGGCCGCCGGACCGCTCACCTGAAGGCTGCTGCCGGGCAGGAGGCCGGTGAGCAGCCCGCCGACGATGCCGGTGACGAGTCCGAGTTCGGCCGGGACGCCGGAGGCGACGGCCACGCCGACGCACAGCGGCACGGCGACCAGGAAGACGACGAGGGAAGCGGTGAAGTCGGGGCGTATGGCCATGATTTTTCGCATGCTGCTGCCTCCAGCGCGTTGCGGTGGACCGCACGGCGCGGACGTGCGCCGTGCGGGGAAAGGGACGGGTGTCCGGATCGGTCCGTGAACTGTGTGCTGCGCGTGCGGGCAGGGGGACGGCCCGTGGGGTGCCTGGCGAGCCGGTGTCCGGCGGCCGGCGGGTGCGCTCAGCAGCGGAAGGCGTGGTGACTGACGGGCAGTTGGCCCGACCTCGTCAGGGGGACGGCGCGGTTGCCGGTGACCGGCGCGGTCGGCGACGGCCGCTCGGCGGGCGGAACCGTCGGGTCGCTCGTGCACCTGGTCCGGCCGCCGGGCCGGGAGACCGGTACGCCGGCTGTGGAGCGGGCGGTGCGGGCGGCGCGTCCGGTCGGGCAGCGCTCGGCCGCCGGGTCCTCCGGGTCCGCCGGGCCGCCGTCTTCGTACGCGTACGACGCCACAGCCGCCCGTACGCCGCCCCGGACAGCCTCCGCGCCCCCGGCCGTCACCGTGGTCCGGCTCTCGGCCATCCGCCCGTACACCCACTCGCCACCGACCGGGAACGCCAGCAGCGCTGCCACGACGAACAGCAGCACGCGGCGCATGGCGTCAGCCCTCTCTTCCGGCACGGATGGTTGGGCGGTCAACTTCATTCTGTCCAGGGGGTCATGACTTTGCGCGAGTCGCTGTGTAACCGTCATGTAAACGCTGAGTCAGCGATAAGGAGCGGTCGATTCCGATCGCTACGGCGCCCGCCGGAGTGCGCCCGCCGCGCGGACACCTTGACGCCCCGGGCCGTCCGCGCAATATTCAACACATGATGAATTACGGTCGTGCCCCGGCCGGTACGGCCTCCGCCGCCCCGACCGCCCCCGCCGCCGTCCGGGCCCGCGCCCTCACCGTCGTACGCGGCCGCCGCACCGTCCTGGACGACCTCGCCTTCGACGTCCCGCACGGCCTGATCACCGGGCTCCTCGGCCCCTCCGGCTGCGGCAAAACCACCCTGATGCGCGCCGTCGTCGGCACCCAGGCCAAGGTCGGCGGCACCCTCGACGTACTCGGCCGCCCCGCGGGGCACGCCGGTCTGCGCCCCCGCATCGGCTACGTCACCCAGGCCCCGTCCGTATACGGCGACCTCACCGTCCGCCAGAACCTCGACTACTTCGCCGCCGTCCTGCACCCGGGACGGGCCGCCCGCGCCACCCGCCGGGAGCAGGTGCGCCGCGCCATCGAGGACGTCGCCCTGACACGGCACGCCGACGCCCTGGCCGGCAACCTCTCCGGCGGCCAGCGCAGCCGCGTCTCCCTCGCCGTCGCCCTCCTCGGCACGCCGGAACTCCTCGTCCTCGACGAACCCACCGTCGGCCTGGACCCGGTGCTCCGCCGTGACCTGTGGCAGCTCTTCCACCGCCTCGCCACCGAACGCGGCGCCACGCTCCTGGTCTCCTCCCACGTCATGGACGAGGCCGAGCGCTGCGACCGGCTCCTCCTGATGCGCGAGGGCCGCATCCTCGCCGAGGACACCCCCGACGCGCTGCGGGCCCGTACCCGTACGGACACCGTCGAGGCGGCCTTCCTCCACCTGGTCGACGCGGCCACCGCGGCCGAACACGCCACCGCCCACACCGGGGACCGGCCCGCATGACCACCCCACACCGAGGACCGGCTCTCATGGCCGCCCCACACCGGGGACCGGCCCGCATGACCACCCCACACGGCCACCCCGTACGACCGCCCGGCATGACCACCCGAGGAGCGCCCGCATGACCACGGCAGCGCCGCCCTTCTCCGGGGCCCGCGCCCTGGCCACCGCCGCCCGCGTGCTGCGCCAGCTGCGCCACGACCCGCGCACCATCGCCCTGATGCTGATCGTCCCCTGCGTGATGATCGCCCTGCTGCGCTACGTCTTCGACGCGCGTCCCCGGACGTTCGACAGCGTCGGCGCCTCGCTGCTCGGCGTCTTCCCGATGATCACGATGTTCCTGGTGACCTCCATCGCCACCCTCCGCGAACGCACCTCGGGCACCCTCGAACGCCTCCTCGCCATGCCCCTCGGCAAGGCCGACCTCCTCGGCGGCTACGCCCTGGCCTTCGGCGCCCTCGCCGTCGTCCAGTCCGCCCTCGCCACCGCCCTGTCGATATGGCTGCTGGACCTGGACGTCAGCGGTTCCCCCTGGCTGCTCCTCCTGGTCGCCGTCCTGGACGCCCTCCTCGGCACCGCCCTCGGCCTCTTCGTCTCGGCCTTCGCCTCGTCCGAATTCCAGGCCGTCCAGTTCATGCCCGCCATCCTGATGCCGCAGCTCCTTTTGTGCGGCCTGTTCACCCCACGCGACACGATGCAGCCGGCCCTCAAAACCCTCTCGGACATCCTCCCGATGTCCTACGCGGTGGACGGCATGACCGAACTCCTCACCCACCCCACCATCACCACCACATTCCTCCGCGACATCACCATCGTCACCGCCTGCACATTCGCGATCCTGGCTTTGGGGACGACTACGTTGCGGCGGCGTACGGGGTGAGGGCGGTCCGTACGAGGTACGGACCGCCCGGGCTCATCCGGTCGGAATTCGCCGGGGGGGGGAATCATCCCGGCCACATCAAGCTGCGGCTCGGGGGCCCTCAGTCAGATCAAGCCGCGGTTTGGGGACCACCCCAGCCAAAACCCGCTGCGGTTGGGGGCCATCCCAGCCAAAACCAGCCCGTCCGGCGTTTGAGGACGAGCCCGCCGGGCGATCACGGCGTTCAATCCCACCCCCGCTCCACCGTGCCCACAACGTGAACACCCCCGCCCAGCAAACCCCCACGATGCGACGATGACCGAGCACCAACAGAAGGCCGGCCGCCCCGCGGCCACCAGACCCCCGAAGCCCCACCGGCGAGGTGAACCGCAACATGACCCAGAAGGTCGCCGTACTAGGCACCGGAAAAATCGGCGAAGCCCTCCTCAGCGGCATGATCCGTGGCGGCTGGGCCCCCACCGACCTCATGGTCACCGCCCGCCGCCCCGAACGCGCCGACCAGCTCCGTACCCGCTACGGCGTCACCCCCGTGACCAACGCCGAGGCGGCCAAGTCCGCGGACACCCTCATCCTGACCGTGAAGCCGCAGGACATGGGCGCCCTCCTCACCGAGCTGGCCCCGCACGTCCCGGCCGACCGCCTCGTCATCAGCGGCGCCGCCGGCATCCCGACCGCCTTCTTCGAGGAGCGGCTGCCCGCGGCCACCCCCGTCGTACGCGTCATGACGAACACCCCCGCCCTCGTCGACGAGGCCATGTCCGTCATCTCGGCCGGCACCCATGCCACCGCCGCGCACCTCACCCGAGCCGAGGAGATCTTCGCCACCGTCGGCAAGACGCTGCGGGTCCCGGAGTCCCAGCAGGACGCCGCGACCGCCCTCTCCGGCTCGGGCCCGGCGTACTTCTATTTCCTGGTCGAGGCGATGACCGACGCCGGCATCCTGCTCGGCCTGCCGCGGGACAAGGCCCACGACCTGATCGTGCAGGCCGCGATCGGCGCGGCGACCATGCTCCGGGACAGCGGCGAGCACCCGGTCACCCTCCGCGAGAACGTCACATCGCCCGCCGGCACCACCATCAACGCCATCCGCGAGCTGGAGAACCACGGCGTACGGGCCGCCCTGATCGCCGCCCTCGAAGCGGCCCGCGACCGCAGCCGCGAACTCGCCTCCGGCAACGGCTGACCCACTCCGTACGCCCGGGAACCGGCCTTGCGCCTACTACGCGCAGTACGCCCAAGGCCGGCCTCCACCCCACCGGGACCCGGGCTCACCCCACCGGCAGCAACCCCACCCCCCGATACGCCGCGTCCACCCGCGGCCGCGCCATCTCCCGCGCCCGCCCGGCCCCGTCCCGCAGGACGGAATCCACGTACCCCGGGTCCGCCACCAGCTCCGCGTGCCGCTCCCGCACCGGCCGCAACAGCTCCACCACCGCCTCGGCCGTGTCCTTCTTGAGCGCGCCGTACGAGTCGTACGCACCCGCCAGCTTCTCCGGATCGCCCCCACCGCACGCCGCCAGTACGTCCAGGAGGTTCGCCGTCCCGGGCCGCCCGGCCGGGTCGTACACGAGGTCCGGCCCGGCATCCGCCACCGCACCCATGACCTTCTCGCGCACCGCTTCCGCCTCGTCGAGCAGATGGACGACCCCCGCCCCGCGGGCGTGCGACGTGCCCATCGCCGAAGTCGGATCCTGGAGATCCCGCACCCGCACGCCCACCACCGGACGCGTCGCCTTCGGCACCACGAAGGTCCGTCCGT